>DHIR01000141.1:6019-7606 GCA_002403905.1 Mucilaginibacter sp. UBA4741
AGAAGTCGATCCCAAATATACCCTCTCAGTTCATTTATGGAATTATCTACAGGAATATGCCAAAAAACATAAATTAAAAGGAAATGGTTTTGGTTTTGGACTTGTTAATTTGGATGGCATAAGTAGAACAATAAGTGCGCGTTACTATAAAGATGGCTCTGAAATTCTTATCCCACAAAACGGCTCAAGTCCGAGACGATTAACTCCTGATGAATGTGCCGCATTGCAAGGTTATCCAGTAAATGCTGGTAAGAAAAGCTTTAGAATACCAGTGTCAGATAATCAGGCATACAAGCAGTTTGGTAATTCAGTAGTAACACCGCTAATTGAGGCTGTAGGAAAAGAGATTGCAAATATTATAACTACATACAAATAGTTATGTGTCTAAAAGATTAATGGTTTCGCTTTTTTTATATAACTGAGGAAGATTGCCGGATTTAATTCTAAATTGACTTCTTCTTTTTATTACCGGTTTAGTAGATGCTTGCTCCATTTTTATTCCTGGGTCATAATAAATATTACCAGCTGCCATTTGTTTTAAAAATAATTGGAAATCGGTGCCATCGCCCAACAATACTTTATTGCCATATTGATACTGCTGAACAGGTGCTTTAATTGACTTAGAGGGAACATAGCAAGCTAGATTGTGTTTTCTATTCCAATGTTTTAAAAGTGATGCAAAACTCCAACTTGATGCCTCATTTCCTTGAACATCAATTAGAGATATTGAACCATTTACATTTCTGATTTTAGAACTTTCTGTATCAAAACCTATTAATTCTAATGTTAAACCAGTTAATGGTTGGCTTATCCCAATTTTATGAATACCGCCAAAATTCAATCTATCTACCTTACCACTTTTATCTTTATAGCCGTAAGTTCTTATAAAACTACCCACGCCTTTTTGTACATAAAGTCCTCCATTAGGTTCCGGGGTCATAAGAGTTATTACTTCATTTGCTAATCTACCAAAGTTGGCAGATTTAAATTGTTTTATTTCATAGCCTAAATAATCCGGTTCTGAATAACCATTTGCTGAAATACCTAATTCTGCTTCAAGGGTATATCCACCGCAGTTAGACGAAACACAGGGTAATATTTCTCCGGTTTTATGTAACCGCTTTGAATTAATCCAACCTAAATTATAAATGCGAAACAATTCATTTAATAATTGTTGCCTATAATTTATTTGAGGTATAAGGTCAAGGATTTTAAAAATTCCAAGTTCAGTATCAAGTTTTAATGAATTTACTGATCTTGTAATTTCTGATTCTGGAGAGGTAACATAACCTAGTGTCATTCCATTATTCGCCACTCCTAAAAAAAGCAGTCTGCCAGCTAATCTTTTGCTCATTAATTCAGACGGAGCATATTCAGATCGAAGTAAAAAACCCGAAAAACGAACTTCCGGGTACTTTGGATATAAAATGAATTGAGAATTTGGTGCATTTGAAATATTACCTTCATTCGTTATCCATCCGAATTTTAAACTTGCTTTAAATCGCTCTTTTTTCCAATCACCCGATGAATCGGCTTTTATTTCTGAAAGGGGAAATATGTTTAAAATATCATAGCTTCCACTTAGGT
>DHIR01000167.1:0-610 GCA_002403905.1 Mucilaginibacter sp. UBA4741
TTTTCTATTTCCTAAAAGAACTTTTGTCTTTGCCTCACGGTTCAGATCTATTATGTTTCTCACTTTTAACAGTGATTACTTTTTCAATTTTTTATATCCGAAAATCGCTTTCGGTAACTCTTGTAATTTTGTCCCGTTTGTTTTGGGACTGCAAAGGTATGAACCTTTTTAACTTCTGCAATTATATTTTAAAATAATTTTTTGCTTGTATTTTTGAAGTGTTATTAGAACAATCCGCTATCTATTTTGCGGGCTGCAAAGGTACGTATAGTTTTGACCCATGCAAATAGTTTGCAAGAAATAATGAAAGTGTATAGTTAACACTTTGCAAATCAGCCTGAAAAAATTCAGGCAAAGTATTTAGCATATAACATTAGGTCGCAATACCATCTATTCCATCCAAAATAATAAAATATAGCACCTATACTATATAGCATTATCAATTTATTAAAATGGGATACTATAATATACTAGTAGTTGATCCTAATCGTTAAAAGATGTTAAAATAGGCACTATATATATATATAGTAAAAAACACCTTATATATTAGCCCTCTAAATAAAAAAATTGACTGATTTATAATATTCCTTATCTTTGCAAAATGTTTAAA
>DHIR01000167.1:817-7858 GCA_002403905.1 Mucilaginibacter sp. UBA4741
TGCAAAATGTTTAAAAAACAACTACCATTATTTGCCGGCTTATTAATAGTATTACTTTTCGCCATAATTGGGTGTAAAAGCAAGTACGATAAGCTAAAGCTAAGTAATGATAATGCTAAAAAATTCCAGGAAGGCAAGAGGCTGTACGAGAAGAAAGAATACGACAAAGCATTGGGTTTATTTGAAACCCTGCTAACACGTTACCGTGGTACTGATGGTGCCACCGATTTGTTTTATTTGAATGCAATGGCTAACTATAAGTTGAAAGACTATACTGCTGCGGCTTATCACTTTAATGAGTTTGCTACTTCATACCCGTCTGACCCGAGAGCTGAAGAGGCCAGATTTTTAACGGCATATTGCTATTACCTTGATGCACCGGGATTTTCTTTAGACCAGGAGAATACTTATAAGTGTATAGAGAAGCTACAGTTGTTTATTAACCTTTATCCAAAAAGCGACCGTGTTGCCGAGGCCAGTAAATTGATACAGGACCTACGTGATCGTTTAGAGTTAAAAGCATACTCGAACGCTAAATTGTATTTAACCATTGGCGAAAACCAATCGGCGGTTATTGCGTTTGGTAATACGCTGCGCGATTACCCGGATACTAAATATGCCGAGGAGCTGGAGTTTTTAACCATCAAAGCGCAATATGAGTATGCGCACCAAAGCCGTGAGTACAAACAAGAAGAACGTTATACACAAGCTATAACTTTTGCCGACCAGTTTGCAGATAAATACCCAAAAAGTATTTATTTATCACAAGCACAGAAACTAAAAAAAGACAGTGCAGCCGGCATACAGGACGCTAAAAGAATAATAGCCGAGGCAAACGATAACGACAGACTTGCCCGCAAATTAGCCAGAAAAGACTCTGTATTTATACAGAACAGATCAGAAACACAGGACATTCATAAAAAAATGCCATAATTAAATAAGATATGAGTAACATTAATAATAACCCAACCAAACCTGCAATTGCAAACAGCACAGTAACCCGCGATTTGCGCGAACTGGATGTAGAAACAGGAAACATTTATGAGTCGCTGGTAATTATGTCTAAAAGGGCAAACCAGATATCAAACAATGTTAAGGAAGAATTGCATGCAAAGCTTTCTGAATTTGCTTCATCAAACGATAACTTAGAAGAGATCTTTGAAAATCGTGAGCAAATTGAAATATCTAAACATTACGAAAGAATGCCTAAACCATCATTGGTTGCCGTTCAGGAATTTTTAGATGGTAAAATATACTATCGCAATCCTATAAAAGAAGCATAGTCTCCTTTTAATTCAAAAGTTTGAAGTCAAAATTCAAAAGCATTGGGCTACCTTTGTTTTTGAATTTTGACTTTTTATTTTTTACTTTAACAAGATGCTTGAGGGTAAAAATGTAGTTTTAGGTGTATGTGGCAGTATCGCTGCTTATAAATCGGCTTTGTTGGTAAGGCTGCTTGTAAAAGCAGGCGCTAACGTGCAAGTGGTAATGACGCCCGATGCTACCAACTTCATCACTCCCCTAACGCTTTCTACGTTATCCAAGAACCCGGTATTTAGTGAATACTTTACGCCCGAAACCGGCGAGTGGAACAACCACGTTGAGCTGGGCCTATGGGCCGATGTATTGATCATTGCCCCCGCCAGCGCCAATACATTGGCTAAGATGGCTAACGGTTTGGTAGACAACTTGCTTACCGCCGTATACCTGTCTGCTAAATGCCCAGTATACTTTGCCCCGGCTATGGACCTGGATATGTGGAAGCACCCTTCTACCACGGCTAATATAGAAACGCTGCATACCTTCGGTAATATTATGATAGCACCCGGCACCGGCGAACTGGCCAGTGGCTTATACGGCGAAGGCCGTATGGCCGAACCGGAAGAGATCATGGCTTTCCTTACTGCCGATATTAAGAATAAACTTCCTTTAGTTGGTAAGAAGGTACTGGTTACTGCCGGCCCTACTTATGAGGCTATAGACCCTGTGCGCTTTATAGGCAACCATTCATCCGGTAAGATGGGGTTTGCTATTGCTGATGAGTTAGCTCGCTTGGGGGCCGATGTTATATTGATCTCAGGCCCATCTGCGCAGGTAAGTAAGCAGCGATCTGTTAAACGTATTGACGTGACTACCGCTGCCGAAATGTTGAAGGCCTGCCAACAGAACTATACCGATGCTAACGTATGTGTAATGAGCGCCGCCGTGGCCGATTACGCACCGGTTACCATCGCACCGCAAAAGATAAAAAAACAGGATGGCGGCCTTACCATCGAAACCAAAAAGACTACCGATATCTTAAAGTTTTTAGGCGATAACAAACAAGCCGACCAGTTGCTGGTAGGCTTCGCGCTCGAGACCAACAACGAAGAGCAGAACGCTATCGATAAACTTAAAAAGAAGAATCTGGACTTTATTGTGCTAAATTCGCTAAGCGATGCGGGGGCGGGTTTTAAAACGGATACCAACAAGATAACCATTATAGACCGTGACTTGCAAACTACCACCTTCGCCCTAAAAAGCAAGGAGGATGTAGCTAAGGACATCTGCCAGAGAATAGTAACCTTATTGATAAAATGAAGCAATTAAGTATAGGTATAGCGTTGTTTTTGTTGAGCTTTGCCGCTTCGGCGCAGGATTTGAACGCGCGTATAACCGTACTTGCACCCAAGATCCAAACTACCAATAAGCGCGTGTTCCAGTCGTTAGAGACAGCCATGAAGGACTTTTTGAACGGCCATAAATGGTTGACAGAAAACGTATTACCACAAGAGCGCTTGGATTGCAACTTCATCCTCAACATAACCACCTGGGATGGCGGCAGCAATTTCGCCGGCGAGTTGCAGGTACAATCATCACGCCCGGTGTTTAACTCCAACTACAACACTACGCTGTTGAGCGTTAACGATAAAGACTTCGAGTTTACCTATACCGAGGGCCAAACCATTGACTATTCTGACCAGAACTTTCAATCAAACCTGAGCTCGGTGATGGCGTTTTATGCTTACGTTATAGCGGGGGTTGATAATGATAGCTTTGCGCGCTTTAGCGGCACGCCTTACTTTAACCTGGCTCAAACGGTTGTCACCAATGCGCAAACATCCAGCTATAAAGGCTGGAAAGCGTTCGACAGTAACACTAACCGCTACTGGCTGGCCGAGAACCTGAATAACAAGGTGTACGCCCCCCTGCGCAGTTTTATGTACGATTACCACCGCAACGGACTGGATGTAATGGCCGACAACGCCGCCAAGGGCCGCAAAGCCATATCGGCGCTGTTGCCTGCCCTGACGCAGTTAGACAGGCAGCGACTTGGCGCTATGTTCCCGCTGGTGTTTTTTACGGCTAAGTGCGATGAGCTGATCTCGCTATACGCCCATACCGATACGCAGCTGCGTATCGAGGCCCTCAACATCTTCACCCAGGCCGACCCGGCCAATGGTATTAAGTACCAGGAATTGCAGAAGAATTAGTACCCCATTTTTCACGTCGTTTTTTTGAAAAAAATGGTGGGCTAATTTTTAACGTTAAAACAAATTTAACAAACAACCTATTGATATACAGACAATTAAATAATTGTAAAAAATGCCAAAATATACCAACTATAGCCAAAATTAGTGTGGATTTTGCCATGTTTTTTGCATGATTTGCCAACAAATACCAACACTTTTTACCAAGCTTTATGCGTACTCATTGGTGCGTTAACAACAACCACCCCACCGGTTAAAAAACTTAACTTAAAATGTGGTGACAAAGTTACGCCACCATTTTACTTTGCGACATACTGTACTTTGTAATGCCGGGCGAAGCGATAGGAAATAATCAGGGCGTTGCCTGCGGCCGGGTTATCCGCTCATACGCCTGCAGGCCTTAGGCGCATTTCTGCAAGTAATTACCGCCTTGCAAATACCTGCTAACTGCAAACTAACAACTGCAAACTAGAAAAAGGCCGGTATCCGCTGCTACCCCTAACGCGGGGATAAATGCAAAAACGGGTGTCATGCTGAGGCTCTCGAAGCATGCGGGCAAAGGCCTTTACGCTCATACTTCGAGTGCCTCAGTATGACAGGCCTGTTTAGCTTGTGCTCAATGTTCCCAAAACTGGCGCGAGTATGCAGCGGTGGAGAAGAGCGCCGAGTACTCGTGCCCCGTTTAACACCCTAAAAATCAATTAAAAACAATATTATTTATTGTAACTTTAATACAATCAATATTAACCCCTAAATATTTGTACAATGAAAAAGTTCCCCCTGCTTTTGTTAACCCTGTTAACAATCATTACCACCAATTCATTCACCTTAATTGCCCAAAAGGCCGCCGCACCACAATTTATCATTAACTCCAGGGGCTGGCTGTTTAACAAGGCGGGCAACCAAATCGGCTACATCGACAAAAACGATGTGGTGCGCGACAACACGGGCAAGGGCCTGTTCTCTGTCGACATGAGCGGAAAAGTTACCACTGCCGACGGCCGGCAGTTAGGCACCGTGAAAAAGAATGGATCGTACTGTAATGTTAAAGGCGAAAGCCTCCTAAACATTAAAGACGCCGGAAAGGACCAGTACCAAATTACCGATGCTACGGGCCACCCTTTAGGCAAAGCGCACAAAAATTACAAGCAGCACGCCTACGCCGCATTGTTACTGGCTAACCGCTAAAACCATCGCCAGGTAATTACGCCCACTCTGTCCGTAGCACTCCTTCGGATCGCGCGTATACCTGCCTGCACCAATTAAACCTAACCTTGCATTTTATTGTAATACCGTTAAGGTCTTGCTGTTTGTGGCTTAATAAGCCGGCATCGGTATGGGCCTTAACGGTTTTCAAACTTGGGCGCCCAAAACTGGCGCGTATGCAGTGGACAGTTTTATTTGTGCTTATACTAACAATATATTGTATATTTCCAATATAAACCAAAACCCCATCCAATGAAAGCCGAAGTTATTTCTCCATCGTTATATAACCCAACATTTCCGATTTCGGAAAATGATGACATACTAAGAGTTGCACATTTAGAAACGATAGAACGATTATTTAAAGATGGGAGTGATGTCGTCTTCGTAGAAGCACCGTCCGGATACGGTAAAACGAGAATTGTTAAGCAATTTATTGAATCAAATTTTGAAAACACAGTCGGATACTTTGTTAACGTTATAGATAAGCATTCTTCGTCTCGTGAATGTCTAAATAGTGCGTTATACTCACAAATTTACTTTCTTATTAACAATAATGAGGATTTAAAAAAGGAAATTCCGGATAATTTTATTTTGCAATTAAGAAATGATATCGATAAAAAAATAAGAGCATTTAATAGTAAAAAGAAGTTTCTATATTTTGCTTTTGATGGTTTTCACTCCTTATCTAAACAATCGATCGAGATATTTAAGGAAGTTTTAGCGGATTTACCATGGGGGAAAATTAAATTTCTATTCAGTGGTGACAGTAGCTCGTTACTTTCTCTTTTACCTGATAAAAACAGATTGAAATATAAGTCATTGCAAGTAATACCATTTAATAAAGACGAAACAGCAAATTATTTAAAAAACATAACTAAAGATTCTAAATATATAGATGATGTTTTTCAAATATCTTCTAATGGAAGTGTACAATGTTTTATAGACGATCTTGATGCTTTAGCAAAACTTCAAGAAAACCAAAAAATTACTGTTTACGGTAAATGTGATGGTCTAATGATGAACGTTTTAATGAAGAACTGCAAGCTTGTTGATAATTTACCAAATAATTAATACAATGAAAACTATTAAAAATTTTGGTATGGCGATAGTTACTGCGGTAGCTATAGCCGGAATTACAACAGCCGCTACTTTAGGAGGTATTACCCTTGTTGAAAATGCAAAAGGTAACGGGGCCCAATGGAGTCGTGTATGGCACGGTAATTTAGCCCGATTAAGTGTTGAGCTTGATAATTTATGGCTTTCAGCCCAGATAGTGTGGCTCGAAAGTGGCTTGTTCACTAAAATACTTTTGATTACAGCAGGGCTATTATTCGGATATTTTCTTTTTAAAAGGAGAAGAAATTAAAGAAGCATCTATAAGCATATCGAATGTTTGTGATATTTTTATGTTCTCTCTACACTTGGTGGGCTATAATCTCAAAACAAAATATTCTATGAAAGACTGTTTACTCGTAATTTTATTTGGCGCATTAATATGTTGCAGCCAATTGGCAAAAAAAAAACGTATGATTTCCTCAGGTGCAACGACAATCCCACATACACAATTGGATTAGGATAATATTCCCACTCCATCACAATTTAATCTCCTCTAACAAACAATTTTACATTTCCTTTCCAATTTTATACAATTCATTTAAAAACTCCTCTAACACCTTCTATTTGTGTTAATTCTCTGCCAATGTTTTTTGTCGGCAAAAAAAGATTTGCTTTCTAACTTTAAATTATGTGTCTTATTTCTTAATTAAATATTCCTGTATGAATGCAAACGAAATCGCTACAAAAGCAGATATAGAAAATTTACTTTTTGAAATAAAGAATCTCCAAAAACTATTGTCTGCTTCCAACCCGGAGCGAAAAATTTTACGATCATTAGATGTAAGAAAATTGCTCCATATATCTGATGGCACTTTACAACGGTTAAGAATAACAGGGAGCCTACCAGCGCAAAAAGTCAACGGCACCTGGTTTTATAAATATGAAGATGTTATTAAAATGTTAAGCTAAATATGAAAAAAATAAAAAAATTTAAATCCGTTTCTTTGGGCTTTCACCAGATTATCCTCAACGATAAAACCCTTACAACAACTGAAAGATTTTTGCTTGCATTAATCAACTTTAGAGACCAACCCCCAAGAGGATGTTTTTCCAGCAATGCAGAATTAGGAAGATTTCTCAATTGTAGCAGCACCACCATAAGTAAGACAGTCGCAAGTCTAACAACTAAGGGATATATAATTTTTAATAAACCCGATGAAGAAAATGGAGGACGAGTGAACATTAGAAAAGTAAAGCAGTCATTAAAAAAAAGGGCAACTGATTAAGTTGGATATTCCGGAGTACGTTG
>DHIR01000209.1:0-2619 GCA_002403905.1 Mucilaginibacter sp. UBA4741
GTTGGTACTCGTGCAACAGCCACTCAAGACAAAAAGTAACAGCCACCGCGGCTTTAGCGGGGCAAGCCTTGCGCGTAAAGGCTACAAAGTGATAGGATTTACATTTATGGTGACACCATTTTGTCAGAAAATACCTACACTAAAATGACTTAAAAGTCATAAAAATTGTGCCAAACTGTATCTTGAAACCGGATTTGTAAAATCAATCAGTTAATTATCAAGTAAATACAAAAACAGATGTACCAAAGTGTATCACCGGGACACATCCGGTTTGGTACACGCGCTACAGCGATACGCCGCGTTTCCACGGAATGAAATCATCCTGACCTAACTGTACAGATTTTGGCTGTACTACACCACTGGCTACATCAATTACATAGTTCAATATGCGTTCGCCTGCTTGCTCAATGGTTTCGGTACCTTCTACTATGGTGCCGCAGTTAATGTCGATAATATCGGGCATCCGCTCAAAAATGCGGGTATTGGTGGATAGCTTGATAACCGGGGTGATGGGATTGCCCGTAGGCGTGCCCAATCCCGTAGTAAACAATACAATGTTAGCGCCCGATGCTACTTCGGCCGTAGTGCTTTCAACATCACTGCCGGGGGTGCATAATAAGTTTAAGCCGGGTTTGGTTACTTTCTCGGGGTAATCCAACACTGCCGCAACTGGCGAGTTGCCCGCCTTTTTTGCCGCGCCTGCGGATTTTATAGCATCGGTAATTAAACCGTCTTTTATATTGCCTGGCGATGGGTTGGCGTAAAAGCCCGAGCCATCAGCCTCTGCCCTGGCACTATAAGTACGCATAAGGCCAATAAACTTTTGCGCGGTGGGTATGTCAACACAACGGTCGCTTAGTTCCTGCTCTACCCCGCATAGTTCGGGGAACTCGGCCAGGATAACACTGCCACCCAGGCTAACCAATACATCAGACACATAACCCAATGCCGGATTAGCCGATATACCAGAGAAGCCATCAGACCCACCACACTCTAAACCTATGCAGATCTTTGATATCGGGGCAGGCGTCCGTTCCAGCTTATTAGCATCTATCAAGCCGGCAAAGGTTTGTTTTAGCGCCTCTTGCATTAAGGTGCTTTCCTTGCCTATCTTTTGCTGCTCCAGCATGATGAGCGGCTTGTTGAAGTTAGGGTCGCGCTTTTTAATTTCTGTTTCCAGGATACTGGCTTGCGCGTGCTGGCAGCCCAGGCTTAGTACCGTAGCCCCGGCAACGTTTGGATGAGTGATGTAACCAGCCAGTAACCCGCATAGCGCGTCAGTGTCCGACCGTGTGCCACCACAACCCATATCATGCGTTAAGAACTTGATACCATCAATATTTTCGAACAGTTTCTTATTACGTTTCTCTGCCGATTCCATTTGCAGATCAGCATTTAAGATAGACTCTACCGAGTTCCCTGTTTGGTAAAGGTTGATGAGGCTATCCACCTCGTTCTCATAGTTCTTAGCCTTACGGAAACCCAGTTTTTCAACCAAGGCATCCTTTAAAACCATGATATTACGGTTCTCGCAAAACACCAACGGAATAACCAGCCAATAATTAGCCGTTCCTACCGATCCATCTTCGCGGTGATAGCCCAGGAATGTTCTTTGCGCAAATTTATCAACCTGTGGTTTATGCCAGTTTAGTTTGCGCTCGCCCAGCTTAAAATCGCTGGCGGCATGGTGTATGTTATCAACAGTAATAGCGGTGCCTTTAGCTATAGGCTGATTGGTTTTGCCTACCAACACGCCATACATATAAATTTCTTGGTCGAACGCCAGGTCGGTTATGGTAAACTTATGCTTGGCGGCAACATCTGTAAGCAACGTAATGTTATCACTATTAAATGGCACAATGGTTCCCTTGGCTATATCTTGTAAAACAACCAGCACATTATCATGCGGGTGTATCTGTAAAAAAGTATGTATACTGTCTGTCATTGTATTGGTGAGCAATTATATAAAGCGTTGTAACGCGTTGACTAAATTAGATAATCTTTTGCGCCAAACAATAAATCTGTTGGGCTATAACTTACTATAAGTGCGCAATCGTTTTCGGTACTATTTTTTCCGACGATCAGTTTTTGTGGTTGGCCTGTTCTTCCTCATTTTTGGTCATCAGCCCTTCTTTTTTAATATCCACTTTTATGAGCGCAAAGAGGCTCATGTAGATATTGGCTACCCAAACAATGGCGAAACCGGCTAATAAATACTCGCGCCAATCGTCCATTAATAACTTGTAGCCGGTTAGTACGAGGATAAACACGGCTACATAATGACTAAAGCAATACTCGCAGGTAAACAGGTAGAAGAACTTGCGGCCCAACAGGGTTTTCCTATCGATGCTTTGCTTGATGCAGTATTCGCGCGGCTCTTTAAATACCTCCTCGTGCGTAACCGTCCAGGCTATGCAGGCAACAGGGATAGCAACTAAAAAAAGCCAGGCAACCTGGGTGGGTAACGGCATCATAGATACAATTACAATCAGGATAGCATAAGGTTTTAATTGATGCCGCCGGTCACCAAAAGAGTTAAAAAATGCAGGATGATAAAGAACGTTGTCGGCGATTACTCACCCGGTCTTTGCTTCGCTCGACCACCCTCTCTTCCGCAAG
>DHIR01000209.1:2705-10982 GCA_002403905.1 Mucilaginibacter sp. UBA4741
CCGCCAAAGGCGAAGAGAGGGTCGTCCAGCGAAGCGTCGGCGGGGTGAGTCAACGCCGCGGTTTAACGTTATTAATTCAACGTCAACTCCACCACCGGTATTTCAAACCCCGGCTTTTTAACCGGAAGCTTCACCTCCAGGTCATCGCCGTTAGGCTTATATAAAACCTCCGAATGATCATTTAAAAACTGCGCATATTTAATTTTGCCATTATAACCCGGTAAGGTTAGCTTTCCATTTTCTGGATACTTGTACAGGAATACATATAACCTGTTGGTTGTTTTATTATAGCTTAGCTTGGTATCCTCGGGTATTTTGTAGGTATCCGGGGCGTAGGTACAATTATAAATAGCGGTGTTGTTGGCGTGCATCCAGCGGCTTAAACTATCAAGCGCGTTGGTTGCGCGGTAGTCAAACTCGCCACGGGCGGTTGGCCCAACATTTAGTATTAAATTACCGCCGTTGCTTACTGATGTAATTAACAAGTCGAGCAGTTGGCGGTGTGTTTTCCAGGTATTTTCATCGCGATAATATCCCCATGAGCCCGAAAAAGTTTGGCAGGTTTCCCAAGTACGGCCGCGGTATTTTGCAAGCTCTTTGGTGCTCACTTGTTCCGGTGTTTCAAAATCTGCACCGTCTTTATATTCTTCTAAATTAAGGCGGTTATCTACAATAATGCCCGGCTGTAGTTTCCTTATCAGCTTTAATAACTCAACCGATCCCCACTCGTCCTTACCTTTACCATGACCATCTTTACGAGGGAACGAGAAGTCCAACCAGATAATATCTATTTTACCGTAGTTGGTTAACAGCTCTGTAATTTGGTTACGCATGTATTGGCGATATTTAGCCATATCACGATTCTTATTTAACTCGGCGTATGATGCATCGCTTTTATCTTTTGGCGATTGCGGGTGAATATCGTCAATGGTATAATCAGGGTGGTGCCAATCTAACAGCGAATAGTAGAAACCAACCTTTAGCCCTTGCCCACGGAAAGCGTTTACATACTCACGTACCAGGTCGCGTTTGGCTTTGGTGTTTGGTGCTTTATAGTCGGTGTATTTCGAGTCGAACAGGCAAAAACCCTCATGGTGCTTGGTGGTTAACACGGCATATTTCATACCGGCATCTTTGGCTTGTTTAGCCCATTTTTCGGGCTGAAAAAGATCAGGATTAAACTGATCAAAATATTTTTGGTAGCCGGCATTGTCAATCTTCTCGTTATGCTTTACCCACTCATGTCTTGCAGCGCCCGAATACAAGCCCCAATGAATAAACATGCCGAAGCGACTGTCTTTCCACCACTCCATACGTTTTTCTTTTTGAGCATCTGTTTCGGTGCCTATCATTTTTTGCGCAAAAACAGGCGACAGGCTTATCAGCGTAAGCAATAGCAGTAATTGTAATTTTTTAATGATCATAATAAATGGGTTTATATGTTCAATATCTCGGCATTGGCGACATCACCCAATACCGTTTAATAAATAATTGGTTATACAAATAAAGTATTTTTTGGTGCTGTAAAACTTTGCGTAATAAGCTATTTATTAAGCGATATTGTAAAAATTCTATTTAAATAGAATAATCAATGCATATTAGGTTGAACTTTTATACTTTAGCATAAAAAATAAACCCAATGAAACTCCAGCTGTTAAAAGTATCAAAAGACCAGATCAGCTCTTTTAGCGCCCGGCAAGACACTACGCCCAATACCAATAACCGGTGGCATTACCACCCGGAGATTGAGCTGGTTTATTTTAAAAAAGGCCAAGGCACGCAATTTATTGGCGATAGCATAAGTCCGTTTTTGCCCGGCGATGTGGTGCTGGTAGGTGCCGATACGCCGCATTACTGGCAGTTTGATTTGAGTGGTGAAAACATACAAGATGGTTTAAGCACCGATGTAAGTGTTATACATTTTAATGAACTTTTTTGGGGTGAGGCATTTCTGAAACTGCCCGAAAATAAAATAATAGGCAACATTTTTGAAAAATCAAAAAGGGGTATCTCCATGTCAAAATCATCCGGCAGGAAAATTGGGCCGCTCATTGAAAAAATAGTTACTGCCGAAGGTTGCCGAAAGATCATCCTGCTATTAGAAGTTTTATTGGCCATTGGCGAGTGTAAAGAAAGCAAACTAATGGCATCCATCGGTTTCTGCAATAATTTCCAGGAAGAGGAGAAGGACCGTATAAACGCCATATACAATTACTCCATCACCAATTTTAAAAAGAACATCAGCCTAAAAGAGATCTCAACCGTGGCTAACATCAGCCCCAACTCTTTTTGCAAATTTTTTAAATCAAGAAGCCGTAAAACGTACTCGCAATTTATCCGCGAAATAAGGATAGGTCATGCTTGTAAGTTGCTGATTGATGATAAGCTGGCTATAAAAGAGATCTGCTACGAAAGCGGCTTTAACAACTTCACCAGTTTTCATAAGCATTTTAAAATGATAAAGGGGAAGACACCGCTGGGGTATCAGAAAAGTTTTGTGAGGGATAGTTTGTAGGGCGGCGATAACTCACCCCGCGCGCTTACATTCCCAACCCATTATTCAACGCCGATTTCACCAACTCCCTATTCTGCCTAGATATAGGCACTTTTTGCAGATTATTCAACAACAACGTCCCGCCATCCTCTGCCAAATAGCTTTTAACACTATTGATGTTCACCAGGTGAGATTGATGCGTGCGGATAAAATTATGTGGCTTTAGGAGATCGGCAAACTCCTTTAGGGTTTTGCAAACCAGCACCTGCTCGTTGTTTTGCAGGTAAAAGGTGGTGTAATTGTTAGCGGCCTGGCAACGCACTATGTCTGTAACCTTTACATACATTATTTCTTTTAGCGTAGGCAATGCTATTTTGGGTGGTTCTTTACTGCCGGCTTTAATGTATTGCAGCAGGTTCTCCATATTAAGGTTTTGTTTTTTAGACGCTATCTTTTCTTTAGCCTTTTCAATAGCCGCTTTAAACTCATCAATGTTTATCGGCTTCAATAAATAATCCAACGCCGAAAATTTGATGGCCCTTATACCGTACTTGTCATACGCGGTAATAAATATTACTTCGAAATTTATTTTTGGCAGCGCGGTTAACAGATCAAAGCCAGATTTGCCCGGCATTTGGATATCCAAAAAAACCAGGTCTGGGTTATGCTGCTTTATCAACGCGCGGCCCGTGTCAGCATCTTGTGCTGTGGCCAACACCTCAACACCGGTACAGTATTGTTTAATGATGATCTGCAGGTTCTCTAAATTATTTGCTTCATCATCAATTAATATCGCTCTAATACTCATTATATCCAGTTAGTTAGGCAGATGGTTACCGTAGTGCCCTGTTGCCCCGCGTTAATAGCCAAAGTTACAGATTGATCTTTATAGATCTGGTTCAATAATGCGACCCGTTCTTCACTTAGTTTTATGCCATAGCCCTCGGCTTTGGCAGTGGATACAAAGCCTGCACCGTTATCTGTTATGGTAAATACCAGGTCGTTTTTATCAGCGGCAGCGGTAATTATTATTTTGCCAGCCTCATTTAAACCGGTTATGCCATGCTTAATAGCGTTCTCTACAAAAGGTTGTAACAACATGGCGGGTATCTCTGTATTGGCCTGGTTCAGTTGTTCATCTACCTTGATTTCATATTTAAAATTAAAGCGTAGTTGTTCCATTTGCAGGTAATCATTTAACACTTGCAATTCGTCCTCTAAGCTTAATACATCGTCATTATTGCTATCCAGCACCTGGCGGGTTAGGCCGGCAAATTTGGCCAGGTATTGGTTGGCATCGGCAATATTATTTTTGTTGATAAGGTTTTGGATGGATGTTAGCGCGTTAAACATAAAATGCGGGTTAAGCTGCGCCCTTATCGACCGTAATTTTAAGCCAATTACCTGTTTCTCTTGCGCTACGCGTTGCAACTTGGCCCGGCTTTGGCGGCGATATATAAAAAACAAAAATGCAACCCCGCAAAGGGTTGCAACTGTGTAAGGTATTAATTGTAGTATAGTAACCTTTTTTTGAGTTAAAGGTGGTGGTTTTACTTCGAAGAGAATTCGTAAGGTTTCATTATCTCGCGTTGTACCGCGTGTACTAGAACTGGCACGCTCTATAATGAGTTGGTATTTGCCGGGTTGGCTAAAAAATTTATTTAGTAACGGGAACATGTTGTCACTATAGTTAAACGCGACCACGGTAGAGTCTGATTTGGCGCTTACTGTACGTATAACATATATAGTGTAAGTTATTGCGGGATGATCTTTAAAATACAAGTTGATGGATCTGACACTATCAGCATTAAACTTCATATCCAATGGCATGCCGGTTTGTTTATCAAATTTGGTTGCTATGCCCCGGTTTACTTTTGTAGCATTAATATTAAAAACGTTAGGGTGCGTATCTATAGGGTCGTCCGGATAGGTATGGTTTTTAAATGGCTCGGGCGTAAGGATGGTTAATTGGGTTACTACCGGTTTAGAGATCGGACGCCAATCGAATATCACACCTTCGCGGATGTTGTAATTATTTACATTGACAACTTCTATCAATAATTGCTTATTAAACGCTTTAAAGTTGCCAATAAAACCGTAAAGTTGTTTAGCGCCGTACTTTTGCTCAAGCGATGGTATGGCAGACCATTTAACCACCTCGGTACTATCATTTTCAACAACCCGGTAACGGTAATCTTTTATATTGTCCTTTGTGATACCAATCGCGAAAACTGTAGCTTCAGAACCATCTGTTATGCTAAAATTGCGGTAAAATTTGCTCATTATCCGTACATCGGGCATATACCAATGTTTTAATGTAGGATTAAGTTTTACGCCTAATAATATCGGGCTTACCGGCCTTCGGGGCGGCAACTTGCTGTGAAGTTCCAGAGAACTTAGTACCTGGTAAGCGCAAGAATCGTGAAAAAAGTTTGCGCCGGCTGTTTCTATTTTAGTACCGGGGTCTGTTCCAATAAATTGAAACTCTATCTCGCGCCCCCATTGCGCCAACGCCACGCCCGATGATCCGTACCCCGCGATAAGCCAGATTAGTAGTAATAATTTTCTTTTCATGAGTGTTTAAGTTTAGTGTTTTTTAATTACATCACAAAAATGTAGTTATAGGCACTGGCGGGCAACGCGCGATGAGTATATGGTATTGATGGGTTAGAATTTGGGGCGGGTTATGCGGGGGAGGCGGCGATAACTCACCCCGATATCGCTACGCTGGGCGGGGTGAGTCAACGGCGCGCGTTCAAATACGCCATCGCCTCCCCCGCCACTACCTGCCCCGATATAATCGCAGGTGGCACACCCGGCCCAGGCACTGTTAGTTGCCCGGTATACAGCAAATTTTTAACGTGCTTATTGCGTATAGCCGGTTTAAAAAAAGCTGTTTGGCTGAGTGTATTTGCCAGTCCATAAGCATTACCTTTAAACGAATGATAATCGGCCTTAAAATCATTTAGCGCATAGCTTCTTTTTACTATAATATTATCGCGGATGCTTTGGCCGGTGATGCTTTCAAAACGGGTTAGCATTAGTTCAAAATATTGTTCGCGTATGGCATCGCTATCTTCTAATCCCGGAGCAATCGGCATCAAAAAGAATAAGTTTTCACTTCCTTTGGGCGCTATACTAGCATCTGTTTTTGATGGGCAGCAAACATAAAACAGCGGCTTATCGGGCCATTTCGGTGATGTATAAATATCTTTGGCGTGCTGCTCAAAATCCTCATCAAAAAATAGGTTATGATGTTGTATATCCTCAATCTTTTTGTTGATGCCGATATAAAACAACAGGCTCGATGGCGACATTACCCGGCTGTCCCAATATTTTTTGGTGTAGTTGCGATAGGGTTCGTCTAATAAATGTTGTTCCACGTGCTGGTAGTCGGCACCGGCAATTACCATGTCGGCTTGCAGGTTGCCTTTAGAGGTTTGAATGTTGCTTACTAGTTTGTTGGCTACTTCAATTTTGGTGACTTCGGTATCCAGTCGTATCTCCACGCCCAAACTCTCAGCCAAACTTACCATCGCCTTAACAATTTGGTTCATGCCGCCCATGGGGTACCAGGTGCCTAAAACCAGATCGGCATAGTTCATTATGCTGTACATGGCGGGGGTATTTTGCGGCGTTGCACCTAAAAACAATACCGGGAACTCCAGCAACTGCCTGAGTTTAGGATGTTTAAAATGGCTGTAGACATGCTTGCGCATACTACCCAGCAATTGCATGTTCAGGCTTTTTTTAATGAGATTAAAATCAACAAACTCGGTAATACTATGCGACGGGCGGAAAACATATTCGCCCATGCCTACTTTGTATTTATATTCGGCTTGTTTTAAAAACACATCCAGCTTTTTACTGCTGCCGGGTTCAATGCTTTCAAAAAGTCTGGAGAGTTCGAGTCTATCTTCGGGCACATCCAACAGATCATCCTTACCATAATAGATACGATAGCCGGGGTCAAGCCTTTTTAACTCGTAATAGTCCGAAGGCTTTTTATCAAACAACGCAAAAAAATTCTCGAAAACATCGGGCATCCAATACCAGCTTGGGCCCATATCAAATGTAAACCCATCCTGCTGCCACACCCCTGCCCTGCCACCCGGTTGTTTGTTTTTTTCGAGAATGGTAACCTTAAACCCCGCTTTAGCCAACAAACACGCAGCCGATAAACCGGCAAAGCCGCTGCCAATTACAACTACACTTTTTTTACTATCCATTATGAACCAACTAAATTAAACAAATGTTCGAGTCCTTAGACATTGGGTCAAACAACTTAATTAAGTAAAAACTATATTTGGTGCCGATGACCGATCTGCCCGTATATACCAAATCACAACTGGCCCTGCGCAACGGGCAGGATAAGCCAGAAGTGTGGATAGCCTACAAGGGACTGATCTATGATGTTACCCGCAGCCGGCTTTGGCGCAATGGCAAACATTACGAGCACTGGGCCGGCCAGGACCTTACCCACGAGCTTGGCGATGCCCCGCATGATGAATGGGTGTTTCAGAATTTTGACGCGATAGGGAAATTGGGGTAGTATTTTATTTGTTATTATTAGATGCACGTACTATCATAGCTTTCAAACGCAAAAAGTGAGTTCTTCTTTAGGCAACTATACATCAAACACCAATAGCCTGCAAATAACTATTGGGTTTAGGCTCAATAAAAAACCATAATTACTTATACCTATCAAAACAAGAAAAGGCGGAGTATTTATTCCGCCTTTTCTGTTATAAAATGGTGTATTACTGACTATGCTATCTCGAAAGATGATAGTTGCACAAACTCTTGTACACGAGCACTTACTTCTGCTTCGCTAAGGTTTTTAATTTTCTCTGTACCAAATTTCTCTACGCAGAATGAAGCTAATGCCGAACCAAAAATGATAGCGTTCTTCATATTATTAAAATTTACGGTACCCACTTTGGCCATATAACCAATAAAGCCACCCGCGAAGGTATCGCCGGCTCCGGTTGGGTCAAATACTTCCGCTAATGGTAATGCAGGTGCCGAGAATATTTTATCCTCATGGAATAATAACGCGCCATGCTCGCCTTTTTTAATGATCAGGTATTTAGGGCCCATAGTTAATATTTTACGGGCTGCCTTAACTAACGAGTATTCGCCTGATAACTGACGGGCCTCGGCATCATTAATAGTTAATACATCTATCAGTTTTATGGTTTCCAGTAAGTCGTCCATTGCAATGTCCATCCAAAAGTTCATGGTATCCATTACAATTAGTTTAGGGCGATTTTTAAGGCGTTTAATAACCGTTTGCTGTACTTGCGGGGTAAGATTACCCAGCATAAGGTATTCGCAATCCTGGTAGCTTTCCGGTATTATGGGATCAAAATCAGCCAATACGTTTAGTTCGGTTACCAGCGTATCACGGCTGTTCATATCGTTATGATACTTACCACTCCAAAAAAACGATTTTTCGCCTTTTTTAATTTGTAAACCTTCGGTATTTATACCGTGATCGTTAAAGTCTTTTATCTCGCTTTCAGGGAAATCATCGCCAACAACGGCAACAATTTTTATCTTATCATAAAAGTATGATGCAGCTAAACCTGCATAGGTTGCAGCACCACCAACTATTTTATCTGTCTTACCAAACGGTGTCTCAATTGCGTCAAACGCCACAGTACCAATAACTAATAAACTCATTTAAATATTTTTCTAATTTTTTTGACAAATATTGTGAAATTAACGCAGTAATCATACCGGGCATGCCATAAACCTCAGGGCAGACGCATTAAAATTTG
>DHIR01000073.1:0-2419 GCA_002403905.1 Mucilaginibacter sp. UBA4741
TTATTGTATAGACCCATCATCATACTTATGGCTTTATTTCTTTCTGTATTTACAGGCTCAACATTGGCTGTTAATTCGTCATACTCTTTTTTTTGTTTAGGTGATATGTTAAATAACATTCTTTCTCCAACCTTAGGCTCAACCAATACTCTCGAAAATATTTGTCCTTGCCTAACTTTGCTAAAAACAAGATCTTTACCTTCAGAAGAACTGGCCAATGACGTTACAATGGCTGATTGCAGATCGGGCGGCGCATTTTTAACTTCTGCTGCTAATACCCGATTAACGTTTGTTAAAACCCGGTTTAAAGATGATCCTGTAGAACCGGTTAAATCGCCCAATACATTAGCAACTTTAATTTTAAACTCTAAAGAAGAAGCCGGGTCCTGGAACAGTTTGGCAGCCAGTTCGGCATTATGCTCCGGATCGATTTTTAATAAAGCTCTTAATGCATCGGTTTTAGTATCAATATCAGCATTAGAGCCTGGCTCTAAAAACAGCTTCACTTTAGGCTCAAGCGCGCGCACTTTATAATCTCCGGCTATTCCAATAGCAAATTTCTGCTTTACCAAATCCGGGCCTTTAACCTTCATTCCTGCCGGATATTTATTTGAAAGGTTTTCTGCCAGTTGTATGCCCCACTGCTGTAATTCTGCAGTTTCTTTTCCGCCTCTTCTTGCTATCCCCTGTTGTATTCCTCCAAAAATCACAAACTCAGACTCAACGTCTGCTTTCCTTTGCCTTGCATCACTTATTACTTTAGCTATTTGGTCAATAGGTATAAACTCTGCTATTTGTTCATAAGTAATGGACACATTACCCAGTATAGGATACTTGCTAATATATTGGGCCAGGAAGGTTGCTGATTCTGCTGATGGTACAGCAACTAATACATCGGCAATATTTGCCGCGTCCTGTTGTTTCCACTCTCTTGCAACTACCTGCTTCATCAATTCGTTATGTAGTAAAATATTCTTAATACAAAGTCTGGCCGTATAGATAAGGTGGGTATCATATAAAGGCATCTTTGGTCTTACTGCCAGTATAGCCTCAAGCGAGGTCATGCTAGGGTAATTTACCAGGTCTTCTATAGCGGCACGCGCTACGTGCGGATCTTTATCTTTAACAGCATTTAGTATAAGCCGGTAATTTTGCTCGTTTGGTTTTTGCTCTAAAAGAATACGCATGGTGTGTAACCTCACCAATGGGTCGGCATTTGTCGCTGATCGTTTTATTATTTTATCATCTAACGAATTTAACCGTTCTAATACCCATAGTGCATGAATGTACTTTAAAGAGCTTGTGGATTTTTTGTTAAGCAGCGCCTTTAATGGTTCAACCGCTTTCATACCAATACGGTCTGAAAGCTGATCGGTCACCGTCATTCTAACAGAAATATTCTGCATATCAAGCGCTGATAGCAGATCATCAATAGTTGCCGCGCTCCAGTCCTTAATAGGATTATGCTGGCCTTTATAAGTAATTCGCCAGATCCTGCCACGGGTTTTATCTCTATGCGGATCATCCAGGGGCACTTCGTAATGCCCTATTATGCTATTATAAAAATCAGCAATATATAAAGCGCCATCAGGGCCAAGCTTTACATCCACCGGGCGGAACCAGGGATCTTTGCTTTTTAAAAAATCCGCTTCTCTTTTTCCTACAGGGGTAGAGCCTTTATTAATATAAGAGTTTCTGTAAATCCTGCTTGTTACTACATCTCCCATATAAAAATCACCACGGTATTGCTCCGGGAACTGCACATCGTTATAATATGCTAATCCGGCAAGAGCGGTGGCTTCATTTTCAAGACGTTTCATATCTGGCGCGAAACCCATTCTGGTTGTCTTGCCAAAGCTAGGATAGTCGCCGCCCATTATAAGCTGATACAAAGGCGATGTATGGCAATCTGTTGAGTATAAATAACCTCTTTCATCATAAGCTAAACCGAAAGGGTTAACCCTGCCAAAAGTGGTTTGTTCAACACGGCTGCCATCCATACGAAACCTGAACGTGTTTCCTGATGTCATGGTAATGGAGTGTCCATCGCTACCTGAAGCTGTAGATTGGTTTGTAAATCCATGATCGGCATATACCCAGCCATCATATCCACGCACAAAATTGTTAACCATACCATGGGTATCTTTATGCCCAAACCCTGTCAATAGCGTTTTTTCCTGATCAGCTATACCATCCCCGTTTAAATCGGTAAATCTGGTAACCGAAGGGATACTATAAGCTATTGCGCCATCATTTAAAGGCAGTATCCCGATCGGGATATTTAGGGTATCGTTAAAATGAGTAAACTTATCTGCTTTGCCGTCATGATCTGTATCTTCCAAAATGGTCAAACGATCCTTACCCTTGTTTGGAGATTGGGCAGGAAATGGGTACTCAAATGATTGGGTAACCCACATCC
>DHIR01000073.1:2506-8946 GCA_002403905.1 Mucilaginibacter sp. UBA4741
CATCCTGCCCTTAGCATCAAAAGCGATATTTATAGGCTTGCCAATATCCGGATCAGAAGCATATAGCTGTATTTCGAAGCCGGGAGGCAGTTTAAAACCAAGCCGCTCTTCTTCTGGAGTGCGCGCTGTTGTTGACCTTATATTGTCGTTAAATAAAGGGCCACTGTATTGGCTATCGTCATCCTTGCTGACATCCTCCTCTTTAGTATTCGCAATAACATCAGCGGGCTTATTTTGCTGTTGCATTTTATGAATTTTACAGCCTATTATTATTAAAAGGCATAATCCTAAAAATGTTGATAAACTTAAAATCTTCTTATTCATTTTTTTGTTTATTTATTGGTTGTTAACGGGGTATAAAAGAACAGCTCAACATTAAAGCTTCTTTCTTTGGTCATTTTAATCTGAGTGATATATATTATAAATTATGTTTTAAAAATTGCAATCCTTTTATAGCAATATCTTCCTGCGATGGTTCCAGCTTACGCCATATAGATGCTGCTTTGGCAATTACCTTAACATCGGTTGTAAATGATTCTATTACAATTTGTTTATCATAACCCAATTGGTTAAGCGCGGCGCTGATCTTATCCCAATTGATATGATCCCCTCCCGGCGTACCACGGTCTGACCCGCAGGCGTGGAAATGGCCCAGTTTATTACCAGCGCTCACAATTGCCTTATACGGATCTTTTTCTTCTATATTCATGTGAAAAGAATCCAGGTGCAGTAACAAGGCGTCGCTATTAACATCCGCGATCATCTTTAGGCCCTGCTCGGCTGTATTAATAAAATCTGTTTCGTACCGGTTTAAAGGTTCAATGGCAAGCTTCACTCCTTTTTGTACCGCATACGCTGCCAGTTTTTTTAAATTAGCTACTACTGTATCCCATTGAGTTTTATAATCTTCTTCACTCACAGGCTCAGCCCGTCCTACAGAAGAATATAAAGGGCCGACAAGAATAGGGCAACCCAATACCTGCATTACATCAATAACATCTTTTATATATTTGGCAGCTGTGTTTTGTTCTTCTTTTGTACCTCTGAGGTCTCTGCCCGGCCCCATTGCCGCACAAATAGAACCACAAATTAGGCCGTTTTTATCTAAGGCTTCTTTAATAAGTTTCGGATCTATGTGCGAGACATCTTCTAGCGCTATCTCTACTGAATCAAAACCCCATTTTTTAAATTTTGGGAATAATGAAATACTATCATTATTAAATGGCGATGTAAATAAAAAGGTGTTTATACCAAATTTCATTTTGAATTAGTTTATAAAAGGAGTTGTTTATATTGAATTGGTTAAACCAAAGTTATTATTTAAACAATAAATACGTATTCTTAATATTATTGTAACTATTAAATTACATTATTTTTCTGCCTTAATAATTTCGACCAGTCGTAGGATGGCGTTCTTAATTTCTTCAACTTTATCATCAGGGACATATATACTAAAAACATCTGCGGGGCTATTATTTACCATTACATTTTTATTAAAGTATATGTATAGTTCAGATCGGTTGTCGTTATATCCAAATGCCCTGAAAGCATCCCAATGAATTTTATTGATGATGGTGGTTAGCCGTTTATTATCTATAGTCTGTTTTACCTGTTTACAGTTTTCATTATCCAAATGTTGTAACAGGATGAGACTATTGACCTTGCTTGCTGGATCTTCTTCATAAATTCTTGTCTCCTCTCTAAGCTTTAATGTGTTATTAATAAAATCAATTGTTTCAGTCTTCGAACGTTGGTACTGTGCGGATACCGGATGATAGGCTCCTATAACAATCAGTAGGCATAACAAATACTTTTTCATTCAAATAATATTTTTAACAGGATGGTGGCCGGTAAATCTACCAGGATGGTTAAGTCTGCCGGCCACAAATTAGTTGAACCTACACATTTTTGCGCACCTTAATTTCAATACTTGATGTGCCCAATAAAGAATGAGTAGCTTTTAATACAATGCGTCCGGCACTGCCAGGCGCCGTACGTACCCATATAGCGCCGGCCCCGCCGCTATCTTCCAGCTTGAAGGGATTATCACCCACAATGCTTCCGGGGCCATGTATAGTGAAGGCCACATCTCCTTTACCAAAAGGGCGAGACGCGCCAAATTTATCTACAATACGGAATGTCACCCTGGTGGCATCCGCGCCATCGCCAAACAATACATTGTCATCGGTCTCCAGCAATAACCGATCATGGCGTGTGTCAGCTGAGAAACTACGAGATATTACCATAATATTATCTACATAACCATCAATACGGAGTTCGGGCTGAGCAACGCCATCAAAATACAGATCAGTAAAAAACGGCGCGTGTTTAAGGTGCGGAAAATTGGCATGATCCGGTTGAACCGAGGCCGTCAACTTACCCGCTACAAACAGATCCAAACGCTGACAATTAGAAAAAATGGCGACATTTTTACCAGGCCCATTAACAGTTTGCGGACCAAAATCCCAATAAAAATTAGGTTCTATCACCGGGCGTATTTTAGGGCTTAACTGGGCACGATAAAATGTTGCTCCCAACTTAGGGATCCGAAAGACATCAGCCACTCCCGGATATTTAACGCCTTGAAACGGGTTAACCGGGCTTGCGTACTCAAAAGCACACCAGGCTATTACCCCGCAATTCTGTTTATTGGCACCCGCCCTGCTATGGGCCTGCGCATGCCGCAACGCCTGCAATTGCTGTACTGCTATATCTCCAGCCCGTCGGTACATACAATCAAACCCTTTGCCTTTGGCGTAGTTAAACTGGCCTACCGCTTCGGCTAACATATATGGCACACCAGGGTCCGGGTTTCTGATCCCAACACTTCCATCGGGGTCGGCGTGATACTCATCATAAGCCATTACGTCCTGATGCCATTCATTTTTCCAGTTTTTTGTGGAACCCGAGGTCATACTACCAGAGGTTTGACGCGAATCATCCAGCCATTTGGCAATCGTTGTAGTTTTTCGGTAAAGCTCCGGGTCGTTGGCCGATTCGTTAACACGGACTCCCCAAATTATTACAGATGGTCGGTTTCGGTCGCGTGTAACCATATCTCTTACATTTTCCAGCAATACCTCTTTCCATGGATCGTCCCCTATATAACCCCAACCGGGAACTTCTTCCCACACCATCAAACCCAGCTCGTCACAAGCGTCCAAAAAAGCTGCGGATTGTGGATAGTGTGAGCAGCGCACCATATTACAGTTTAGTTCTTTACGCAGAATTTCCGCGTCACGACGCATTACCCTTTTCGGCATCGCTCCACCCGTATAAGGAAATGATTCGTGGCGGTTCAGACCAAATAATTGGAGCCGTTTTCTATTCAAAAAGAACCCGTCTGTTTCAAATTTAGCTTCTCGTAATCCGGTCCGCACTGTATAATCATGTACCGGTTTACCATCTAACATTACCGTAGCTACTACATGGTAGAGTTTTGGGTTCTCAACATCCCAGAGCACAATATCTTTAAGTCCGCCTAAAGTCACGGACAGTTCTTTTTTCCCCGCTTCCTTTAAATTGAATGTTTGCTGCGTCTGTGCCACAACATGGTCTCCGTCTCGCAGTTCAACCTGTAGCTGGATGGGTTTATCTGAAAAGATGGCAGAATCAACTGAACAGGTAACTTCTATGCGGCGATTATTAGTTAATACCTCAACGGGCTTGGCAAACAAATCACTAATGAATAATTGAGGCACCAGTTTTAGCTGTACCGACCGATAAATACCCCCGGTTTCCAAATAATCAACACGCTTAGTGCCAATTGGTGAGCCCTCTGGTGGCACATTGCTCCAACGAGAATCTACCTGTAGATCTAAAATATTCCCCGCCGGTTTAAGCCAGGACGTTATTTCATAATTAAAAGGCAAATATCCGCCTTTATGTTCCGGTAAGATTTGGCCGTTAATAGTTGGTGTAGCATTAACCATAACCCCATCAAAATGCAGGAATACACGCATACCCTTTGAATTTGCCGGCAGCGTAAAATGCCGGCGATAAGACCAGACCTGTTGCCATAAAGCGGGGTCCCAGTTTTGCCACGAAAGCCGGGCTACACAATGCGGAAGCGTAACTGCGGTATATGCCGCATCGTCAGCAATGGCAGAAGATGGATTTGCAAGAAAAAGCCAGTTTTGATCTAATGATATTACCGCGGATGCAGGGCCGGTTTTACTTAGTTCGGATACCTTACCGCTACTAAACGTTCTTAGGGGGTTAGCCAATAAGGTGATGATGCCAAGCGTGCAGTTCTTTGCAAAGTGTCGGCGGGTGATGGCTGTCATAGACAGCTGGGTAGTTGAATCTCCAGATTGGTGCTGATTTTTCATTTAAATTACTTTCAATATTTGTAGTAATGTATGTACATATATTTATTGAATTAAAAATAGTACTGCTACGGTTTAACTTTAGCTATTAATAAAATATAGGCATGGGTTTATAATACACAAACATATAAAAAAATCAAACATCCAAATGATTTTTTTACCGGGCAGCAATATTAAAAGATGATAAATGATTAAAAAGTGTTATTAATAAATACCAGTACATAATAATGCCGGGCGAAAGGGCAAAACAATAATTATCGAGAACAATTAACCGCTAATGCTATAGATAAAAAGCCTGTATATCTACCAATATGCAGGCTTTCCTTTTTTTTTGGAGGGGGGGGCTATTTATTAAAAAAACTATCCATTACCGCGTACCTTTTCGCATTCACGTCCGGTTGTGATTTACTATTCACTTTGAATATCATCACGCTTGTGTTATCTTTTTTCAGACTTTCCCAGGCAGGTAAGCCAGCGCCGTTAGGATTACTTGTTTTAACAAAATTTACAAAGTAATTCTGCACGGTTTCTGATATTTTGTAATCATCAGCTGTCCAGGCATAAACTTTATTGGTAAATAGGTTGCCCAACGCAAATTCAATTTCTGAAGTATGAGCGGCACCCATCGAGTGATCTACCGGACCGGCAGGTGCACTAACCATCACAGGGCGCTTACGGGTAAAAAAGTAGCGATAAACGGGCTTGTTATGCGTTTTGGTTTGCAAATCGATAAATTTCCAGGTGCCATAAGCAAAACGGTCCGTTGCCAGATCAGTAGCGGCTTGCGCAACGTCGGCATCTGTAACCGGGGCATAAACGTTTAATATGTCAGAAGTGCGGTCGCCATATAATTTTTTTATTGAAGATTTATAATTGTCTAAGGTTGGATCTAATCTGCCTAACACGCCATCCGGACCAGACTCGGCCGAGTTCCAGCCAGCTAAAAGCGGTATATCCATTTGTTTACCGGCATTAAAAATAGCCTGAGGCGATTCAGGTAGGAAATAACCATCAACAGTTATAGGGAAATCTTCCCGTGCTGATATTTTAAGCAAAGAGTCGGCAGGTAACTTACGTAAATCTGCTAAGGATTTAGCACCGATAGAGGTGGCAAACTTAACCCCGATTTGTTCGGCATCAGCTAGCAGAGTCGGCGACCAGTTACCCAACAATGAACCGCTCTCGCCTATCGCGCCTCTGAAAAGACCTTTTGATAATGGTGAAGCCATCTGCCCGCATACGGACATTGAACCTGACGATTCACCACCGATAGTTATTTTATTGGGGTCGCCGCCAAAAGCAGCTATATTTTTCTTCACCCAAACCAAGGCCGCGTGTTGATCCATCAAACCATAGTTTCCTGAAGAATGATGCGCTGATTCGGCAGTGAGTTCAGGATACGCCAGGAAACCAAATATCCCTAACCGGTAATTAACCGTAACCATGATGATCCCTTTTTTTGCAAGAGCCTCGCCGTCATAACGATATTCTGAGCCATCGCCAGCGCCAAATCCTCCACCATAAAAATAAACCAGCACGGCTAGTTTTTGATTGGTTGGTTTAGCCGGAGTCCATACGTTCAGATATAAACAATCTTCGCTTTTTCCATTGCTTCTAAACATCATGTAGCTGTAAATTACCCTCTGCATGGCCTGCGGGCCAAAATGATCAGCCTTACGAACGCCTTTCCAGTTAAGCGGTGCTTGCGGTTCTTTCCAGCGCAGATCGCCAACAGGCGGCTGTGCAAACGGGATGCCTTTATAGGATACAACACCACTGGCCCCGGTAACGCCTTCTAGTACACCGTTAGCCGTTTTAGCCTGCGGGTTTTGCGCGTAAACATTCATACCGGTAAGTACGAGTATAAAAAGAAAGATCTTTTTCATGCTGATTTTTAGATAAAAGGAATATGAGTGGTTAAGCAATTTAATATTTACGGCTATAAGCTATACATAGGCAACAACTTAGTTACCTGCATTTTGTACAAAGAGTAAAACAGGCGGCTAAAATTAAAGTAAGATCGATAAATACAAAGCTAATTTTTTTAGTGTTTTTATGGGTTTGTTTTGTACAAAAACAAGTTTTCCACCTTATTTAATACCATAATTAATT
>DHIR01000258.1 GCA_002403905.1 Mucilaginibacter sp. UBA4741
TGACGCCCCGGCGTTAAAGCAGGCTGAAGTTGGGATTGCAGTGAGTAACGCAACAGATGTTGCCAAAGGCGCCGCAAGTATCGTATTAACGGATGAGGGATTGGCGAATATCCTTAGCCCGATTAAAGTAGGAAGAATGATGTTTGAACGCATCAATACCTGGATATTGAATAAGATCGCGAGAACAATTGCAAAAACCTGTTTTGTTGTTGTGGCCTTCCTTATCCTTGGTAAATTCATTATTACAGCTTCTGCAATGCTGATCATGATTTTCATGACTGATTTTGTGAAAATATCTTTATCAACCGATAATGTAAAATGGTCGGAAAAACCGGCAAAATGGAACATTACCGGTTTAGCGAAAATAGGGATAGTAATAGGCCTGACCATGGCTTTAGAGGCATTTGGGCTTCTTTATATCGGTTTGAAATATTTCAATTTAAGTGCAGATAATAAGGCGCTCAATACTTTCTGTTTCGAAATATTGCTCTTTTTAGCATTGTTCTCCATATTTGTTGTCAGGGAGAAAAAGCATTTTTGGCATTCTGCGCCCAGCAGAACATTACTATTCCTTATTATCGCCGATATGATTTTAGGAATAATTCTTTCAACATTCGGGTTATTGGGTTTTAAAGCAATTCCATTTACAGAAACCATTGTTGTAATTTCATACACTGCGTTATTCTCATTCATAATCAATGACCTTATTAAGTTTATCCTCTTTAAAAAATGGCCTTATAATAATTAAAATGTATAAATGCACTCATTATCTTTAACTTGGACATAGTGCCTATCCTTATTACTCTTTTGAAGGTTTAAACATTTTCCAATTGTAACAAAAGTTACAGAGTTTCAATTTGATGTTAAGTAACTTACAACAAAATAAATATCATGAAAAAAAATATGGGAAATACAGACCGCTTAATCCGGTTTATCGTGGCAGCAATAGTTGCTGCTTTATATTTCACCAACACCATTACGGGCACTTTTGGCATTATATTGTTGGTGTTAGCAGGCGTATTTGTTTTAACAAGCATCGTGAGTTTTTGCCCGCTCTACACTTTAATAGGTTTAAATACATGCCCTGCTAAAAAATGATAAGTAAAGAATAAAAATAAAATCCCTGGCAACCAGGGATTTTAAATCGGCAAGTATCAAACTGGCGTTTGAAGATTTACCACATTTATCATTTCATAAGTAACCCTTGTTACCGCGATTGAAACATTCGTTTTACAACGAATAAATACCATTTCCCTAATTCCTTATAAAGGAACATGCTTTGGGCATACATTTTGTTTTATTCCGTCTGAATAAAACAAACGGCACAAAATTCATTAAAAAAAACGCAGAAATTTCAGCATGTGTTCACTATAATTTTTATAGGTAACAAATGTTACCGTTTAACTTTTTTGACAAACCTACTTTTGTTTCAAATTTAAAAGTTAATGAGCAGTAGGAAATATTTTATCAAATTAGTTGCTATAGTATTTATCAGCGCTAACGCATTTATATCTGCGGCCCATGCGCAGGAAAACACCAAGACACTAACCCTGGGCGAGGCTATAACAGCAGCCTTAAGCAACAACAAAGATATTCATCTGGCCAGTCTGGACGAGCGTATCGCAGTAGCTAATTACAAGCAGACTGAGGCGATTTTCCTGCCACAGGCTAACCTTTCTTACACTGCTATGAGCACAAATGACCCGCTTAGTGCATTTGGATTTAAATTGCAACAAGGGTCCATCACCCAAAATGATTTCAATCCCTCGTTACTGAATCATCCATCCGGCACCCCTGATTATATGGCTAAACTGGAAGTGCAGCAACCATTGCTCAACATAGATATGCTGTATCAGCGCAAAGGGGCACAAAGGCAAACCGAGGTTTATCAATATAAAACACAGCGCACCAAAGAATATTTGACTTTTGAAGTGCAGAAAGCCTATTTGCAACTGCAATTGGCGTATGATGCTGCAAAGGTTTTAGAGGATGCCTTGCAAACTGCACAATCAGTTTACACTTTCACCGACAATCATTTCAAACAAGGGCTTATTCAGAAGTCCGATGTATTAAATGCACAGGTTCACGTAACAGCTGTTGAAAGCAGCCTGGCCAAAGCACAAAGCGGCATCAAAAACGCATCTGATTATCTCAGCTTATTAATGGGGCAGCCAACGGGAGTTGTATATAAAATAAATGATGAATTTAAGGCTGCGCCATCAGGTGCTGATACTATTCAGAAGATATTTTCAAACAGGTCTGATTTTATGGCCATACAAAAAGCAATTGAAGTATCTGGCCTGATGATCAAATCAAGCCAGATGAGTTACCTGCCAAAGCTGAACGCATTCGGTAATTACCAGTATAATGACAGCCGGTTAACCGGTTTTGGCGCAAATTCTTACTTGTTTGGAGTGCAGTTGTCCTGGAATATTTTCAATGGGAATAAGACAAAGAATGTAATTACGGTACAAAAATTAGAACGGGATAAGCTGACTACTCAACTGGCACAGCAAAAAGATCAAAGTCAATCAGATCTGAATAAAGCTTACCGGGACCTTTCAGATGCCCGGTTTGAAATAGAGCAGGAAAAAACAGCCATTGAGCAGGCATCAGAATCATTGAGGATTTTACAAAACCGCTACCAGCAAGGTTTGGTCAATACGACCGACGTCCTGATGGCCGAAACCCAGCTTTCACAGCAAAAATTTGCTCTTACCCAGGCGCAGTTTACCGCAAATGTTACCCAAGCTTATATACAATTATTAACCTCAACTACAAATAAATAAAAGATCTATATGAGATTAGCTATCAACCCGATCAGGACATTACAACTATTTGCCGGAATTGGCTTACTGGTAATCAGTTCCTGTTCTTCCAATGAAAAAAAAGAAACCAAAGCCGGTACTGATACCGCAATTCTGGTAACTGTCAGTCAGCCCTCTGCTGATGAGCAGCAAGGATTAAGTGTAAGCGGCCAGATTGAAGCCGGCCAAACCGCCAACATCAGCACAAGGGTAATGGGATACATCACCAAACTGAATGTCAAGGTGGGGGATCACGTCAATAAAGGACAATTGCTGGCAACAATAAGCAATGATGATATCCTGGCGAAAAGAGCACAAACCGATGCGATGATCGCTGAAGCGGAGGCAGGATATAAAAACGCGCAAAAGGACTATGAACGGTTTAACAATTTATATAAACAGCAAAGTGCCTCGGCAAAAGAGCTGGATAATGTTTCGCTGCAATACAGCTCGGCCAAATCACGGCTTGAAGCTACTAAGCAGATGCGTAACGAGGTAAATGCCACACTGAATTACACCAGCTTAACCGCACCCTTTGCCGGAACTGTTACGCAAAAGTTAATGGATGCGGGGAGTATGGCTAATCCCGGTATGCCGATTTTAACTATCGAACAAAGTGGTAGTTACCAGGTGAGTGCAGCCGTACCTGAAAATTCGATCAGCCAGATAAGCCAAGGCGTTGAGGTAACTGTGACCATTAGCGCCGTAAATAAAGAAATTAAGGGGATTGTTAGCCAAATCAATCAATCCTCGCAATATACCGGTGGGCAATACCTGATCAAAGTGCATATTGCTGATAATGAAAAACAGGGCTTGTTTGCCGGCATGTATGCTAATGTTTCTATCCCGGTGAAACAGTCGCCCAAAAGTACCGCTGGCGATGACCAAGTGATGGTTCCAGTTTCCTGTATCGAGTACAGGGACCAGTTAACAGGCTTATATACTATAGGCAGTAATAACACAGCGCTGTTGCGCTGGATAAGACTCGGTAAAACAGCGGGAAATAAGGTTGAGGTACTAAGCGGATTGGCAGCACATGAACAGTTTATTGTAAGCGCCGATGGCAGGCTATTTAACGGTGCTGCGGTTAAAATAAAATAATTGATATGAAAAACGGATTTGCAGGAAATATAGCCAAGGCATTTATACAGTCGAAACTAACGATTTTGCTGATGATCGCCTTTTTACTGATCGGCGGTTACAGTACCTTTTTAATACCACGCGAGGAAGAACCGCAGATACAGGTACCGATGGCTGATATTTTTATCGGTTATCCGGGAGCATCGCCAAAAGATGTGGAAACCAAGGTAGCGGCACCATTAGAAAAAATGATCTCTAATGTTAAGGGTGTGGAATATGTGTATTCAACCTCTATGCAGGGGCAGGCTATGGTGATCGTCCAGTTTTATGTAGGCGAAGATGTAGAGCGCTCACTGGTGAAACTGTACAGCGAACTGATGAAAAATATGGATAAAATGCCGCAGGGCGTTACCCTTCCATTGATCAAAACCCGGGCCATAGATGATGTTCCGGTATTAGGCTTAACCCTTTGGAGTGACAAATATGACGATTACCAACTGAAACAGATCGGGCAGGAACTGGCCAATGAGGTTAAAAAAATAAATGATGTTTCTGATGTTAATATTTTAGGTGGCCGAAACCGTGAGGTAAAAGTATTGCTGGATAAAAATAAGATGGCAGAAAACCATGTTGATTTTTTATCCCTCAGCAAACAGATCCAGGGCAGCAATTTGCAGTTGCAAAGCGGGAGCCTGCTGCAAAAGGACACCGCTTTTTCAGTGGAAACCGGTAATTTTTTAACTAATTCTGATGATGTTGGCAATTTAGTGGTCGGTGTTAACCAGCAACAACCTGTTTACTTAAAACAAATAGCTAAAGTAG
>DHIR01000093.1 GCA_002403905.1 Mucilaginibacter sp. UBA4741
ACTTAAGCGTATATACCTATAACTTTTTTTGTCTGAATCGCAGATTAAACAGATTCCTTTGATTGTGTTGATTATTTGACGAATTAAGTTCAAATCACTTCAATCATAATAATCAATTTAATCTGCGATCCGTTTTCCACAATCGTTATTAACAATTCTTTAATATAAAGATAAAATTCCGGAAACTTTGGCATCCAATGTGTTACGTATGTTTACATACAAACACTTATTGAAAAAGTTATGATTAACTCAATCTTAGAAATTACGGAAAACGAATACCTGATCAAGCTGAACCGATCCAATTTCAACTTATCATTTATCAGGAGCTTATTAAAGATGGTTGAAGTGGCAAACCCATCTGAAGAAAGTGCGGCTACACCAGACAGGAACATCAGCTATAATCAAAGCCACCAGTCTGAGCCTGATTATTTCAGCTCGATAGAAGAAAAATAGCCTTTAAAACTTTGTGTCTTAAAGGCTATTTTGTTTAATTAAAACTGTTGGCGATATCCGCCCTTTACTACCTGTTTGTCCATTTGAGCCATTTGCTGTTTCATCATTTTTATCTGATCTGTCAGCAATTTATTCTTATCATCTTTAGCCGCTTCCTGCAAATACATTGTCGCTTCGCGCTTATTGCGTTTAGCCATTGCTATGCCCGCCAGGCTTAACTTTGCCAAAGCTGTATTATGCGACATGCTCATGCCTAGTTGTAAAGCCTTCTTAAAATATTTCTCTGATTTTAAAGGTGCCTTGCGCGATTCAATTAAACCTAACAACAGGTTATAATATCCATGCTGGTTTTTATGTAGTTGCTTTTCGTAATTAGCTATTTTTAGTAACCACGCGTCAGCTTTGTCTGAATTTTCTTTACGCAGAAAATATTGTGCTATGATCATGTTCTCGTTAAAGAAGAACGATAACAAAATGATACCGCCTAGCAGCAGTACCAATATCCCCCATCCCCAAAATCCAAACACACAAAGTGCAACCGCGGCACCAAAAAAAACACAGGCTGCAATCAGCCGAATTATATTTGACATAATTTGTTATCCTATAAATTAAAGTGCAAATATCCGTTTATTTGTAGTCTTAATCAACATCTACATCAATATTTATGGCAATTGAATTAGAGCCGTCATGGCTGAAGGTTTTAAACAGCGAGTTTGAGCAGGATTACATGCTTAAACTTAAACAATTTTTAAAAGAAGAGAAGCAAGCTGGCAAAACCATCTACCCAAAAAGCAGTGATATTTTTAACGCCTTTGCCAAAACCCCATTTGATAGTGTTAAAGTGGTGATAATTGGCCAGGACCCCTACCACGGCCCCGATCAGGCGCATGGCTTGTCATTCTCCGTACAAAAAGGCGTAGCTGCACCCCCATCTTTAAAAAACATCTACAAAGAATTGTCTACTGATATCCCCGGCTTTACAATCCCTCAATCCGGTGATTTAACCGAATGGGCTGAGCAAGGCGTATTATTACTCAACGCCACCTTAACAGTAAGCGCGGCCCAAGCTGGCTCACATCAAAAAAAGGGCTGGGAAAAATTTACCGACATGGTCATCAAAACTATATCTGATAAAAAAGAAGGTGTGGTATTCATTCTTTGGGGTGCCTACGCGCAATCAAAGGCCATACTGATCGATGGCGATAAACATCTGATCATTAAATCTACCCATCCATCACCCCTGGCGGTAAGCCATGGCGGTTTTTTTGGTTCAAAGCCGTTTTCAAAAACAAATTATTACTTAGCACAACACGGCGAGAAGCCTATTGACTGGCAGATACATTAATGAGTGAATTATTGAATGAGTGATTGAGTGAATATTTATTTAGCAGAAATGCTATTGTATCCTTCGTTAAAACCATCCATAAAACCATTTCTCACATCGCGCCAGTGGGTTAGCATAGAGAACAGTAAACAAACAAGCACTAATCTTACAATTAATTTTTTCCTATTCATTGTCTTATCATTCACTCATTCAAAACTCACTCATTCACTCATTAATACTCCAACGGTACTATCGGCTCTTTTTTACTGGTCGACATGATCATCATGGTTTGGAAGGTCTTAACCACGCTGATGCGGCTGATCTTTTCCATGATCAGTTGTTCGTATGATTTAATATCGCGTACATAAACTTTCAGCAGGAAATCGCATTGGCCGGTTACATGGTGGCACTCGGTTACTTCTTTAATTTGCTGTATCTCGCTAATAAAAGTTTGAATGGTGTTTTTCTGATGAAAATCAAGCGATATCTGTATAAATGTTTTTATACCCAGGCCCAGTTTTTCTTCGTCAACCAGGGCATGATAACTCTTTATATATTCGGCATTTTCCAGTTTGCGTACACGCTCCAGTGTTGGGGCCGGTGACAGGCCGATCTCGGTAGATAGCTGGAGATTGGTAATTCTTCCGTTCTCTTGTAAGGTTTTAAGTATTTGCAGGTCAATCCTGTCTAGTTCTGCAGCCATAACTACTTGTATAATTTGCAACAAAGTACAAAATTATATTTTTCAATATCAAGATATGTAAAATATAATTTTTTAACATTTATTTTTAGACAAGTCTAAAAATTTTATTAGATTTGTTTAAATGAATACATTAGCCGAAGAAAATTATTTAAAAGCCATTTATCACTTATCATTAAGTGATGCCAATGTTAGCACCAACCAGATAGCTGCCGCGTTAAATACCAAAGCCGCGTCGGTAACAGATATGCTAAAAAAGCTGGCTGATAAAGAACTGATTAACTACGAAAAATACCAGGGGGTAACGCTTACAGCAGCAGGCGAGAAGATTGCTTTGCAAATCATCCGCAAGCATCGCCTTTGGGAATACTTTTTGGTGGAAAAGTTAAATTTTAAATGGGATGAAGTGCATGAAATGGCCGAAGAAATGGAACATATCTCGTCTGTTGAGCTGATTGACCGATTGGATAAGTTTATGGATTACCCCAAGCATGATCCGCATGGCGACCCTATCCCCGACCGCGATGGCAATTTTAAAAAGCATGAGCTTAAACCAATTGCTTCACTCGCTGTTAATGAGGGTGGAATAATATCCGGGGTACGCGACCATTCGGCAACGTTTTTGCAATATCTTGAAAAACAGCAGTTGACCATCGGCAAAAAAATAACAGTTACAGAAATAATAGATTATGATCACTCTATGATATTGCAGGTTGAACAAACAACTATCCACATAAGCCGCGAGGTAGCTAAAAATTTACTGGTAGCGATATGAGTAAACATTACAAAGAATCATTAGAAAATGTTCACGGATCGGTTACTACTGAAAACAAAACCGGCTGGAAAAAGATATTAGCCTTCATCGGCCCTGCTTATTTAGTTAGCGTTGGCTATATGGATCCGGGCAATTGGGCCACCGATATTGCCGGCGGCAGCGCGTTTGGCTATAAATTAATTTGGGTACTGTTTGCATCAAACCTGATAGCTTTACTATTACAATCATTAAGCGCACGATTAGGCATTGTGCGAGGGCTGGATCTTGCGCAAGCATCCAAAATCACCTACCCTCGCTTTGTTAACTTTTGCCTGTATATACTGGCGCAGATTGCCATTGTAGCTTGTGACCTGGCCGAGATCATCGGTATGGCCATAGGGTTAAACCTGCTGTTTCATTTACCGCTGATATGGGGTGTATCGCTTACAATTACTGATACATTGCTAATGCTCTTCCTGATGAATAAAGGGATGCGTAAACTGGAAGGCTTTATTGTATCAATGATATTTATTGTGGGGTTATCTTTCTTAATAGAGATGTTTATTGTTACGCCTGATGTTAAAGAAGTAGCAAAAGGCTTTATTCCCGGCAACTTAACGGGCAGTGCTTTATATATAGCCATTGGTATTATTGGTGCTACGGTAATGCCGCATAACTTGTATTTGCATTCTTCGCTGGTACAAACCCGGCAAATAACCCGAACAGAGGTGGGTATTAAAACTGCTATAAAATTCAACCTGTTTGATACCGTTATAGCGCTTAACCTGGCGTTTTTAGTAAACGCGGCTATATTAATACTAGCGGCCAGCGCGTTCTTTAAAAACGGGTATTTCCATATTGCCGAGATACAGGATGCTTATAAATTACTAGAACATATTTTTGGCCGCACCGCGCCGGTATTATTTGCAATTGCATTGATCGCCGCAGGCCAAAGCTCCACTATTACCGGCACCCTTGCCGGGCAGATCATCATGGAGGGCCATATTAACCTGCGGATTGAGCCATGGCTTAGGCGATTGCTAACGCGTGTACTGGCTATTGTTCCGGCGGTGTTTACTATCATTTATTCGGGCGAGGATGGCTTGGGCAACCTTATTATATTAAGCCAGGTGGTATTGAGTTTACAGTTGGGTTTCGCGGTTATCCCGCTGATACATTTTACATCTGACAAAAAGAAGATGGGGAGTTTTGCCATCAGTTTAAAAGTTAAAATAGCTGCCTGGGCAAGCGCCTTTATTATTGTTGGGTTAAACGCAAAATTGGTTTATGAGCAGATAAATAGCTGGGCCACCACTTCGCCGTCAACTGCTTTTTGGATGTATGTATTGGTAATACCTGTTGTAATTGGCATTGTGGTGCTTTTACTATATGTATTTTTTAGGCCATTGCTATTTAAACACGCGGATGCGCCTACTTACATCCCCCATGGTATCGCCAGCGAGATCGACGATTTGGATGCCATAGAATATCATACTATTGGGGTAAGTATTGATTTTTCTAAAAACGATACCAACTCTATACGTCACGCCATAATGCAGGGCGGTAAAAAAGCCAGGTACATTTTAATACATGTAGTTGAAACTGCCGGTGCCCAATATTATGGCGACCAGGCAATGGACCACGAAACGCAAAGCGACGTAGACAATTTGGACCAATACGTTGCGGCATTACATAAGCTAGGTTATAAGGCCGAAGCCAACATAGGCTACGGGATGGCAGCTACATCAATAGCTAAAATAGTAAATAGTGAAAAGATAGATTTTATTGTGATGGGATCGCACGGTCACAAAGCATTAAAGGACCTGATATTTGGCACTACGGTTAATAAGGTTAGGCACATGGTTAATATACCGGTATTGGTGGTTAAACCGCAAGGTTAATCAGGTAGAGACGCAATACTTTGCGTCTCAGAACAATGCAAACCAGAGACGCAAAGTATTGCATCTCTACCGTAAAAAATCATAAGTTTGCACTGAAGAAGTTATGACTGAGGATAAAATATACATAAAGAAC
>DHIR01000256.1:0-2445 GCA_002403905.1 Mucilaginibacter sp. UBA4741
TCGAAAATCGCTATTACAGGTGTGACGCTCATTTATGGTCGGACAATTTTGGTTACAACCCGGTAGCTACGGCTTTTAAACCCCGTTCTTTTATCAAATTATCCCTTACGCTCAACTTTCTAAAGGTATCTATAGGGTTTAAGGCACCACCTGCTCTCAGGCTTGCTTCTGCAATTAAGGGGCGCACATCGGTACGGTAGGCTTGCTGTAAGATCTCCTGTGCCAGTGCAACATCATTATTTTGCTGCGCAGCGGTCAATTCTTTTTTATCAACTAATAAAGCCTGGGCATAAGCTATTTTTATAGCTTGTACCGATTGTAACAAGTCTTCAATGGGATCTTTAACATTATGTGAGGCATCGATCATCCAGCCAAGATCGGTAGCATGGTTCATACCACGGGCATCCATCCCTTCAACCAGTTCATTAAATATCAGGAACAATTGATATGGATTAATGCTGCCTACTGTCAGGTCATCATCCCCATATTTGGAATCGTTAAAATGAAACCCGGCCAATTTGCCTTCCATCAATAGCAAGGACACGATTTGCTCAATATTCGCTCCTTGTAAATGATGTCCCAGGTCAACCAATGTACTTGCCTTTGCGCCCAATTTTGAAGATAGCAGGTAGGATTGTCCCCAATCACCAATAGTTGTTGAGTAAAAATTAGGTTCATATGGTTTATACTCGATCCAAACTTTCCAGTCGTCCGGCATCGCATCATAAATCTCCTGCAAGCTTTCCAATGTATTTTGAAAGGCGTTACGGAAATTTAATTGTCCCGGAAAATTAGAGCCATCCGACAACCAAACGGATAAGGCTTTGGAGTTCAGTTGAACGCCATATTTTATCACCTCGATATTATGTTCGATAGCCTGCTTGCGCACAGCTCTATCAACATGATGCAATGAGCCATATTTATAGCTCAGCTTCTGATCAGGCTGATCCTGGAAAGTATTTGAATTAACGGCATCAAAATGCAAACCTAAGTGGGCGGCCAATGCTTTTATTGATGATGCATTTTCAGGAATATCCCATGGGATATGTAAGGATATAGAATTACTCGACTTATTAAGCGCATGGATAACACCAACATCTTCAATCTTCTCTTCAAGGCTTCTTGGCTCTCCGCCTCCTGAAAACCGGCCAAACCGCGTGCCGCCGGTACCTAAAGCCCAGCTGGGTATGGTAATATTGAACGCGGTCAATTTTTTTAATACATCATCAATGTTGCTGATATCGGCACCTATATATTCAAACTGACATTTATGTTTATTCATTTGCTGATGATTGATCTCATCAATTTTATACTTTTCTAACTCCATGATTTAATTAGTTTATAAATTTATTTTTCAAGGCAAATAAAAGACCTCTTTTAAGGGTGTGCTTACCGGCGAATTATCGGCGTTGCTTTCCATAATATCGGCCATATAAGCCCACCACCTTTTTAAAACATCCCGAGCGGAAAGCGCATCAAGGTTTTTTACATCGGGCACTTTAAGCGTCGCAAAAAGGAGGTTAGTTTCTTCATCTAAAAATATCGCATATTCACTCACACCAGCTTCTTTTAACAACTTCATCAATTCGGGCCATATTTCATCATGCCTTTTTTTATATTCAGCTGCATACCCAGAATAAAGCTTCATTTTAAAGGCAACACGTTTCATTATGTTATCTTACAAAAGCTGCCATAACACCGCCATCAACATTCAATACATTACCCGTTGATTTATTGAGCAAGCCACCAACAAATGCAAAACAGGCGTTGGCAATATCAACCGGGAGTATCGTTTCGTTAAGCAGGGTTCTTTTGGCGTAATAGGCCGGTAATTCTTCAATAGTAATTTCATAGGCTTTGGCACGGCCTTCTGCCCAGCCGCCCGCCCAGATATTGCTGTCGCTGATCACTGCGTCAGGGTTGACCACGTTTACCCGGATGCTATCTGCGCCCAATTCGGCAGCATTCAACCGGCTTAAATGCAGTTGGGCCGCTTTAGCACTTCCATAACCTGCATTATTGGGGCCGCTAACCAGGGCATTTTTACTGACAATATTGATAATGTCGCCACCTATATTCTGCTTTTTCATCACACCAACTGCTGCCTGAGTAACCAGGAATTGTCCTTTCACTAATACGTCATACAATAAATCCCAATCCTTTTCGGTATGGTCTGCAATTGTTTTAGAAATGGATAATCCTGCATTATTTACAATAAGGTCAACGCCACCAAAAGCTAATATAGCAGTAGCCATAGCATCTTCGATCTGTGCTTTGCCGGTAACATCCAATAAGGCGGTGGTATAAGCGTCTTTACCATATTGCTTTTTAAATTCCTCGTCGGCGTTTTCCAATCGTTCGGCATTCATGTCATTTAATACAACCACAGCGCCTTCCTCCACAAGTTTTCTGGCTATTGCCTTACCTATACCACCCGCACTGCCG
>DHIR01000256.1:2645-7862 GCA_002403905.1 Mucilaginibacter sp. UBA4741
ACGACCTGATAAAGCTTTTGGCTTTGGCATACGCTGAAGTTTGGCTTCTTCCAATAACCAGTATTCTATATCAAAAGCTTCCTGGCGTGGGAGAGAGGTATATTCCGAAATGGCTTCGGCACCTTTCATTACGTTGATAGCATTAATGTAAAACTCTGCCGCTACACGTGCCGTTTGTTTGTCATTAGCGAAAGTGAACATGCCAACACCGGGATAAAGTATAACAACCGGGTTGGCGTCACGAACAGCGGGGCTATTCGGATGCTTACAGGTATTGTAATAATCCTCATATATTTTGCGATATTCTTCAAATGCAGGAACGAGCTTTTCTTTTACCGAAGCAGCATCACTGAGATCAGCATTGGCTTCTAATTCCAAAACCAGCGGGCTGATTTTCGTACGCAAGAAATGGTCAGGGCAACTGGTTCCCATCGGCGCCAGTCTTTGTAAATCATTTGAATTGATATATTCCAACACACGGTTATCATCGGTAAAATGCCCGATCATTTTCATCTTGGACGAACAAAAACCACGTAAGATGGGCGCTAACTCAACAGCTTGTTTTTTACGATTGGTTTCATCCAAACTTTGCAACTTCTGTCCACCAAAAACAAGGCCTTTCTTGCCATAATTCTGTTCTAAATATTCAGCACATTTTTCAATTATTTCCAAAGTGTTGATGTAACTTTCATAAGCCGTATCGCCCCAGGTAAACAAACCATGCGAACCCAGCATAATCCCACGGATACCAGGGTTATTATCAAGACATTCTTTTAATTGCAGACCCAGATCAAAACCCGGCCGCTGCCAGTCCACCCAGCCGATCGTTCCGTCAAAAAGCTCTCGGGTGATCCTTTTCCCATCTTTTGCTGCAGCGATAGCAATGGCAGCATCCGGGTGTAAATGATCAATATGTTTAAATGGCAAAAAGCCATGTAATGGTGTATCGATAGATGGAGCTTTGGAGTTCAGGTCGAAAATACTGTGATTAAACAGTTCCACCATTTCATCCTCATGCTCAATTCCCCGGTAAACGCTTTTCAGACTTCTTAAACGGTCGATATACAAAGCAGCAAGGCCGCTTTTTTTCAATGTACCAATATCCCCTCCCGAACCCTTAATCCACATCACTTCCACTTCCTTACCGGTTAGGGGGTCTTTATCCATCACCTTGCAGGATGTATTGCCACCGCCGTAGTTAGTTAACCGGAGGTCGATGCCTAAAAGATTGGAGCGATATAATAATAAGGCAACCTCGTCCCCGGCTAACTCAGCCGCTTTATTTTCATCCCATAGGTAACTTACATATTTAAATTGTTTCTTGCTGACAGACATATGATTGTATTTTTTATCGTGAAAATTTATTAGTTAAGCCCTCTATAAATATTGCCAGATGACTTGAGATGTTTAATTTGACAAACAAAGGACCTGCAAATAGCCCCGTAAACCGTCGCTAAAACTGAACTCGAATCCAGGAACTACTTGTATGGAACCTTTAAGTTTATTTTATATTTGATGACGGCGCTAATTTAGACAAGATGTACTTTTTAACTGTTATGTACTGTATGCAGCTTAGGTGTTTTAGCTTCAGTTTACCCAGTTATTTTCTTTTAACCATTTTGAACAATATTCAAACCAATTTGAATGCGCCGGTTCATATGGAAAGCCATGCTGCCCTTTAGGAAAAATGTGAAGCCCTGCGAAGACATTGTTTTTTTCCAGAGCGAGGTAAAACACAACACTATTCCTAACATTCACCGGGCCATCATCACTTGCCTGTATTAAAAATGTTGGAGGTGTTTGATGGGTAACCTGCAATTCATTTGAATACAATGCTATCTGTTGTACCGACGGATTTTTGCCAATTAGGTTCTCCCGTGAACCAATATGCCCTATAGAATCAGAAAAACTGATAACTGGGTAAACCAGGATCATAAAATCAGGGCGAAGATTTATTTTGCGGGGGTTATCTATATAAGATTTAGTAAAGTGAGTACCTGCGGTGGAAGCCAGGTGGCCGCCAGCTGAAAATCCCATTATACCAAGTTTGGCAGTATCGATATTCCATTCTTTTGCTCTTTGCCTTACCAGCATAATAGCTTGTTGCGCGTCTTGTATAGGGCCTATTGATTTGTCCGGCATATCACTATCATCGGGCAAACGGTATTTTAAAACGAAAGCCGTTATGCCCAGTTTATTCAGTTTTTCTGCAACTGCGTAACCTTCCTGGGTTATGTTTAAAGCATTATAGCCACCGCCGGGACAAACAATAACGGCAGTGCCGTTAGAGGCACCCGCCGGTGGTAAGTATAAGGTCAGTGTTGGTTGTGATACGTTTACTAAAAAATGGTTTGCGTCTTCATGTTCCTGGTTAGGGACTTTGATTGAATTTGGAATTTTACCGGAGTAAAGCGTAACCGTTTGCTGAGCAAAACTTCTGCCCATGGTTAACAGCAAAATAAGGGTGCACGCCGCCATCCACAATACATTTTCCTTTTTAAGAGCTATTGATTTGGTTACCATTGAATTGTTTTATTGGATTTCTAACCCTTAATTGAATTGCCATACCCTACTATCAGTACTGAAATTATAATCGTAGCAATACCCGTTATAACCGTGACCAATGCTTTCCGGCTTACCCCTTTCCACTCCTTATAAAATAGCCCCCACATGTTTGCAACCAGGATTATAAAAGCCATATGAAGTATCCACGAACTGGCACCGTTGCCCAAACGGCTTTCTCCCATACCATAAAAAAAGAATTGCAAAAACCAAGTAGTACCCGCCAGGGCTGAAAAAAGGTAATTAGCTTTTAAAGGAGTTTTCTTGTTGGTATAATCACCAAAAGTTTTGTTCCGGGCATTTAAGAACATGCACCATATAAAATTGGTTGTTAAGCCTCCCCAAAGAATCACAACATAGGTAACGTTGTTTTGAAACAGGAACTGGCCGCTGCCCGGATGTATGGATTTCCATATGTTGTTTGCCTCGTTAGCCATGGTTTTGCCGGCATCGATACCAAAAGCAAAACAGGCGCTAAGTATACCTGATATAATGGCTACAAATATTCCCAGGCCAAATTTGTATTCGCTATTATTAACAGCTACTTCCCGGTCTTTAGAGAGTTCACGTTCCTTCATTACACCGGCATAACCGCAAATCATTATACCAAGCACACATACTGCAATCCCCAACAGCACCATTTGCCCCCAGTGACTATTGATTAAAGTTGTAATGGTGTCCTTGCCTGTCGAAGGGAAAAAATCATAATAAACGGAAGGGATAAGGGCGCCAAAAACCGAACATAAACCTAAAATTATTGAACTGCCCAACGCAACACCTAAATACCTTACTCCTAAGCCATATGTAAGGCCACCAACACCCCAAAGAACACCAAAGAAATAAGTAAGCAGTAAAATATGCCCATTAGTATGCCTTATAATTTCGGCAAAGCCGGGTATGGTTAACCAGGCAGCAAGCGGCGGTACAATAAGCCATGAAAAAATCCCACCGACAATCCAGAAGCTTTCCCAGGCCCAGCCTTTAACTTTTTTGTAAGGAATATAAAAACTACCAGACGCAAAACCGCCGATAAAATGAAAAATGACTCCAAAAATTGCTGGCATGAAATATTAGGATAATTGGTAAATAACATTGCTAAGCTAAATAACAGTTATTTGATAACTGTTATGCACTGTAATGTTAGCCGGGCTGTACCTTGCTGACAAATTGGTAATTGAAAACCATCAGCAAACCTGTATGGTTTGCATATTTAACAGGTTACCCAGCTTTATTATTTTTGATGCAATGTGTCCCTTGCCTATTGCACAATGATGGGCTGGGCCATATGAGTTCCAGTCCTCTACAAATTTTCGGGCTCCTATTGGAAACTTATAGCGGCTGTTTGTATTGCCTATTTCAAGAATTGGCCCTGCAACAGACTCGGCTTCGGCTACTAAAAACATTAATTTACCATCGGCGGTTTCCACCAGTGACAGCAGGGTAACATCTCCGTGTTTTACTGACATCTCTACGGAAAGGCCATTACCTACTTTGCCATGGTAAACTTTTAACGGTTTAACTTTAATTTTACCTTCAGCAATTACGGGGTGGCAGGGCCCGTCATGTCCCATTAACACTATGTCATCATTATAATCCATGGCATAATATTCAGTAAACGAGCCGCCTGCGCCAAAACTATCCATGATCTTCATTGCCTGCGCATTTTTTATTTCGTACTCTCCGGCCACAGGGATACCATTTGCAGTGAGTAACGATGTACCTAATATGATCGAACCCATCACATCGGCATTAATCACGTTGCCCGTTCCTTTATGATAATAAGCAAGGGAACCCAGGTCATATTTTTCAACCAGTTTATCTAACGCTACAGCAGTAAAAGCCGCGCGATTAATCTCATCTTTTGAGCAATCATCCTGTATATCAAAAGTGTTATAAAACTCTCTTACTTTTTCGTCAATATCATGGGGAGCAACTTCGTTACGTATACCGGATAGTTCATCAACCTCAATAATTTCCATATGGCCGCCCAAAACAGCGCAGTGGAGTGTCATGTTTGAATAAATATCCAGCATTCCGCCATAATAATTACCCATAACACCCAGTTTATTATAGCTCATTATATGGGCCACTGTAGCTGCCGAAACCCATTCTTCAATTTCCAGCCAAACAAATGGATCATTATTTAGCATTCCTGTTACCTGGAAAAACGGAATACCAGAGCGTTTAAAAACACTGGCAATCTCTGGAACGGGGCAGGCAGAACAAAAGGCCAGCCATTCACCAGTCATTGCTGTACGATCATCCATCGAATTGAAAGATGCATAATCTATTGCTGCCTCCGGCGATAAGTTCAGCACAATGACCGGCACTTTTGCTTTTCTTACGACCGGCAGCACTGTTGATGATAAAGCATAAGTGGAAACGTATAAAAATACAAGGTCGACATCCGCTTTTCTGAAAGCTGAACCTGCGTCAAATGCTTTTTCAGCATTATCAATTAAACCCAGGTTAACAGTTTCAACCCCGAAGCTTTCAATGCGTTTATGAACAATATCAAGATAACTGGTAAGGCGCTTTTGCAAGCCATCAAACTGTTCCCAATACGCCTCGAGCCCGATACCAAACAGGCCGATCTTGACTGAAGTTTTATTTTTTATTTGCTTTATCATGATTCATCAGAAAGAACTTTGCTGT
>DHIR01000211.1:0-17167 GCA_002403905.1 Mucilaginibacter sp. UBA4741
ACTATCAATATTCACATAAATGAATTATTTTCTTTATTTTTGATAAAATCGTTCTATCAAATACGCTTAAAATCAATCAAACAGTTAGGGTACTTATAAGGGTACTGACTTGATTTTAAATTTGTAACACACACATTGTAAAGGCAATACAAAAAAATTAGTGAGCCCAGCGGGATCATCGAAGTTTCTGGAGTGAATTTTGTGCCGTCAAATTGGCCTATGTAGTAAGCGCCGTTGCCATTTATCACCACCCATTTTTTGTTGACCTCGTTGCCGCCAACCGGCATTTGTATAATATCGGGACACTCATAAAAGCCATCCATGCGGCTTAAAAAGTCCCATTTCAACAGATCATTAGATTTATAGAATTGGATGCCATTGCTCTCATAAACTACCATCCGCCATGATTGATCGGGCTTGTGCCAAAATACATTGGGATCGCGCATATCATTATGGCTGGGGATAACCGGGTTGGCTTTATGCCTTATCCAGGTTTTACCGGCATCGTTACTAAACGCTAATGCTACGCCTCGTCCATAATCGGTATAAAAAACAACCAGCGTTTTCTCTACGCCGCGGCGCAATTTTAAAGAGTTGTTCCAATCCACAATACCGCTGCCACTGCCGGGGCGGTTATCAATAATACTGTTAGTAACGGGTGGTTCTTGCGTCCAAAATATGCAGTCATTACTGGTGGCATGTCCCCAGTTCTTGTTATCACGGCGTTGTTTTGACCATTCGTCAGACATGTAGAATAAATGGTAAGTGCCTTTATATTTAACCAACCCTGTAGCATCCGCAATTTGCCCGGTAAGCGGGGTATAATGCACTTGCGGGCGCAAGGGCTGGTCGTAGTTCATGTTATCAAATACGTCCTTATAATCCAGGCGGTAGGGGTCGGTGGTTTCTTGTCGTGGTTTCCTCTCCACGGTTTTTTTAGCCGTATCCGCCTGTATCGCGTAAGCGCCATAGTAATATAGAAATGCTGCTAAACAGCATACTAATTTTTTCATGATGGTTTTTGTTAATGATTGGCTTGATACAATGATAAATAAATGGCGATATAAAACGGTATAATATTTATATCAAAGCAGTTACAAATCAATGGCGCCTATAAGCCAGAAAGGCTCCAAATCTTTCGACTTGAAGCCCTCTGTACAAAAACAAACCTAAACCTAGAGGTTCTTTAACCGTGTACGGCGCCTATTTTTTTCAATAGTTTCCTGTTCTCACGTTTATGTATTAACCGATGTACCAATGCATAAATAACCGGCAATATTAATAGTGTAAGTACGGTAGATGTTATCAGTCCGCCAATTACTACTACCGCCAGGGGTTTTTGTGTTTCGCTGCCTATACCGGTTGATATAGCCGCCGGCATTAAACCTATGGCGGCCATTAAAGCTGTCATTACTACCGGGCGAACGCGTGATATTACACCTTCCAGTATCGCGGTATCTAAAGGCATGTGCTCGTCCAGGTTCTTGCGGAATACCGATATCAGGATCACTCCATTCTGGATACACACCCCAAACAAAGCGATAAACCCAATACCCGCCGATATACTAAAGTTAATACCCGTAATATGCAATGCCAGTATACCGCCAATTAATGCGAACGGCACATTCATAATAACCAATGATGCGTCCTTAACATTACCAAAGGTGATAAACAATATCAGGAAGATAACCAGCAAACAAATTGGCACTACGTGCGCCAGTGTTTTTGATGCACGGGTTTGGTTCTCAAACTCACCCACCCATTGGGTCGAATATCCCTGATCCAGTTTTACCAGGCGGTTTACTTTTTGCTGCGCTTCGGCTATAGTACTTCCCAAATCGCGGCCACGGTTGGAGAACTTTACAGCAATGTGCCTCATGTTGTTATCACGGTAGATAAATGCGGGGCCGGTTAATATTTTAATATCAGCAATTTCTTTTATAGCGATCTTTGAGCCGTTTAGCGTTGGCACCATCAGGTTTTCGATCTTATCCTGCGTATCTCTAAATTGCTTTTGGTAACGTACCCGTATATCAAACCGGCGCTCGCCTTCATACAATTCAGTAGCGGCTTTACCGCCAATGGCCATTTCAATTACCGAGTTTGCATCGGCAGTAGCAACACCATAAAGCGCCATTTTACGCTGATCCAATTCTATCCTAAACTCGGGCTGGCCCAGGTTGCGCAATACACCCAAATCATCAATACCCTTTACGGTTTTTAAAACTTTTAGCACTTCATTGGCTTTCCCATCCAACACCTTAAAATCTGGACCAAATATGTTAACCGCTAGCGCGGCATTAACACCGGCAACGGCTTCTTCCACATTATCACGTATCGGTTGCGAATAGTTAAATACAGTACCCGGTATTTTGGTTAGCTGGGCATTCATCTGGTCTATCAGGTCATCAGACGATACGCCTTTGGGCCAGTCCTTTTTATCTTTTAAGTCGACTTGTATCTGTACATCAAAAAAACCTTTCGGGTCGGTACCATCATTGGTGCGGCCTACCTGTGCCAGCGTTTGCTTCACCTCGGGGAACTTAGCCAGTATCTGCATCATTTTTTGGTTGATGCTCTCGGCCTCCGGTAATGATACACTCATCGGCAGCTCGGCTTCCACCCATAGCGCGCCCTCATTCAGGTCGGGTAAAAACTCTGTCCCTAAAAACTTAGCCGAGAAGAAGGTTATCGCCATAAAAGCAACCGCAACGAAAATGCTTTTCTTAGGATGTTTATACGTGTAACCAAACAAGCGGCGTATGCCGTTCTCAAAAAACAGTACCACAACATTGTGTTTCTCGCGTACGTTCTTATTCAGCAGGATACTTGATAAAGCCGGCACCAATGTCAGCGTAAATATTAATGCGCCCAGTAAAGCAAAGCCTAATGTATAAGCCAGCGGCGAAAACATTTTACCCTCTACCTTTTGGAAAGCGAAGATCGGAATCAAGCAGGTGATGATGATTAGTTTGGAGAAAAAGATAGCTTTACCCATCTCGGCACCAACATTCTTAAACAGGCCCAGTTTAGCCAGTTTATTAAATTTCTCCATTCCCACTTCCCTGGCCCGATGATCGAGCGCCACGAATATGCCCTCCACCATCACCACGGCCCCGTCTATGATGATACCAAAATCAACCGCCCCCATCGATAGTAAATTGGCGCTCATGCCTTTAATACGCATACATATAAAGGCAAATAATAACGATAATGGGATGATGACAGCCACGATCAGCGTTGTACGCCAATCAGCCATGAACAGGAACACGATCACCGTTACCAGCACGATACCCTCTAACAGATTATGTATTACCGTTTCGGTACAAAAATCCATCAGGTTGGTACGGTCATAAAAAGTATCGATCTTTACATCCTTTGGTAAAATATTATCGTTAAGGTCTTTTACCTTGGCACGTACGCGGTCCAATACATCGGCGGGGTTCTCGCCTTTACGCATTACAATAATGCCTTCAATAACATCTTTTTGTTTATCGCGGCTAACCTGGCCCAAACGTGGCAGGCCGGATTCCTTTATTTCGGCAACATCCTTGGTTAGTATGGGTACGTTATTTACATTTTTAATGATGATACTTTTCATATCATCAATGTCATTGATGAGGCCGATACCCCGCACAACATACGCATGGTCGTTTTTCTCGATAACATCGCCACCAACATTTATGTTACTGCGGTTAATAGCGGTAAACACATCTAACGATGTCAACCCATATTTTTGTAAAAGCGCCGGGTTAACACTAACCTCGTAAGCCTTTTCCTCGCCACCAAAACTATTAACATCGGCTACGCCGGGTACAGATTTAAACTGACGGTCCAACACCCAATCCTGTATCGCGGTAAGCTCATGCAGTGATTTGGTTTTGCTTTTCAGGGTATAACGATATATCTCGCCGGTTGGGCCGTATGGCGGCTCAATTTCGGGCTTTACGCCATCAGGCAGATCGGCATTAGCCAAGCGGCTCAATACTTGCTGGCGGGCAAATGCATCGTCCACATCATCATCAAAAATAATGCGGGTGTATGATAAACCAAATGCCGATGTGGTACGCAGGTTTGATTTTTTCTGTACCGAGTTTAATACCGTTTCTATCGGTATGGTTATCAGTTTCTCCACTTCTTCGGCACTGCGCCCCGGCCATTGCGCAATAATAATGATCTGCGTATTGGTTACATCGGGGAAAGTTTCAATAGGGGTATTGCTATAACTCCACACGCCTATGACAGCCAATATGGCCGTCATAAAAAACACAAAATAGCGGTGCTTTAGTGAGAAGTATATTATATTTTTAATGAATTTATTCATTTGTATCGTATCAAGTAATTAGTATCAAGTAGTAAGATGCTGTGGCGTGTATCAGGTTTGCGTATCAGTCTTGATACTATGTACTTGATACTTGCTGCTAAAAAACTATTCGCTGGTTAGTGAATCATATAACAGCAACTGGTTTTTTGAAACAACCCTATCGCCGGGATTTAAGCCCGATGCAATGTAAGAGATCTCATCAACCGTTTTAATCACGCTAACCTCGCGCACTTTTAAGTCGCATTTGCTATTGTAAACCACTACATAATTTTTACTGCTATCAAAAATAACAGCCTTGGCCGGCACTGAAACCGCCTGCCTGTTTTCATTATTGGTGATAACTACATTGGTAAACATTTCGGGTTTTAACAACATATCCGGGTTAGGCAGGGCTATCTTTATTTTCATTACCTTATTGTCAGGATCCAATACCGAGCTTATCTCGTTTACCTTACCTGTAAATACTTTACCCGGATAAGCTATGGTGGTTACTTTAGCGGTATAACCTGTTTTAACTTTGCTGATGTCCGATTCAAAAACATTGGCCCAGATCCAAACATCTTTCATGTTTGATATGGTGAACATGCTGCCGCTATTATCCTGGCGGATAAAACTGCCTGAGGTAATGTTCTTCTCAACCACATATCCGCTTTGCGGTGCTTTTATAACAAGCGTGCCGTTCTCACTGGTATTGCCGCCACCGTTTATGCTTAGCTGTTGTTTTACTTTACGATTTGCGGCTACCGCTTTGTTGTAATTCTCTTTAGCCTCGGTATAATCACGCTCGCTTGATATGCCATTTTTATATAACGATTCGGCTTGATCTAGTTGGCGTTTAGCTACTGCTACGTCTGATTGGGTTGACGATAAGTCGGTATAATTACCGGCTACATCGGCACTGCGCATTACGGCCAGAGTTTGCCCTTTGCTTACTTTATCGCCCAGGGATACTTTAACTTCTATAACCTGCCCGCTCGAAAAAGGGAACACTTTCACTACATTATTGTCATCGCTTGATACCACGCCGGATAGGGTTAGCTCATCCTTCATGGTACTGGTTTTGGCGGTATCAATAGTGACCATTTTTTGTAACGAATCACTTATACATACCTGCTTACTCTCAGGCGCATCGGGATTTTTGGGGGTGCATGAGGCTAAAAGCGCCATGCCGAAGAGACCAATTAAAAACGTTTCTCTTTTCATTGTTATATATGTCATCAATAGTTAGTATTAAGGCTTTATTATGGTTGTCCCGGTGGCGAAATTCAGATCGGCAATTGCCTTTTGCAGGTTATATCCCTGCTGTAGTATTTTTAGTTTGGTATCTTTATAGGTATCAAAAAAGTCAACAAACTCTATTAAGCCTATCTGCCTTTCTTTAAAGCTTTTTAACATGTTGCCAAACAGTTTATCGTATTGCTCATTAAAAGTGGCTTGCTGAGTCGAAAACAATTCCTGCGTTAACTGATATTGCCTCACGGCAGATACCACCTCGTTTTTAAGGCGCAGTTCGTTTTCTTTTACGGTATTTTCCTGGCTCTTTAAAGTAAATTCGGCCGATTTGATATTACCCTGGTTACGGTTAAAAGACGGCAATGGTAAACCTATTTGCAGGCCGTAATAATTAGGCGCGTAACTGCTGTTTTTATCGTAAGCTACGCCAACGGTAATATCAGGCGCGGCCAGTGCTTTTTGGTAAGACAGATCATGCGTGGCCGAGTTAAGCTGGTATTTGTTACCCAAATAATCTGCACGGTTAACTTTAGCCTGCTCGATCAGGGCTGGAATATCCAGCCCTGTCGATTGGCGTTGTTGATCAGATATTATAGGGGTAAAATAAGTTGTTTCCTTGGCTCCCAAAAGGGTTTTTAATTCAGTTTGCAGATCATTGATCTGGCGGCTATTCTCTACACGGTCATTTTCAAGGCCAAATAATAAGGCCTTTAACCTTATCAGGTCCTTCATTGAGGTATTGCCGGCATCAAAAGATTTTTGGATACCACTAACCAAATTAGTTGCCGAGCTGATCTCCATCTGGTACACTTTAGCCTGGTCTATAAGGTTAGCCAGCTGGCTAAAATCTAACTGCAGGTTATAGCGCAGGTTACGCATCAGGTCATTAAAAGCGGCTTCCTGTACCTGGGCATTGTCTTTAGCAACCAGTACCTGCTTGCCGCGTTTACCGGCGGTAGTAAATACCTGGCTAAGCTGTACAAATACCTGCCCTAAACCCAGGTTATTATTATGATAAAAGAACTTTTTGCTGCCGCCATCATAAATATTCTGGTCGGTGCTTAACGTAGGATTGTCCCACAATTTTGCCTGCACTATTAAAGCTTTTGACGCTTCAATATTATATTTCTGGGCAAGTAACTCCAGGTTATTAGCCAAAAATTGTTTTTCGGCATCCTGGAAGTTTAATGAAAGTGTATCAGTCTGTGCTTGTGCTTTAGTAGACGCAATAAAAATTAACAGGGGTATTAAAAAAACGAACCTAGAACGCATAGTTTATATTAAAGGGCCAAAATTAAACTATGCCTAAGCGGCTAAAATTAGAATGGGATTAGAATTTACTTAATCTGTGTAAATTTTACAGTGATACTTGTGCCCTTCCCCTCGGCAGATTCGGCATGGAGTGTGCCTTTAAAAAGCTGAATAATTTTTTGCGTAACGTATAAACCAATGCCACTGCCGGCAAAATTATGCGAGTTGTTACCACGGTAAAATGATTTAAAAACCAGCTCCAGATCCTCGTTGGGTATGCCAATGCCGGAGTCTACAATTTGTATCCGGATCAACGATTCATCCGCATAAAAATTACACGTAACCGGTTGCTGATTGGAGAATTTAAAGGCATTGCTAATTAAATTATTTAAAGCGATAAAAAGCAACTGGTAGTTAGCATGGATAGTTAACATAGACTCATCATGGGGCATGTGCTCAATATTAATTTTTAATAAGCCTGCGCCAGGTTTATGTAACCAGTAATCCTTCACTGTCCATAGCAACTCATCCATCCTAACCTGGCTTTGCTCGGCAATAGTATAGTCCATATCTACCTGGGCCAGCTCCATTAAGCCCGATATAGTATCGCGCAACCTTACAGACTCTTCTAATACCAGTTGCAAAGTCTTTTTAGTTTCCTCTGGGCCTTGCGCTTTATTAAGCGCCAATTCTACTTCGCCAATAATGCTGGTTACGGGTGTACGCAATTCATGCGAAGCATTGGCAACATACGTTCTTTGCAGTTCGAAAGCGTTTTCCAGATGTTCCAACAAGCGGTTAAAGTTATTGGCCAGCTCGCTTATCTCGTCTTTACCCTTACCTTCATCTACACGTAAATGCAGGTTGGTTGATTTAATGCGTTGCATTTGCTGCACCACATTTTTTATGGGCGAAAGCGTATTCTGCGCCAGCCACCGGCTTACCAAAAACAAAGTTGCCGCTACTATTAAAAACACAATGATCATGGCTTCGCGTATCGAGTCGAGCTGCCGCTTACCTGTCTGGTCTATAGCCGAAACCAGGATAACAAAATTGCCCTGGTTGTCTTTATAGTAAATACCAACTACCTGGTTGTCTTTGTTGCTATAGGCTAAATAGTTGCGTTTTCTAACCGCTTCAATAGTTTTGCTATCCCAATATTGCTCATCGTCATTTATAAATGCGGCACTGTTGCGGTCGTCATATATCCGGGTTACTTCGTCATGCAGTTTTCTAACAAAACGGTTTCGGACCTTGCTTAGTGAATCGGGAGAAATCTCATCAGCTTTCAGATAAAGTTGGGCTGCAATATTTGCCCTGTCATTTAAATGCGTATAAAAATCGTTATGTACAATGGTATAAACAGAAATATAAAGCGATACCATAACCCCCAGCAATATGCCCGAGCCTATTAAAGTAAAGTAAAGCGAAAGCCTGTCCTTTATTTTCACCTAGTTCTGTTCTGTTTTAAAAATATAGCCCTTACCTATTACGGTATGGATATATTTATCGGTAAAGCCTTTTTCTATTTTATTGCGCAGGTAATTAACGTATACGTCAACTACGTTGGTGCCTGTATCAAAATCAATTCCCCATACTTTTTCTGCAATGGTTTGGCGCGATAGCATTTTGTCGTTATTGCGCATTAGCAGCTCCAGTAAGGCACATTCTTTGGTTGTTAACGATATTTTGCGGCCCTCGCGCTCAACCTCGTTATTAGCGGTATTAAGGGTGATACTGCCCAACGTAATAATGGGTATTACGTCAGACGCGTTACGTCTTAGCAATGCCTCCACCCGCGCCTGCAGTTCTTTTAAATGGAACGGTTTTACCAGGTAATCATCGGCACCCATATTTAGTCCGTTTACTTTATCATCTACACTATCCAACGCAGTAAGCATTAGTATGGGGATGTTTTTATTTTTTTGGCGAATGTGGCGGCAAACTTCTATCCCCGATAAATAAGGCAGCATTATATCCAGTATAGCCAGGTCATAAGGTGTGCCAGCGAATTTTTTTACCGCACTTGCCCCATCGGTAATAATATCAACCGAGTGGTGGTTTTCTTCGAGCGCCTTTTTTACAAAAGAAGCTACCCGTTCTTCATCTTCAACTAAAAAAATTTGTGCCATATTGTATTAACAAATATAGAGGGTTATAAGCGTTTTGTTACACGTGAGGGTGTAACTTTTAAAAAGTTGTCAAAGCTATCTCCTCAAAAATATAAAACCCTCTTTCTCGCTTGCGAAAGAGAAGGTGGTCCAGCGCAGCGTAGACCGGGTGAGTAATCGCCGCTATACAAGTTGATAATCTCAATTTTATCCCTAACTTTGGCTTCAACAAAACGGAAATGGTGTCTTCCGACTTAACCGCCCTAAAAAAGCTGATGGCGCCTACAAAAACTAATTAACCCGTGGCATAGCCGCGCTTATTTTTTTGTAGGATAATCATGAAAAAAAAAGCTTTTAACTCTACCCACTTTACCATTCTAAAACATCTTGTCCGCTGGACGCTGATCACCGTGCCTATTGCCGCGGCTATTGGTTGTGTGGTGGCGCTTTTTTTATGGCTGCTTAACCTGGCCATTGATTATAGGTTTGCTCATCCCGAAATAATTTACTTTTTACCCATTGCGGGTATCGCTATTTACTTTGCCTATAAATTATGGGGCACAACGGCTATTAAAGGTAATAACCTGATCATGGACGAGATCCATAATCCCGGTGGTGGTGTGCCAAAAAGCATGACCCCGCTTATTTTAATATCAACAGTGGTTACCCAATTGTTTGGCGGCTCGGTTGGCCGCGAGGGAACCGCGGTGCAAATTGGCGGCAGTATAGCGCAAATGTTTAGCAAATGGTTCAGGCTAAATGCCGATGATACGCGCGTTATACTTACAGCTGGTATTGCGGCGGGTTTCGGGGCGGTATTTGGTACGCCTTTAACGGGGGCAATTTTTGCAATGGAAGTGTTAACGATTGGTCGTATACAGTATACCGCTTTAGTGCCCTGCCTGGTAGCCGCCATAGTAGGCGATATAACGGTGTTGGCCTGGGGTGTACATCATGAAACTTATCATATAGCCATTGTGCCCATCGGGCATAATATATTATCTAATTACTTGCCGCTGGATATTTTGCTGCTGTCTAAAGTAATTGTGGCATCCATTATATTTGGATTAACCAGCTATTTGTTTGCCGAGGCGGTTCATGGCATTAAAACAGGGTTTAATAGTTTAATAGCTAAAAAATGGTTGATCCCTTTTATTGGCGGCCTAATAGTTATTGGGTTAACCATAATTATAGGCAAGCCCGATTATTTAGGTTTAGGCGTTAAGCCCCCACATCCCGGTGCAATAACTATATCATCGGCCTTTAACGCAGGCGGTGCCGATACCTGGAGCTGGCTATGGAAAACTATTTATACCACCATTACCCTTGGTACGGGCTTTAAAGGCGGCGAAGTAACACCGTTGTTCTATATTGGATCAACTTTGGGTAATACATTATCAACCGTATTAAACGCGCCGGTAAGTTTGTTTGCCGCATTGGGTTTTATAGCCGTATTTGCCGGGGCCACCAATACGCCCCTGGCATGCACCATAATGGGTATAGAGCTTTTTGGTAGTGAGTATGCCTTGTTCTTTGCCGTAGCTTGTTTTACGGCTTACTTTTTTAGCGGTAACTCTGGGATATATAGTTCGCAACGCATTGCGGTGCCTAAGATTTTAGATGATGAACCGGCGCTGGAAACCATAGCAGAGGCTGAAAACAAAAGACAACGGTATATGCGCCGTAAATTGATCAAGTATAAGATCGACAGAAAGAAATAGAAGTGTATCAGCGGTGTACCATGGTACAGTAAGTGGTAGACTCATCCGGGGGTACCCGAGGAGCAAAAACCTTTTACCTTTCAACTTTCGCCTTTATAGGTAATTGTTTTTTTACAGAATACTGGCATTAAATTAACACAATTACATATTTGTGCCGTAATTTTACAAATCGTGATATTGGTCATATATCATCATTAAACCTGATAGTATCTTTAAAAAATTATTAGCCATGATCTTTATAATTGTTAATGTTATTTTTTGCCTGTCGTTTTTGGTATTTGCTTACCTTAATTTAAACGACATAGACTGGTACTTATGGGTGCCCATATATGTGGCTGTAGCAGCTTGCTGCGGCCTGGCTTGTTTTGGCATGTATTACCCCAATCTATATGTAGGGTTGACAACCTTTTACCTGATCTATGCCATTAAACTTTTCTTCGACAAAGATGGCGTGAAAGATTGGATAGTAAAATATAACAAACCCAGCCTGGTTGAAACCATGCAGGCCGAAAAGCCTTTCATTGAAAACACCCGCGAGTTTTTTGGTTTATTGATTATTTCCGCAGCGCTGATAATAGATTATGTTGTTGTGATACATGTGTAACTACAAAATGGAAAAAATTAAAGGGATAATAAAAGAGATCATTAAGGCAAATGCAGCGCCTGATGTAGTTGGCTGGCTGGAAGAGGAACGCGCGTTAAATACTTCGTTTGTATTGCTGCCGCGAAAAACGGGCAAGGCAATAATTAATATCAGCAAAGAGCAAGCGGAGCAATTAAATAGCATCATTCCCGGTTTCTCTGTGGATGGGTGGAGCATTGACAGGCTTGGCCGTGCTTTTCTTTTATTGAATTTGGATGCTGTGAATAAAGACGAATATTTCCGCAAAATTGAAAACCTGTTTTTAGCTGCCGAAATGGGAGAGTTGGTTGCCCTGTATTCGGCTTTACCGTTATTGGCCTATCCCGAAATCTGGGTTAAAAGATGTTCGGAGGGTGTACGGAGCAATATAGGTAATGTGATGGAAGCTGTTATGTACCATAACCCATATCCTGCTCAAAACCTTGACCAAAACGCGTGGAACCAAATGGTGCTTAGAGCTTTTTTCACAGGTAAGGACGTTGGGAAAATAATAGGGATAGATAGCCGTGCCAACAAAGAATTAGCTTACATAATAAGCGATTATATCCATGAACGCTGGGCGGCAAAACGCGAAGTAAATCCAAATTTGTGGAGATTAGTTGGTAAGTTTATTGACGAAAAACTTTTTGAAGATATAAAACGGCTATTTGAGGAGGGTAATTTGGTGGATAGAAAAGCCGGAGCATTGGCAATTTCGCAGTCAAATTACCAACCAGCCAAAGCGTTATTAACCAAATACCCCGAGCTGGTAACAGCTATTGAAAACAAGAACTTAAACTGGGATAGTTTATCCCGGTAATAAAAACAAGAAAGATATGTGTTGCACCCATTCGTTTGAAGAAGTAAAGTCTGAACCTTTATCGCCGCCGGTTAGCCTGGATGGCATTAAGGGTATGAAGTTTTTTGATCCACATGTTCACATGACCTCGCGTACCACCGACGATTACCAGGCCATGGCCGATGCCGGTGTTGTAGCGTTGATCGAGCCTGCTTTTTGGCTGGGCCAGCCGCGCACGGGTATTGATAGCTACCGTGATTATTACAGCACTTTGATAGGTTGGGAACGGTTCCGCTCATCGCAATTTGGCATTAAGCATTATTGCACCATCGGCCTTAACTCGCGCGAAGCTAATAACGAAGCATTGGCCGAGCAGGTAATGGAAATATTGCCGCTGTTTGTTTATAAAGAAGGTGTAGTAGGTATTGGCGAGATTGGTTTTGACGACCAAACCCCAGCCGAAGAAAAATATTATCGCTTGCAATTAGAATTGGCTAAAGAATCGGGCTTGCCGGTACAAATACATACCCCGCACCGCGATAAAAAAGGCGGCACCAGGCGCAGTATGGATATCGCCATAGAGCATGGCCTCGACCCCTACAAAGTAATTGTAGATCATAATACGGAGGAAACAGTTAAAGAGGTATTGGACCGTGGCTTCTGGGCAGCATTTACCATTTACCCCTTTACCAAAATGGGTAATGAGCGTATGGTGGATATAGCCAGGCAATACGGCCCTGAGCGTATTATGGTTAACTCCGCTGCCGATTGGGGTATCAGTGACCCGCTGGCTGTACCTAAAACTGCCGCATTGATGAAAATTCGTGGTATTAGCGATACGGATATTGAGTTGATCACCTATCGCAATGCTATCACGGCGTTCGCGCAAAGCGGGCAGATTGATGAGGCTGATTTTGCATCCGCAGGAAGCGCTATAGATCAAAGCCAGAAATTTGAAGGTAATACCATTTTACGTGGCGGACAACAACCGCGTACTGATAAATCGTCAATAATAATAAGCTAATATGGCACATAAATTAACCGTTTATTTAAGGCTGATGCGCCCGGCCAACATCGTAACTTCGGTTGCCGATGTGCTGGCGGGAGTAGCTATATCCGGTTATTTTTATCACCTGATTTTTACAGCAAATAGTTTTTATTCCATTGCTTTGCTTTGCCTGTCGACCATTGGCTTATACGGCGGTGGTATTGTTTTTAACGATGTTTTTGATGCCGAGCTAGACAAAGCAGAGCGCCCCGAACGTGCCATCCCCAGTGGGTTGGTGAGTAAAAAAGAGGCATCCTATTTAGGTGCATTTTTATTGATCTGGGGTATTGGTTTTGCTTTCTCTTACAGTAACCACGCGGGCGCTATTGCAGTAGCGATAGCGTTTTTTGCTTTGTTATATAACAAGGTGAGCAAACATCACGCGTTTGTTGGTCCGCTAAATATGGGGCTGTGCCGTGGGTTAAACTTGTTGCTGGGGATAAGTATTGTGGTGCCGGCTATTAATGAGTTTTACTATTTGGCCGCCGTGCCTATTGCCTACATATTTTCTATCACCATGATAAGCCAGGGCGAGGTACATGGTGGCAATAAACGTAATTTATATATTGGTGGGGTATTGTATGCTTTGGTTATCTGCGCTATTCTTTACTTCGCTTTGCGCCAGGCGCAATGGTTAACCATTTTGTTTGTTTTGCCTTTTGTTTGGATGATATACCGCCCGTTGATCAATGCTATAAAAAATCCCATTAGTAAAAATATTGGTATGGCTGTAAAAGCCGGGGTTATCTACCTGATATTGATGGATGCCGCATGGGCCGCTGCATTTGGCGCTATTGGGGTGGCTGTATTTATTGCCTGTTTGCTGCCCATATCTATGCGGTTTGCTAAGATGTTTGCGGTTACGTAATTTACCGTAGAGACGCAATACTTTGCGTCTCATACTTTGCGTTTCTAATGCCCCTTACCATCCTTCTAAAGACGCAAAGTATTGCGTCTCTACATACCACATAATTACCAATCCCTAATCCTATTTTAATCCAAACTCAATATTTTCGTCAAATTTTGGATATATAGGCGATATTAATTTTATGTTTTAGATATTAGCTTTTTGATATGGATTATTTACAGCAGTCGTTTAGTGTAAAGTTTGAGTACAAAGTCTTTTTTACTACAGGTATTTTTGATTTAACCAATGAAGGGTTCAATGATTTTTTAGTTGCCGATTCAACATCAGCCTCGCTAAAAAAGATACTGTTTGTGGTAGATCAGGATGTGCTTAAAGCAAAACCCGAACTGGCTGATAAAATAAGACGCTATTTCGCTATCCATAAAGCCGCGCAATTGATCCCCGAAATTATATTAATGCCCGGCGGCGAGGTTGTTAAAAATGATGAAAGCCATTTTAGCAAGCTGCTGGATATTATTAATCAATACAGTATTGACAGGCATAGTTATGTTGCTGCCATTGGTGGTGGCTCTTTGTTGGATATGGTAGGTTACGCCGCTGCTGTTTCGCATCGGGGGGTTAAACATATCCGCATACCAACTACCGTACTGTCGCAAAACGACTCGGGTGTTGGCGTTAAAAACAGTATTAATTACTTTGGTAAAAAGAATTTCCTGGGCGCATTTGCGCCGCCGGTAGCGGTTTTTAATGACGACCAGTTTTTGCTGACTTTATCTGACCGCGATTACCGATCGGGCATTGCCGAGGCTATAAAAGTATCATTGATAAAAGATGCTGAGTTTTTTGAATGGTTAGAAAATAACGCCGCTGCCCTGGTGGCCCGCGATATGGATACCATGAAATACTTAATAAAACGTTGTGCCGAACTGCACTTGAACCATATCGCCGGCCTTGACCCGTTCGAGAAAGGCTCATCCCGTCCGTTGGACTTTGGGCATTGGAGCGCGCATAAGCTGGAGCAGTTAACCAATTTTAAAGTTTTTCATGGCGAGGCGGTTGCCATGGGTATAGCGTTAGATACCGTTTACTCTAACCTGGCCGGCAAAATAAATGAAGACGAAACGCACCGCGTGGTTAACCTGATAAAAAAGATTGGGTTTGAAATAACCCACCCACTATTAGAAATAACCGGCGATGATAGCCCGATATTAATAGGGCTGCAAGAATTTAGAGAACACCTGGGCGGCGAACTAACCATTATGCTGCTTAATAACATTGGCGAAGGGGTAGAGGTGCATGAAATGGATGCGGCTTTGATTAAAAAAGCCGGTGAGATTTTGAAGCATGAATATGCTGCGGTAAGCGCGGTGTAATGAACATGTGCTGTTAACTCACCCCGACTACGCTACGCTGGTCGACCCTCCTCTTCCGCAAGCGGGAAAGACGGTTAGGGAAGGTATAAAAAAGAAAACCCTCTTTCCGCCAAAGGCGAAGAAAGGGTGGTCGAGTGAAGCAAAGAGCGGGTGAGTTTTCGCCGCAAAGTTTTCGACTATAAAGAAACCAAATGTAAACATGCAACTAGCTATCGGACATTTAACGTACTGTACCAATATCCATCCCGGCGAAAACTGGCCATCGCATTTTGCTGCTTTAAAACAGAACTTTTCGAGTATAAAGGCACAGGTATCTGCGGATAGATCTATGGGGATTGGCTTGCGTTTATCAAACGTAGCAAGCGTTGAGCTGGATAAACCCGAAAATTTAGCAGCGTTTAAACAATGGCTTACCGAGCAGGATGCTTATGTTTTTACCATGAATGGTTTCCCGTATGGCGAGTTTCATCATACCGCCGTTAAAGACCAGGTACATGCGCCCGACTGGACAACCCAATTGCGGGTTGATTACACGTTGCGCATGTTCCATATCCTTGCCCATTTATTGCCCAAAGGTATGGATGGCGGCATATCCACCTCGCCATTAAGCTATAAGCATTGGTATAAAACCGATGAAAAATTACAGGAAGCCAAAAACATCGCGACAGCAAACATTTTAACAGTTGCCGAAGAGCTAATAAAGATAAGCCGCGACAAGGGCATCAATATGCACCTGGATATTGAGCCCGAACCGGATGGCGTTTTAGAAACCGGCCGCGAGTTTATTACCTGGTATGAAGATGTTTTGCTGCCGATGGGTAAGGAACGTATCGCTCAAAAATTTAAGGTGCCTGCGGATGAAGCCGAGCTATTAATTAAGCAGCATATTACTTTATGTTATGATGTTTGCCACTTTGCCATTGGTTACGAGCCGCATCAGCAAGTTGTTGATGAGTTGGCTGCCAAAGGGTTAAAAGTAGGTAAGATCCAGATCAGCGCGGCGCTAAACGCGGTATTGCCTGAAGATGTAGATTTGCGGGAAGGTATTAAAGACGCCTTCGCCCGGTTTGATGAATCTACTTACTTGCACCAGGTAGTTGCTAAAAAAATAAGCGGCAAATTAATACGTTATCCCGACCTGCCCGAAGCTTTGGCAGATATTGAAAACCCGTTGGTTGAGCAATGGCGGGCTCATTTCCATGTGCCTATATTTACCGAGGAATATGGCTTGGTACAGTCGACACAATCAGATATTATTACAGTATTAAATATCCAAAAAAATAAAGCCTTTACCGCTCATTTGGAAGTAGAAACCTATACTTGGGGTGTTTTGCCCGATGCTAAGAAATTGCCTATAAATGATTCGATAGCACGCGAATTGAACTGGGTTTTGGACCAATTATAAAATTATCTGTCATGAAGAAAACGGTTGTAATAGATGTTGTTGGCTTATCAAAATCTGTAATAAGCGAACACACCCCGTTTATAAAAAAACATATAGCCGACAGGCATATCACTACTATCGAGCCTGTTTTGCCTGCGGTTACTACTTCGGTGCAGTCGACATACCTAACCGGAAAATGGCCAACTGATACCGGCATTGTGGGTAATGGCTGGTATGATCATGCCGACTCGGAAGTGAAATTCTGGAAACAATCAAACAAACTGGTTAACGGCGACAAGATTTGGGACAAGGCCAAAAAAGAGGACCCTGCCTTTACCAGCGCCAATATGTTTTGGTGGTATAATATGTATTCTACCGCCGATTACTCGGTAACCCCGCGCCCACAATATTTGGCCGATGGCCGTAAAATGCC
>DHIR01000211.1:17328-19619 GCA_002403905.1 Mucilaginibacter sp. UBA4741
CAATTCCCGTTATTTCAATTTTGGGGGCCTGGGGCCAATATTAAATCTACCCAGTGGATAGCCGATGCATCCATGTTGAACGATGATCTGCATAACCCAACGCTTACAACCATATACTTGCCTCACCTGGATTATTGCCTGCAAAAGTTTGGCCCCGATCTGTCAAAGATCAGCAAAGAACTGAACGAGATAGACGCGGTTGTTGAGCAATTGGTGACGTTTTATAAAAAGAAGAATGCGGAGATCATTATCCTGTCCGAATATGGTATTGCGCCGGTAAGTAACCCGGTACATTTAAACCGATTATTCCGTGAGAATGATCTGTTGCAGATCCGCGTGGAGCGCGGACTGGAACTGCTGGACCCGGGCGCGTCAAAAGCCTTTGTAGTCGCCGATCACCAGATAGCGCATATTTACATTAACGATGCATCAGTTACCGAAAAGGTAAAGGCCCTGCTTAAAAATGTAAAAGGCATTGAGCTGATACTGGATAAGGAAGAGCAAAAGAAACACCATATTAACCACGAGCGCTCGGGCGATATTGTGGCGGTGGCCGATAAGGATAGTTGGTTCACCTACTACTTTTGGCTGGATGATGCCGTAGCGCCCGATTATGCGCGCTGCGTTGATATCCATAAAAAACCGGGTTACGACCCCGTTGAAATGTTCATGACCTCTAAAGCCCGCGCAGCCTATAAACTGGCTCGCAAACTGGCTGGTTTTAGGTATGTAATGGATGTGATCCCGTTGGATGCCACGCTGATCAAAGGCTCGCATGGGCGTACTAATATTGCCGATGAGTATAAGGCTGTTTTAATAACGGATGATGTGCAGAAGGATGTTTTGCCTACGGATGTGTTTGATGTAATTTGGAAGAGTTTGAAGTGGTAATTAATCCTTTGTGACAGTACCTTGCGCCAGGGAGAGATTTGAATAAATTTTTGAATAGTTTGATTATTAGCAACTTATGATATAGTTGAAACATAAGGATGATGATTGGGATAATAGTTGTAAATTTTGAGGCTTTCTGACGTATAATCATTTAAACCACTAAATTTTGAATAAGGTGACGTTAATGTGGGGCAAATATTTGCATTTCAATATTTATTCCATTAAATAAATCTGTATTGGCATTTTGAATCCAGAAATTCAGGATATTATTTGAGTTGTGGTGAAATGGCTCTATTTTGAAAATATATTTAGTATTCTCTTCATCATATGGGGCGAGCAATCCTGATTCTCTTGTTGCATCGCCTAAAACAATATAACCAGTGGTTTTAATATTATGCACTCTGGTAATTATGTTGTCTTTAAAAGGCAATGGAGAGTTTGGTACTAATCCAATTCTATAAATAAATGCACCACAGATTTCATAGTGAATACCATATTCATCCCGATGTCTCCATAAATGATTGTTTAATATTAGAGTTGAATCAATAAATTGTTGTAGGGTCGCAGTTCTATTCGAAGTACTTTCTCTGTAAACTGGAATTGTGATTACTTCATCACTTAAATCCTTTCTTAATATAATTTCCCCATTCGTAGACATCGCAATCATTCTCAGGTCTGATTGCTTATTTATCACGTCAAGACTAGTAAAATAAGCATAATTTATATTTTCAAGTTTCTTCGTGCCCTGGTAATTCCAAAGAGACCCCCGATAGTTTAATGACCCATTAATTAAATCTACTATAGCGGGAAGTGTATGATGATATAAAGTTATATGAGGAATATTATTTATAACTTTTCCCCGGCCTGTACTGTATGTTAATAAATCGGCAGGACCAGTGATTCTACACCTGAATAGATTAGAATCATCAGGATAATTAGTCAAATGATCTTGATTCGAAATAGTTATTCGTAATGAATGCCCGCATGAGATGTCTATATAAATAGTGCCAAATATCTCATTTTCGGAAATTTGACAAATGATATTTGGCACAAACGAGTAGAATTGAAACCAACTAAAATCTGTATCATTATCCATTATGTAAATTAGGTCAGGGATAATGAGCGAAAGGAAATTTGAATGGATAAGTTTACACTTTATAAATCCTTGATAATCTGTACTACCTCTTGGCTTAGTATTTCGATCAGTAGTATAGTAATTGTCCTTGTCAGTTTCAATTCGGTCAAAGTGTGTATTTAAGAAACTCATTGAAAATTATTTTATCTATTACTATATTCTTTATTATAAACCATTGTCGCTGAGAGAATACGTTAAAATTTTTTTAACTATTTTCCTATAAAAAGCCCGATTTGTTACACTCATTCCTTATCCTTCCCTTTTG
>DHIR01000120.1:0-2736 GCA_002403905.1 Mucilaginibacter sp. UBA4741
TTTTTAATCGCACAACACGTTAACTATAATATTATTTCATTCATTATCCGATATTGTTCCCCCTTCAGGGGGTTAGGGGGTTTACCAGGCTCGCTCTCCTACTAACGGTACAAACCTAAACGTATCCAAAACATGTTTTTCGTAATCGTGCTCACCAACTTTTAGTATGGTAACCATTTTTTGCGATTGCTCATCGCCTACGGGGATAACCAATATACCGCCAATATTTAGTTGATTTAATAGTATCTCGGGAACAGTGGGTGCGCCGGCTGTTACAATGATCTTATCGTAAGGTGCATGGCTGGCTATACCTTTAGAGCCATCGCCTAAAAAGAATTTGGCTTTATAGCCCATTTTGGGCAGGATAAGTTTGGTACGCTCATACAGTTTCTCCTGGCGCTCAATGGTGTAAACTTTGGCACCAACTTCAATCAGTACGCAGGTTTGATAGCCGGATCCGGTACCTATCTCCAGTACTTTATCACCTTTTTTTATGTGCAGTAATTCGGTTTGATACGCTACGGTATAGGGTTGCGAAATAGTTTGCCCCTCGCCTATCGGGAAAGCGATGTCTTTATAAGCCTGGTTCCAGAAAGTTTCATCGAAAAAAAAGTGGCGGGTAATTTTGCCTATTGCGGCCAGTACGTGCGCATCCTCAATTCCTTTTCTTTTCAACTCTTCTACCAGCTTTTTTCTTGCGCCTTGTTCGCGGTAATTATCTATAAACTTATATCCCATTGTTGCCCAAAGTTAATAGGATTTACTGCATTTTTATAGCAAGATCTAGTATGGATCTACATCTGGTTGAACCACACTGCCTTTACTTAGCTTGGTAGTTTGAAACTGGGTTATCACCTCCCTTATAGTAGTTTTTACTTTATTGATAGATATGCCGTCCTTCTCGAACTTGAGCATAATGGATTGGATATAATAATTACGTATTCGGCTAACCAGCGGCACCTGGGGGCCTATCACTCTTTCGTCGCCAAAATGCTTGCGTAATTGGTTGCCTAAGTAAGTAGCCTGGTTATGGAGTATCTCGGGGTTTTTATGTTTTATATCTAAATTGATAATACGATAAAACGGTGGGTAATGAAAAGCTTTCCGCTCTTCCATCTCAGTAAAATACAGATCGCTATAATTGTTTTCTATCACCTGTTTTATCACCCGGTGCGATGGATCATAAGTTTGTATCACCACCTTACCTTGCTTACCCCTTCGGCCTGCTCTGCCGCTTACCTGAGCCAGCATTTGGTAACTACGTTCGTTGGCGCGGTAGTCGGGATATTTTAATAAGCTATCGGCATTAATAATACCTATTACGGTAACATCGGCAAAGTCAAGGCCCTTTGCTACCATTTGTGTGCCTACCAATATGTCTATCTTTTTCTCCTCCAGATCATTCAATATATTTTGCAACGAGTTTTTAGATCGGGTGGTATCCAAATCCATACGAGTAATACGTGCATCGGGCAAAATAATACTTAGCTCATCTTCTATTTTCTCGGTACCAAAACCCCGATACTCCAAATGTGTCGATCCGCAGGCCGGGCAAATGGATGGTGTATCTTCCTTATACCCGCAATAATGGCAATGTAGTTTGCCGCTATGTTTATGATAGGTAAGGCTTACATCGCAGTTGATACATTTAGGCGTATAGGCGCATATTTTGCATAGCAAAACCGGCGCATAGCCCCTGCGGTTTTGGAACAATATCACTTGCTCTTTATTAACAAGCGCGGTTTGTATGTCGGCCATCAACACACTTGTAAAATGCGATTGTATGGTTTTCTTTTTGGTTTCTTCGGCAATACTTACAACTTCAATAGTAGGCAGTTGTACACCGCCGTAACGCTCGGTTAACTCGGCAAAACCGAATTTATGGATGCGGGCATTAAAATAACTCTCGAACGATGGCGTAGCCGAACCCAGCAATACCTTACCCTGGTGCATATTGGCTAAAAATATAGCAGCATCGCGGGCGTTGTAGCGCGGTGCCGGGTCAAATTGTTTGTAGGAGGTTTCGTGTTCTTCATCTACAATGATCATTCCCAGATCGGCAAACGGCAGGAATACAGATGAACGTGCGCCCAGCACTATCTTATATTCATTGTTCAACACCTTTTGCCAAACCTCTACCCGCTCATTATCATTAAAACGAGAGTGATAAACACCTATGCTTGCTCCAAAATATTGACGTAGTCGCTCAATAATATGCGTGGTAAGGGCAATTTCGGGCAGTAAGTAAAGCACCTGTTTGCCCTGCGTTATCATCTGCTCTATCAGCCTGATATAGATCTGCGTTTTGCCGGATGAAGTAACACCATGCAACAATACCACATTTTTTTTCTCAAACTGCTGTTTTATATCCGTTAAAACTTGTTGTTGCTGCTCACTTAATTCAAAATTCGCATCCAGGTCTTCTTCCTCAAAATAAAGGCGACTTACATTCTTTTCTTCGGCTATTAATATCTCTTTTTCAATTAATGAAGCAATGCTTGAAGCACCTGCACCGCTCTCTTCTATTAATTCGTTTTTTGATATAGTTTTTTGATGACGCGCCAGTTTAATGTAAGCTAGTACAGCATCGGCCTGCTTGGGGGCGCGCTTCTCCAGTATAGCAAACAGCTCCTTTAAATTATCCTGGCTTTGATATACCGGGCTAAGCGTTAAAAAAGTACGCTTACGGGGTTTGTAACGGTCGCTCACCTCTTCGGATATATTGATGATGTTTTT
>DHIR01000120.1:3050-4309 GCA_002403905.1 Mucilaginibacter sp. UBA4741
GCCTCAACTATCAAAAACTCTTTATCGTGCAGGGTAGCTTTATCGTATTCAAATTCCTTGTTTAGCTCTATTTTGGTTTCGCTGGCTAGTTTTAAAGCTGATGGTAGCGCGGCATTCATTACTTCGCCATCATTACACATATAATACTCGCCCAGCCATTTCCAAAAATGTAGTTGTTGTTGGGTTACAACGGGGCGGTCATCTAAAATCTCCAGTAAATATTTGGCTTCATATTTTTCGGGAGGATGCTCGGTTATAGCGGACACAACAGCCGTATAGAGCTTACTCTTACCAAACTGCACAACAACGCGCTTGCCTATGGCAATTAGGCTATTTAACTCGAAAGGCACCCTATAGGTATAGTTCTTAGCTATAGCAAGCGGCAAAATCACCTCTACAAAAAGTGTTTTTCTATCAGCGTATGGTGCTTCGGCAAATTCAAGCATACGTTATCTTATCCTGGTTGCAGCCATTGCAAGCGACAGCCATCCCACAATAAAAAGCAAACCACCAACCGGGGTTATGGGCCCCATTATCCAAAGCCAGTCCATGTGTAATAGTTCGCGACAGGCTAGCAGGTACAATGATCCCGAAAAAAACACAATACCAAACGTAAACATGTAATAGCTGACGGTAACCCACTTAGTTTTATTTTGAGGCAATGTTGAAACAAACAACAAGGCAAAAACATGGTAAAAATTATACTCGACAGCGGTATGCCATACCGCTAATTGTGCGGGTTCAATTAATGCTTTCAGGCCATGCGCGCCAAAGGCACCGGCTAAAACAGCCACCATGCCAAATATAGAAGCGGTAATAATTATTGACTTATTCATGGTAAATTTAAAAGGCTAAGTTAACCAATTGAAAGTATTACTTGAATGCCTCGCCGTAAAAATCTAACTTGCAGCGTAAACTATTTATGAGACGATTAATTATTACCACAATAATTTTGCTTGTAGCCGCCGCCGCTATAACAGTTGTCTATTTTAAAAATTTAAATACCCCCGGTTTATACAACAGCGAAACCATGCGCACTATCCCCGATAACGCCGCGCTGGTGCTTGAATTTAATAACGAAGACAGCTTTTATGATATTTTTAACGGTAATAAACTCTTTGCCGATGTTATTGGCCAAAAGCAACTGACTGATCTGGACACCTTGCGTAACCAGTTGCTAGCAAATCCATCTCTTCAAAAACACTTTACGGGCCAAAATACTTTCATATCGTTACATCCACTAAAAGATCATACAATTG
>DHIR01000120.1:4461-5656 GCA_002403905.1 Mucilaginibacter sp. UBA4741
ATACAATTGAATTATTGATCACCATTGCTGCATCAAAAGGTTTTAACCCGACTGATATGGATAAGCTGCCGAGCCAATCAAGCAAAAGCTTATTAGTTACGCCCGGCACTATTGATGGAAAAAATGCCTATACAATCTACTCAGGCATATTAAAAAAGCGGTTTTACCTGATTAACAAAGAAGATGGCATTTACACCGGAAGTTTTTCAAAAGAGTTGATAGCACAAAGCGCCCATTATGTCCCACAAAAAAACCAGCAACATTTTTTAATGCTGCCCGCTCAGCAAAACACAAATTCTCTGGCTAATCTATACATCAATTACAACTGCTTGAACCCACTGTTTGAGGCGTTATTTAAAAATAAAAATACCGACATTTTTAAAAGTTTTAGGTTACTGCCGGCGCTTGCCGCCCTAAACCTTAACTTTAAAAGCGATGCGTTATTATTTACCGGATTTTCAAATATTCAATCTAATCAGTCATCAAACTATTTAAATTTATTTGCGGGGCAGCAACCCGTTACCAACCATTTAAAAGATATTTTTCCATCAACTACAGCCTATAGTATAAGTTTCGCGGTATCTGATCCTAAAAAATTCAAGTCTGATCTGTCCGACTGGCAGATTAAAGCCAAAATGCAGCACGAGAAAGATTCGATATTTACTAAAGTAAAAGCCGAAACCGGCATTAATTTGATAGCCGAATTTAACCAGGTATTAAGCAATGAGTTTGCCGTAGTTACTACCCGCTATATGGAAAAAATTGCCATCATCAGTTTAAAAGATGGCAGCGCGTTTAAGCCGGTAATGAAATACATAAGTAAAATGAGCAATGACGATGTGGGCCAGTTAAATTACAACAAGCTCCCATTTTTTTTATTGGGCGATGCCTTTAGCGCGTTTAATCATCCATGGTTTATGATCATTGATAACTATTTGATATTGGCCAACAGTGAGTCGGAATTAAAAAGTTATTACGACTCTTACATCAACCACAAATTTCAAAACAAAATACTGCAGTATAACCAGTTTGATAAACTGATAGCCGAAAGAAGCAATGTTGCCTGGTACATTAACTTTAAAAACTCGCAGTCTATTTTAAAACAAGATTTAAACGATGCCTTTTACGCCAATTTTGAAAGGAATGAAACCGGCTGGAAAAGCTTTTACGCGGCCTCATACCAATTAATTGCTTC
>DHIR01000101.1 GCA_002403905.1 Mucilaginibacter sp. UBA4741
AAGTTAAAAGCGATTTCCCTGAGACACTACCCAATAATTTTATTTTATATTGATAAATATGGTATCTTTAGGCATCCAAAAAATAGCGATATGAACAATAAGGTGAACAGTTTGGAATAGTGTTCCTAATATATTGAAATTAAGATATTTACAAGTCGAGATGGCGTCCTGCCATCCCTTTTAATATAAGGTTGCCGATAAACTCCCTATTAATGATAAAGATACAGGTAGCCACAAAACAGCACGGGCTTTTCCAAAGAATCTGAATATCGTAAAGAAAAATCAGTAAGACATTACTCGGATATAACCGTTTAAAAGATTGATTTTCCTTTGTGATTTTTTAAGATTATCCCATATATTTACGATATCAAAATCGTTCATTAAAACACGAACAAGATCAATTTAAATACGGGGGTACTTGAAGGGTATTAACCTAATTTAAATCTATAAATAACACATTTACAGGTCGGTAATAAAAACATAGTGTTCCCAGATCACCCAGCGGGACAACACCAAATCTTGGTCTATTGTCCCGTTTATATTTTCACTTAACTTCTTGTTAATCAAATAGGTGATCTTGAAAGGATTACTAACAGTTGCGGTTCGTTCTTTTAAATCCTCAAAAATGAGTTTTTCAGGGTAGATAGATGTGTTAAAAACCAATTAAGCTGAATATCATGTAAATGAGGTTTACTATTTGCATGTTAATATTACTTTAATTGCCCCATCAAACCTAACTTCTCTTTGATACATAGAAATGAAGAATCCTGATCATAAAACGCTTCACTGCCGAAGCTGGCTGGGGTCGGCTACAATGGCAGCGTTAGGAGGTGGTTTGTTAACATCATCACCGGCTGCGGTTCGCGATGTGCCAAAGGTGGCAGGCGAGTATAACCAGATAGATATGCCCCGGTTTGAAATGCAAACACCTGCTGTGCGACCCGCTGTAATATTTGACAATATAAGCGATGCTTCTATATTGGCTTTAAGCGCGCAGGGCAATACCAGTACCCAACTGCTAAGGTTTACAAAAGTGCATAATACATTACTATACGCATTGCAGCTATTAACCCCGGCAGCAGCATTTTTAAATGTAGAAGGTAACGGAAAAAGAAGACATTACTATTGATGGCGGCGAAAAGCGGTAACGCCAATACATTTTGAAAATACCGGTGAAGATAAATCAGTAAATTAAGGTTACAAGTATAACTTTCTCAAAACCAAAAAGATTTTTTATATCACTTAAATCTCTTTAATTCTATTTAATGAAAAAATATATTGTATGTGTATTATGCCTGCTAATGGCAAATATAGTTTGGGCACAAAAAGGTAAAAGCCAATGGGTATATATAGGCAAGGATGGTAAACTGGCGTATAAAACGACCGCCGCTGGCGACAGGATAATGGATTTTTCGCACGCCGGTTATATGGGTGGTGGCGTAAGGTTGCCGGTAGTGCCGGTAAAGCGCGTGGTACAAGCCACCGGTGGCAATGATGATACCCAATTTATACAAAATGCCATTAATGAAGTAGCTGCCATGCCTCTAATAAACGGCTTTCGCGGGGCGGTGCAGTTAAGCACGGGGACATTTACCTGTTCGGGTTCCCTGACAATATCGGCAAGCGGCGTAGTATTACGTGGGAGTGACAGCGCAAACGGCGGCACTGTGATAAAAATGACCGGCCCCCACCATACAGCCATTGTTATTGGTGTAAATAACACCAATATACCTTTAGGCCGCACAGAAAAAGCTGACAATAACGAGGGCAGCAAAAAAACAACCTTTGCTGATGCTTACGTACCATCAGGGGCAACCGTTTTTACGGTGGTTGATGCGACAGGTTTTTCGGTTGGCGATACTTTGATAATCAGCAGGCCGGTAACCGCGGCGTGGCTGCACTTTATGCAAATGGATAACTTGAGCCGCGATGGTAAACCACAAACGTGGCTCCGTAAATCGGCAAAAGAAATTATTAAACGAAAAATTACAAACATAAACGGCAGCAGGATTAGTATAGATGTGCCGCTGCCTGATTCATATAATGCCCAATACTTAAACCCGCCCGGTACAATCGTGGCTAAATACCGGCCATCACCGCGCATTACCCGGGTTGGCGTAGAAGACCTGCGTATTGAGTGTCCACCGCTGGAAATAGATTACGCGCATGCCCCTTACTCGGGTATCCGTATTGGTGGCGATGACTGCTGGGTAAAAAACGTGTTTTGTAAAGAAACCATGAATACAACGGTACTGGCAGGTAACCGTATTACGATGGAGCGTGTAATTATTAGTCATACATATACTAACCTTGGAGCTTCCAAACCCAGTGATTTTAGTTTGGAAGGCAGCCAAAACCTTATCGACCGTTGTGAAATCACCGGGGGCAATACCTATTTTGTATGGACATCTTCACTTGTGTCCGGGCCAAACGTTTTACTTAATTGCACCTTTAGGGGCATAGGAAGCCGCATACAGCCACATCAGCGATGGGCAACCGGGTTGCTTGTTGATAATTGTACGGTTAAAGATGGCGGTATTGATTTCATGAACCGTGGAGTGGCAGGCTCGGGCCACGGGTGGACAATGGGCTGGGCCGTGGCATGGAACTGTATAGCTAAAACTTATATCATTCAAAACCCGCCGGGGGCAGCTAATTGGGCCATTGGCTGTATAGGGGAACGGCAACAAACCGCCCGCCTGTTTGATAGCAGCCCTATTTTAGGTGAGGGTTTTTTTGATTCGTATCGTGTGCCGGTTGCTATACCCAGCCTCTACCTGGCGCAATTAGCCGAACGCCTGGGTAAAAAGGCATTGAAAAATATTAATTATGCGGGTAATACGTCGGCCATGTTTGCCAATAAATTAGTAAAGCCATTACCTGTTAAGCAGGATATCAATAAAACACTGGGCATAAACATGGCATTTGGCCGCCCGGTAAATACGAGTGATGTAAGGGGTAATACCCGCAAATTTGGCGGGGAGAAAGGACTTGACGGGAACAGCAAAACCTATTGGGCCACTAATGATGGCATTACTGCCGGTTTTTTTGAAATTGATATGGAAGGGCCAGTTAATATTAATGCTTTGCAGCTAAGCGAAGCTTTAGGCAAGCGCATAGAAGCTTACAAAATTGAAGCCCAGGTAAATAGCGATTGGAAGCTACTTTCAGAAGGAACAACCATTGGAGACAACCTGGTTATTAAATTTCCTGAAGTTACGGCGTGGAAGGTAAAATTGACCGTAATGAAAGCCAATAATTACATAGCTATTAACAATTTTGCACTGTATTTAATAAAGCATTCATCGGTAAAATAGAGTTTGGTGTATAATAAATTATTTTATCCCATAAATACTGAAGGTACTTATAGCAGGGGATGCGTTTGCTTTAATAATGGTAAGCCTTACTTTCCAGGCTAATACAGGGGTGAATTTATCCACCTTTCTGTCTCCAATGGTTGTTCCTTCTGAAAGTAGCTTCCAATCGCTGTTAACCATTCCTTCTACTTTATAGGCCTGAACATGGTTTAAGCCTTTAGGTTCGCGAAGTTCAATTACGTGGACCATCTGCGGTTTTTCAAGGTCTACTTCAAGGGTGGCTTCGGTAATATTCTCATTAGTAGTCCAATAGGTTTTGTTATCGCTGTCAAAGGCCTTTTCGCCACCAAAAGCTAACTTGCCACTACGGATATTACTTGGATTAGCATATTTAAATGCGGCCAGGTCTCTTCCAAAAACGTTAACTGCTGTCTGTATCGGTTCACTTCTCCCTTTTGCTAATTCAGAAGAAAACATGTTCGGATCACCAGGATCGTAACCTAAATTTTTTATAGCCTGCACCCCCATACGTTCAGTTAATTGAGCCAGGTAAAGGCTTTGGGGCGATACCGGTATATCCTGCGAGTCGGAAATACCGGGAGAAAGCATTGGGGATGTATTAAAAGGCTGTGGTGTTGGAATGTTTGGCCCGATACAGCCAATCATCCAATTATAGGCACCCGGCGGCTGTTGAACTACATACTCTTTAGCTATACAATTCCAGGCTACAGACCAGCCGGTACCCCAACCATGTCCCGAACCCATGGAGCCCCGGTTTTTAAAGTCAATCCCGCCTTCGGGCAATCTGCAATTATCCAGGAGTATGCCTGTAGTCCACCGTTGGTGCCCCTCAATATGCCCATTACCGCCAAAAGTGCAGTTAAGCATAACGATAGGCCCGGATAACCCGCCACCTGTAGCGGCATGCCATATATTGTCGCCTATACTCGAACATCTGTCTAATAAAAGCTGGCTTGCGTTAGGGGCAAACTCAGCAGGTTTTGAGGCACCTAAATTAGGTACAGTGCGCGTAATATCTATCAATTGCAGTGTAATTCGTTTGCCGGTGATACTTACACTGTTCATTGTTTCTTCAATTTTAATTTCCTTAGCCCAGCAATCCTGCCCGTTGATCTTCAAAGCGGAATAAGGAGCCTGATGATAGCTCATTTCCATAGGTGGGGCCTGTATATGTAAATTTTCAACAGCGGCATTTGTAACCAATGCAGGGGGCTGGATTTTTACTACCGCTGTTTTTAACGGGTTAATATATTTAGAGTTAATATTATCAGAAAGCGGAACATCGATAGTAATAGTATTCAACTGAATTTTTGTGATAGTGCGTCGGGTAATAAGATTGGTTCCGGTATGTAGCCAGGTTTGTGGTTTACCATCACGGGTAAGGTTATCCATGTTCATGAAATGAATCCACTGCTCAGTTACCGGCTTCCTGATCTCAATCATATCGCCAACCGCCAATCCTTTGGTATCAACTACTCTAAACGAAATGGCACCTGATGGTACATAATTGTCTGTAATTGTAGTTTCAACTGAAACAAATGCGTCATTTCCTGTTTGTTGAACACGCGGATTTCTGCCTTCACCTATTACAATTGCTGTATGACGGGCGCCTGTCATTTTTATCACAGTACCTTCCCTGCTGCTGCCGCTACCCCGTAACACCACCCCACTAGCTGATATATTGATAGAGCCGGCGCAAGTATACACTCCGGCCTCCAATAGCACTGCTCCTCTGAAATGGTTCTCCATTGGCATAGCAGCAACTTCATTTATTGCCGATTGAATTAATTTCGTATCATCATCACCGCCTGAGGGTTTAACTTTAACTTTCACCGGAACAGTTGGAAGGGCTACCCCGCCACCCATATAACCCGCGTAGGAAAAGTCCATAATTTTATCACCTTCGGGTGTTTTTTTATATACTAATTTACCATCCCTGCCTCGGTAAACCCATTGGCTTTTACCTTTAGGAGTGACAACCTGCCTTTTAGCAAATGCCATCTGTTGCGCAATACTATTGCCGCTACATATCAATAAGGATAATAGTACCAGTGTAATTACCGAGAGCTTATTCATTTTTGATCTATATTTGTAAATTATAAATAATTTTTTATTAAACCTTCGTATTGTTTCCTTTTATTAAAATTATTTAAAACTCAGGCGGCACATAATTTTTAACCGGGTTAACTACTATCCATGATTGTTCTTCAGGAGTTAGACAGGCTGTAAACAAGGCAGTTATCTCACCTTTTTCATTGGGATAAACAAAAGGGCGTTCACGCCTTTTAAAGATTTGTGTAGTGCCATCATCATAGGTTACCATTTTGTCATAAACCGGTTCTTTTGAAACAGCTTTATAAGTTATCCCATCCTTTGAATAATATTGCGCTCCGCTTTTTGATATCCCGGTTAGCTTGCCATTAAAATCACTTAGTAATACATTGTATTGATTTGACGCCCACCAAATTGTTGGGTCTTCCAATTCATTATTATCGGGCAATACATTTGAGCCGTCCCGTTGTAAAGTATATTTCGCGTTAAACGCGGGGGCAGTATATACTTGGGCAATACGGATGTTGTTCACGGTTTTACGCCCGAAAACATAAATACTTCCATCCTTTTTTACCAAGGGTGCCGGATTTGAAAAAGGCATTGCTTCGGCATCGATTCTGTTCCATGGCCCTGTTATTGACCGGGCCCAGGCATAACCTGTTTTATTTGCCGATGAGATATAATATAAAACATAAATATCGCCAGCTTTAACTATTTTGGGGTTATGCGCCCGCTCTTTATCCCATTTGCCTGCGCGTTTTTGTATCACAACTTCCTGGAAAGTGTATGGCCCGTATAGGTTATCGGATGTGGCGCGTACTATTTCTGAGTAAGTTGTCCAGCCGGCTAATCCATATTTTTGAGGCCAGCGTGACGCAAACATGTGGTAAGTATTGCCCACTTTAATAACCGATGGGCACCAGAGTATATAACCTTCCATTTTAAAACCGGCGTTTTTAATTGCAGGCTGAATAGCATTTTTTAGTGACTGGGCGCCGCCGACATAATTAATCGAGATCAGCAACATAATTTGCAGCAACACGGCGCGGCTCAATTTTATCATATTATAGTTTTATAGTTACAGATCAAAAATAGCGTAAACTGCTTTAAATTATTATCCGCTATTAACATATTATGCAAGCATTTTGGCATACCATTTTATTGACCAAAGAGGTAATTAGGTAACATAGTTGCTACTGTTATTTAAGTTGAACAACAAGCCAATAAAGTAGAATGATTAAAACGATATTATTGCTCAATTTACATTGAACTAAAGTTTATTAATGAAACATTTATTTATCATACTGCTATTAACTCAGCTTATTTTCATCAAAACCAACGCGCAGGAAATAAAGCGATGGGACAAAGAAGTATCGGCTGTGCCAAACCCTAACCAGCAATGGTTTAAGGACGCTAAATTTGGTATGTTTATTCACTGGGGCCTGTTTGCCCAGGCGGGGGGCGTATGGCAGGGTAAAAATTACTATGGCATATCTGAGTGGATGATGAACCGGGGCAAAATACCGGCGGCAGATTATGCGGCACTTGCTAAAAAATTTAACCCAACTAAATTTAATGCGAAGGAATGGGCTCAACTCGCGAAAGATGCCGGGATGAAATACATGGTGATAACAGCCAAACATCACGAAGGCTTTGCCATGTTTGATTCAAAGGTGTCTGATTTTAATATTGTAAAAGCTACGCCTTATCACCAGGACCCCATGAAGCCGCTTGCACAAGCCGTGCGCGATGCTGGTTTGCATTTTGGTTTTTATTATTCTCAGTTTTTAGATTGGCATGAACCTAACGGCGGCGGCAATAAATGGGATTTTGATGAAACTAAAAAGAATTACCAGGAATATTACCGTACCAAATCTATCCCGCAGATAAAAGAACTGTTAAGCAATTACGGCCCGCTGGGGTTAATATGGTTTGATATGCCGGGAGGTTTAAGCAAAGATAAAACGCAAAAACTTATCAATGATGTAAGGAAGATACAGCCGGGTTGCCTCATCAGCAGCCGGGTGGGTAATGGGCTTGGTGATTTTAAAGATTATGGCGATGGCGAAATACCAGCAATGGTATCAACCACCGGGGCATGGGAGGCATTATTTACCCATAACGATTCGTGGGGTTACAGTAAGTTTGATTACAACTTTAAGACACCAAAAGAGATCGTTCGGTTGTTAACCACCGTATCATCTAAAGGCGGCAACCTGATATTGAATGTTGGCCCAGACAGCAGCGGCCAGATACCCGAATATTCTGTTAAATATTTGCGGCAGGTGGGTAAATGGCTTAAAGTAAACGGCGAAGCTATTTATGGCACTACGGCAGGTTTTATTAACCCGCAACCCTGGGGTCTCACAACCGCCAAACCACATAAGCTTTACCTCCACGTTTTTGAACGCCCAAACAACGGGCTTATATTTATACCGGGGCTGTACCAAATAAAAAAAGCATACCTGCTGGCCACTAAGCAGCCACTTATTTTTAGTAAAACACGCGGCGGCATTAATGTTAAACTACCTTATTTAACCGATGCGTATAATACGGTCATAGCTGTTGAGCTTGCGGGGAAACCATTGTCGTTTAACCCCGATGCTCCGGTAACGATATCAAACCAATATGCGGCCAACGCACTTGATGCGATAAATGCACATCCTTCAGGAAAAACGCAGATCAAAAGCATTACTTATAGTTATTATTTTGGCGATTGGAAACATACCACATGCCTCATAGATATGGCTACACCCGAAGACGGTGCTTTATTCAACACCAATATCACTATGCCGGGCGATTATAAAGTAACATTAGAATATGCCTGCACGCCCGCTCAGGCCAGGCAGGAGGGGGTTATGAATTTGAACGGAAAAAACTACCAGTTTGAAACGCTCCCAACGTCAGACTATGAAAGCCACAAGCCTTTACTTTTTATTAAACAAACCATTGCCATAACCACCATTATAAAACCCGGCTTGTACCGGTTAAGCATACATCCGCTGCATAGCGGCGCTGAACTGTTTAAATTAAAAACCGTTTGGCTTGAACCTGTAAATTAAAATACCTAACCATTATAAACCATGAAGTTTAATTTTCTTAAAAGTACCGTCATCCTTTCAATAGCTGCTTTAACAGCATTGGCCTTTACTACTTTTACTGATAGATGGCAATCAAAATTAGTAACCCTTAACCCGGATGGTTCCCTAACCTATCACCCTGATGAACAAGGAAATATCCTGCCCGATTTTAGCCGGGTTGGTTATCATGAAGGCGACAAACCTATACCCGATATACCCGTAGTTAAAACCGTTACTGCACCGGCAGATGGAAACGGGCAGCAACTTATACAGGATGCAATTAACGAGGTATCAAAGCTAACGCCCGATGCTAACGGCTATCGCGGGGCTATCCTGCTGAAAAAGGGCATTTATAAAGTGCCCGATAGCTTACGCGTCAGCACGGGAGGTATTGTGCTTAAAGGCGAAGGGGCTGGCAAGGGCGGTACGGTTATTATTGCCGCAGGCGCGGGCAAGCGTACCTTACTGAATATTGCCGGTACAGGGTCGGTAAAAGAAGTAAGCGGAACAAGGGTTAAAATTACTGACGATTTTGTGCCGGTGGGTACAAAGTCATTTAATGTACAATCGGCTGCCGGGTACAAGGTTGGCGACAATATTATTTTATATCGGCCAAGCACCGAAAACTGGATACATGACCTTAAAATGGACCAGATAGTAGCGCGGCCGGGCACCAAACAATGGAAAGCCGGCGAATACGATATGCATTACGAACGCATGATCACTAAAATTGAGGGCAACAAAGTTTATATAGATAACCCGGTTGTAATGCAAATGGAAACTAAATATGGCGGCGGGGCCATTTATAAATACACCTTTAACGGGCGCATCAGCGAGGTTGGTGTGGACAATATAGCCTTTGAATCGGAATATGCCAATGCTACTGATGATAACCACGGGTGGACCGCTATTGCCATTAGGAATACCGAGAACGGGTGGGTGCGGAACGTATCATCAAAGTATTTTGGCTATGCCTGTGTGAGCGCTGAAAACGGATCGCGCAATATTACGGTTACTGATTGTAAATGTACCGATGCCAAATCGGTTATTACCGGCGGCAGGCGGTATTCATTTAACAATACCGGGCAGCTTAACCTGTTTATGAATTGCCATGCCGAAGACGGGCGCCATGATAACGTTACCGGGGCAAGGGTTTGCGGCCCAAATGTTTTTTATAATAACACAGCCACTAAAACCCATGCCGACGCGGGCCCGCACCACAGGTGGGCAACAGGCACACTATATGATAATTATGTTAGTGACGGCGAACTTAACGTACAGGACCGGGGCAACATGGGCAGCGGCCATGGCTGGAGCGGTGTAACACAGGTTGTATGGAATTGCACTGTATCAAAAGCGGCGGTGCAGCAACCTTGGGTAAGCGGGCAAAATTATTGCATTGGCTTGCATGGCGGTAAAGATGCCGGTCATTTTAAAGACCGTTATGACGGATATTGGGAAGGCCAGAATAAAAAGGGCCTCGAACCCACATCCCTGTATATAGCACAGTTTAAGGCAAGGCATTTGTAAAACAATACAGCCATTTCGTTAAATAAAAAGTCCGGTAGTAAGAAACTAACCGGACTTTGTTGTAAATATATGAATTGTATTAAGGACGTTTTTTAGTATTAATCTCAGGGAAATCGCTTTTAACTT
>DHIR01000295.1 GCA_002403905.1 Mucilaginibacter sp. UBA4741
CTGCTTCAACTTCGGTAGGGTCTTCTTCGTTAGTATCGCGCATTGCAGCATAATCAGCATGGCGGTATAAAGCGTTATCGTCTAAATTTACTTTAGCATCAACAGCTAGTATCTTGTTATCAGATGTTTTTAATACCGGGTTGATCTCGAACATGGCAGAGTCGGTAGCATCATAGGCTTTATATAACGAAGCGATGAACTTGGTCATATCCTTAAAAGCTTCGCCTGATAAACCTAAGTTAAAAGCAATTTTACGGGTTTGGAAACCCTGTAAACCCACTTTAGGGTCAATCTCTTCTTTAAATATTAAATGTGGGGTATGCTCGGCAACTTCTTCTATATCCATACCACCCTCGGTAGAGTACATGATGATGTTACGCCCTTTAGCACGATCCAACAAAACGCTGATATAAAACTCTTTGGTTTCGCTTTCGCCTGGATAATAAACATCCTGGGCAACTAATATTTTACGTACCAGTTTACCTTCGGGGCCGGTTTGCGGAGTAATTAATTGCATACCTAAAATATCGGTAGCCCTTTGTTTAACCTCGTCTAAATTCTTAGCTAGTTTAACGCCGCCGCCTTTACCACGGCCACCCGCGTGTATCTGCGCTTTAATTACCACCCAACTTGAATCGTAATCTTCTTTTAATTTTTTAGCAGCTTCAACAGCTTGTTCGGCAGTATCGGCAACAATGCCTTCCTGTACTCTTACACCAAAACTTTTCAGTATTTGCTTTCCCTGGTATTCGTGAATATTCATATATACTTAATCGAAGAATTTGCGGTAAATCTAATGATTTTGTTTGGGAATTAAAGATTAGTAATTAGAGATTAAAGATTAGTTTTACTTTGTAGTGATTAGGCTGATATGGCAGCTTTGTTTAAAACTTAAAATCTAATAACTCTTACAAAATAATCGCATCGTTTTTCAAAATAAATAACCTAATCACTAATCTTTAATCACTAATCTTTAATTTGCTAATCACTAATTACTATTTTTGACCCCATGCTTAAAGCAACAGCTATTAATAAATCGTACGGGCAACTTCAAATACTAAAAGGGGTTGATTTTGAAGTGCAAAAAGGAGAGATCGTGACTATAGTTGGAGCGTCAGGCGCCGGCAAAAGTACACTGCTTAATATATTGGGCACACTAGATAAGCCAGACTCGGGCCAGTTATTTATTAATGATGTTGAGCTAAATAAGTTAAGTAACAAAAATCTAAGCAACTTCCGCAACCGCGAGATAGGCTTTATATTTCAATTTCATCATTTATTAGCCGAGTTTGACGCTCTTGAAAATGTATGTATACCGGCTTATATAGCAGGTACATCACGCCCCGAAGCTGAGAAACGAGCTACAGAACTTTTAGAGTTATTAGGATTGGGCCATAGGTTAGACCATAAACCAAATACATTATCAGGCGGTGAGCAGCAGAGGGTAGCGGTTGCACGGGCATTAATAAACAACCCCGCACTAATATTTGCTGATGAACCATCGGGTAATCTTGACTCGACCAACGCCCGCGAGCTGCATGAATTGTTTGTTAAACTGCGTAATGATTTTAACCAAACCTTTGTAATTGTTACCCATAACGAAGACCTGGCCAATATATCAGATCGTAAGGTTTTAATGGTCGACGGCCTAATTGTGCAATAAGGTGAATAGTTTAATTACCTCTGCTAATTCCGCACAGGCTCATCGCCTTAAAAACAAATTGAACGCTGTCGATAATATTATTTTAGGCGATTATAATGAGTTGCCTGCTTTTATGCTGGCGCAAGGCAAAATGATAAAATTGCCCAATCCGCAATCTATATCTTACACCCATGAAATGCTGGCCCTATGCCTGGACAACTCCATAGATATTATTTACGTATTGGATAATAAAGAGGTAATGCTTTTGATGGAATCAAAACAATTATTTACAGAATATAATATAGATATACAGGTAACGGGTGATGAAGTATAGCGATATAGATCAAAGTAAAACCGCATTTGTGTTTGAATTGGATAATGTAATCTATCCCGAAAAAGATTATTTGTTTCAGGTTTATTACCTTTTTGCAAGTTTTCTGGAGTATTATGAACTGCTGGATGCAAAAGTAATTACTGATTTAATGGTTGGCACTTACAGCACTCAAGGCAAAGAGCATGTGTTTGATGAGGTAAAGAAAAAGTTTGCTGTTGATGAGAAATATAGAATAAACTTTCAACATTTATTACTCACCGCTAAACTACCGTTAAAATTATTAGTCTATCAAGCTGTGCTTGATTTGTTGCAGGATATTGTGGTTGACCGTAAGAAAATATTTATTGTAACCAATGATAACCCGGCGCTACAGCTAAATAAAATTAAACAAACAGAGTGGCATGGCCTTGAAAATTATTTAACTTGCTACTTTGCCGAAGAAACATTGCCAATACCCGAACCAGATGTGCTTCATTTATTAATGAAAGAACATGATCTAAAAAGAAAAGATATACTAATGATAGGAAATTCTGAAATAAGTGCGCTTTGCGCAGAGGCTTGCGGAATTGACTATTATACAATTGATAAATTTTTGTAAACATTGGTTACAACATTGTTAACCCATGTTTCGTTAACTGATATAATTAACTATTATCCATGAAAAAAGCATTTTACCTAATAGTTTTATTTGCTGCTGTTTTTATAGCATCATGTAAAAAGAAGGATAAAACCAGTGATGGTAATGGAATTACCGGTCCATCAAAAACAGGTTCGGCGCTTGATTTAATGCGCGACTCTGTATTTATATATGCAAAAGAAGCCTATTATTGGTATGATGCCTTGCCATCTTATTCCAGCTTTAATCCTCGATCATATACGGGTAGTAGTGATTTAGATGCATTAACAAAAGAGGTAGATGCGTTATCGCAATATAAGATCAATCCCCAAACTGGCCAGCCTTATGAATATTACGCAGCCGCACCAGGCGAAGCTAAATATTCATTTATTGACGAAGGGCAAGTATCAACCCAGTTAAATGGGACAAACAGCAATTTTGGTTTTGCACCCTTATTTAATGATGTTAATGATCTGCGTATAAAGTATGTTTACCCCGGTTCTCCGGCTGATTTGGCAGGTGTAAAACGTGGCTATAAGATCATTACTATCAATGGCAACTCTAACCTGTCTTATGATGGAGGTTCGGGCACAAACACAAAATTTATTATTAACGCTTATGCAAACAGCAGCACTATAACAATGACGCTACAAAAACAAGATCTTAGTACATTCCAGGTTATCTTAAATGCAGCTAGCTATACTATAAACCCTGTTTTGACCTATAAAACTATTGATGCAGGTAACGGTAAAATAGTAGGTTATGTCGTATTTAATTCATTTACGTCTGACGCGAATGCAGATGCTAAACTGGATGCCGCTTTTAACTATTTCCAAACTCAGGGCATTACCGACCTGGTTGTTGATTTGCGTTATAATGGTGGTGGTTATGTATCAACAGCAGAGTATCTGGATAATTTGATTGTTCCGGCACCGAAAAGCGGTACACCAATGTATAGCTATTATTTTAATGATATTTTAGTCAACAACCAAGAAACTCTGCTTGCCAATCAGATAAGGCGTGATGCTTCTAACAACAGCCTTTATAACTACGCCCAATTTAACTATACCGTTGCTGGTAACACTACAAAGTTTACTAAAAAGGGATCGCTAAATATTAGCCGTGTGTTTTTTATAGTAACAGGTGCAACAGCTTCAGCAAGTGAGTTAACCATTAACAATTTACGACCTCATTTAAATGTACAGCTAATTGGCACCACTAGTTATGGTAAGCCGGTTGGTTTTTTTGATATCGATATTAATAAATACGAAATGTATATACCCGAGTTTGAAACAAAAAACTCGGCAGGGCAGGGTGGATATTATACAGGTATGACACCGGGCTCAACAGATTATCCAGGTGTAAAAGATTATGATGATCCGACTAAGGATTTTGGCGATCCAACAGAAGCCTTATTGGCTCATGCTTTAAATTATGTTAAAAACGGTGTTTATAGTATTCCGGCTCAACGTGTACAAGGTTTATCCAACACACTAAAAACGTTTTCAGTAGAAGAATCAAATGCTGCTTCTGTAGTTTTAAATGACAATAAATTTAGTGGTATGATATTTAATAAGAAATTGAATAAAAGGTAGTTGGATGTGCGGATATTAGGCATATCCACGCATCTGCACACCTAATCTGCTAATTCTCTGATATCCACCGGGACAACGCGTGATATTCCCTGTTCAACCATTGTTACACCGTAAATTACATCGGTGCTGGCAATGGTTCTTTTGTTATGTGATACGATGATAAATTGCGACTCCTGCGAGAACTTGCGGATGATGTTATTAAACTTGTCAATATTAGTATCATCTAACGGCGCGTCAACCTCATCAAAAATACAGAATGGCGCAGGCTTTAATAAATAAAGCGAGAATAAAATAGCGGTAGCAGTCAGCGTTTTTTCGCCACCCGAAAGCTGATTGATGGATAATGGGCGTTTACCTTTTGGCTTTGCGATGATATCGATATCTGATTCCAGCGGATGTTGTGGATCGGTCAATATCAAATCGCATGAATCTTCTTCGTTAAACAAGGAGCGGAATACTTTTATAAAGTTTTCACGAACCAACGTAAACGCCAGCATGAATTTTTCTTTCGCTGTATCGTCTATCTCCTGTATAGTCGCCATTAATGACGCTTTAGCTTCGCTCAAGTCCTTCTTTTGTGTTTGAATAAATTCATAACGCTCATTCATTTCGTTATAAGCCTCAACCGCCATCGGGTTAATAGCGCCAAAATCATCCAGTTGACTTTTTAGTTTATCGGTTCTGTCACGCAGTTGTTGTTCGTTTTCATCACCTGCTGTTTCATTTTCAGGCAATTCATTAATATCAACGTTAAACTCAACCGACAGGCGTTCTTTTAAGGCATTAAGTTCTATACGTAAATTGTTACGCTGGTCTTTTAGTTCATTTTCAATTACCTCGGCCTGATCTTTTTTGCGGCGAAGCGAGGTTATGGCATCTTCGCTTTCGGTAATTTTGCCGCGTAGCTTATAATATTCTTGCTCAGCCTCCTGGGTCGCTTTTTCAAGCTCGTCTTTTTGGCTGTACATCTCTAACAAACTATCGTCTGATGTATCAGACTGATGCAGGTTTTCCTGTATAGCTATTTTTACTTTTTCAAGTTCTTCACTATTTTGCTTGATGCGGCTTTCCAAGCTATCTTGTTGAGTAAACCTATAATCCAAATCTTTCGCCAAGCCAGAAACTTTATTTTGCTGTTGATGAAACTTAATATTTTCCTGGTTATAGGTGTTTGATTGTACCGACACCATTTCATTCAACTCATTAAAAGCGCCTTGTTTATCAGCAAGCAGGTCCTTCTGTATTTGCTGGCTGGCTTTTAACTCTACCAATAAGGGTTGCAGGGTAACTATTTCTTCCTTAATACCACTTATCTTTTTGGCGATATCATCCTTACGGTTAAGGCTATTCTCAATAAAAGTTTCGTACTGTTCCTGCCGTGTTTTAACAGTGATCAGCTCTGTGTTTAAACGATTTAACTCGGCTTGTTTTTGATTTAACTCTGCCGATCTACCTGCGGCTTTTAATGCCACAGATTTTGATTGCAAATAGTTCGACCTCGTTTTAAGTTCAAATAGGTCTACATCCAGCTTTTTAATTTCTTTAGCTAAATTCTCCAGATTTTTGGCACGGCCAATACGTTTACCCTCAAACAAACCAACCGAACCACCCGCCATAGTGTATTTGGTTTTATTAAATTTACCACTTTGTGCTATTAAAACCAAACCATCTGTTAAGTTGGAATTGTTTAATTCGGCCTCATCATTAACCAGGTAAACATTCTTTAGCAGATGATTTACCAGCGGCTGATATTTTTTGTCAACTTCAACCACGATTAAAGCTGGGATGCGAGCCCCCTCTAAATCTCCCCCGGCAGGGGCGACTTCAAATAAATCTTGTGTAGTATAATTGTTAAGAATAAAAAACTGCGCCCGGCCGCGTGCCGAATTACTTAGCAGGTTAATAGCTTTTACCGCATCATCATACGTATCAACCACGTAGTGGTTCATTAACGGTTCCAGGTAGTTTTCAATAGCTACGCGATATTGTTCGCGACAAAATAAAATATCGCTAAATAGGGGCGCATTCCTGGCCCACTCGTTATTGTTTTTAAGGAAACGGATAGACTCGGGGAAACCTTCCAGATTATCAACCAAACTTTTGGTCAGGTTGTATTCGTTCTGTTTAGCATCAAGCTTACGGCTTTCGGTTATTATGGTTTCTTTTACCTTATCGGCCTCGGCATCAATAGTGGTGATTTGTTCCTGTAGCTCGGTTTCTTTTTGAAGTTCAGACTTGTATTCTTTTTCTAAAGTTTCTGTACGTCCTTGCAGTTCGGCAACAACTTCGTTAAAGTGGGATAGCTCTACCTTTTTATTGGTAGCATCTTCCATATTACGCTGGCTTTCCTGCTCTAGCGCTTGTTCCTGTATTTGCAGTATGTCTATATCTTTTTCGGCCTTATAAGCCTGATTTTGTAAGTTGTTATTTGCTGTAACCAAGTCATTTAACTCATTACGCGCGCTTGATTGTTGCAGACGCAGTTCGTCAACCATTAATTTTAAGTCGGCAACTTTTGCTGTTATGGTTTGCAGGTTTTCATCTTCCTGCGCTTTTTCTTCGTTTAAGCGCTTAACGTTGTAAAGCACGTGGTTAAGCTGATTGCGATCGCGTTCAAGCTCTTCGCTTAACCCGTCTTGCTTATCGTTTTGAAATTTTAACTGCTCGTTCTTTACCTTCTTTTCGCTCTCGTAAGCGCGTATTTTTCCAACAAAATCATTGGTTGCTTTTTGTTGGATGGATAGGTTTTTCTCTTTGGTAAGGCTGTCCAGTTTTTCTTGTTGTAAAGCAGCTTCCAAAGTATCTATCTGGGTTATTACGCCGGCTTTTTCTTCGCGCTGTTTTAGCTCCTGCTGCTCAATAGTGTTTAACGAGGTGCCAAACGCAGCAATTTTAAACGATGCCAGCTTAATGCTAAGTGCCTTGTATTCTTCTTTTATCCGATAATAACGTTCTGTTTTTTTAGCTTGATTTTCGAGCATTTTTAGGTTCTTCTGTATCTCGAATAATAGATCCTCCACACGTTCAAGATCAGCTTCGGTATCTTTTAGCTTATTAAAGGTTTGTTTTTTGCGGAGTTTATATTTTGATATGCCCGATGCTTCTTCAAACAAATTACGGCGCGATCCTTCTTTGTTAGATATGATCTCCTCTATCATTCGTAACTCAATTATCGCATACGAGTCTGAACCGATGCCGGTATCCAGGAAAAGGTCTGTAATGTCCTTTAAACGGCATTGTACATCATTTAAGCGGTACTCGCTATCGCCGCTGCGATAAAGCTTGCGTGTAAGTGTTACCTGCGAATAATCGGTAGGCAGGATATTTTTGGTATTATCAAACGTTAACGATACCTCGGCCAAATTAGCGGGCTTGCGGCTTTTAGAACCGTTAAATATAACGTTGTCCATTTTCTCTGACCGAAGCATACGTGTGCTTTGCTCGCCCAGTACCCAACGTATAGCATCAACAACGTTAGATTTTCCGCAGCCGTTAGGGCCAACAATAGCGGTAACACCCTCATTAAAATTAATGGTGATCTTATCGCCAAAGCTTTTAAACCCCTTGATTTCTAATTGTGTAAGCTGCATTTAATCGTTATAGCCCGGTATAAATTCGAGGGTTCAAAATAATCATAAAAAAATGATTTTACTATATTTTTTAAGGTAAAAGGTGAAAGGTAAAGGGTAAAAGATAAAATGGCCAAAATGCTTTGCTAAAAACACTATACTTTGAAAAACAAAAAGCAGCCTTTTGCCTTTTAACTTTGTCCTTTAACCTTGAGAAAAAATGAAAATAGCAGTATTTGGAGCAAGTGGCCGTATCGGTAGCCGTATTGTACAGGAGGCCTTAAATCGGGGCCATGATGTTACCGCAATTGCCCGGCATCCGGAAGATTATACCGTAATACATGATCACTTAAAAGTAGCCAAAGGCGATCTGTTTAACGCGCAGGATGTAGAAACCGGTGCATTTGATCAGGACGCTGTTGTGTGTGCATACAGTAACACCCGTGGAGCGCCGACATCAACTATTACCGAACTGGCTATTCCGTTAATGATGGGCTTAAAACAGGCTCATACCAAACGGTTATTGATAGTAGGCGGGGCGGGTAGCCTTGAAGTAGCGCCGGGTATGCAATTGGTTGATACACCAAATTTCCCCGTTGAGTATAAATCGACCTCATTGGCACACCGCGATGCATTGAAGCTATATCAGAATGAAAAAGAATTAGACTGGACTTATATAAGCCCGGCAGCGCTAATTGAACCAGGTGAGCGCACGGGCAAATTTCGTGTAGGCCACAATCAACTTTTAAAAGATGACAAAGGCAATAGCTTTATATCTATGGAAGATTTTGCTGTAGCGGTTGTTGATGAGATTGAAAATCCCATGCATATCCGCGAGCAGATGACAGTAGCTTACTAGGCTAGATGTTGATTTCGCCTTTCAAATAGGTAACCGCTTTGCCTGTCATTAATACCCTGTCGCTTTGTAATTCGCACCATAACTCGCCTTTACGTGCCGATATCTGGTAGGCATGCAAATGATTTTTTTGGAATACCTTAGCCCAGTAGGGTATAAGGTTGCAATGTGCCGAGCCGGTAACCGGGTCTTCATTAATACCTGCGCCGGGCGCAAAAAATCTTGATACAAAATCAACATCTTTACCGGGTGCGGTAACTATTACGCCAACAGTGTCCATTTTTGATAGGGCAAAAAAGTCGGGAGTAAGATCACGTACCTCAATTTCAGAATCATACACTACAAAAAAATCTCTTGAGCGTAAAATTGCTGTAGGTTGTATGCCGCCTAGTGCTTCAACTAATCCGTTAGGTTCTTCAATAGATATAGGTGGCCTCGAAGGAAAATCCATAGTGTATTTATCGTCATCCCTTTTTACGATAAGTGCTCCGGCTTTCATGGTTTCAAAATGTATAGTATCGCCGGTATAACCTAACTCGGTAAAAAGTATATGTGCCGATGCAAGTGTTGCATGGCCGCAAAGATCAATTTCGTATTCGGGAGTAAACCAGCGCAATAAATAGCCTTTGTCTGTTTTTACAAAGAAAGCGGTTTCAGCCAGGTTATTCTCAACTGCTATTTTTTGCATTAGCTCATCAGGCAGCCATTCGGTAAGCGGGCAAATAGCAGCAGGGTTGCCGCCAAAAAGCTGATCGGTAAAAGCATCGGCTTGATAAATAGGAATTGTCATAGCGTAAGTTTTTTACGAATATAAGGCCGGCCATATTCAAAACAAACTAAAATGCAGATTAAAATTGTATGTAAACAAAAAACCCTCGCGATTTATCGGGAGGGTTTTAAAAGGATTAACCTAAATATGATTTCAGAATTTTACTTCTGCTGGTATGTCTTAGTCGTTGTAATGCTTTGTCTTTAATTTGCCTAACGCGTTCGCGGGTCAGGTTAAATTTCTCGCCGATTTCCTCTAATGATAGGGGATGGTTGGTGCCTAAGCCAAAGAACAATACAATAATTTCGCGCTCGCGCTCTGTTAAGGTAGAAAGTGAACGTTTGATCTCTTCTGATAATGACTCATTGATCAGTATAGAATCTGTATTGGGTTCAGAGTTTTCCAATACATCTAATAATGTGTTTTCTTCGCCCTGTACAAACGGCGCATCCATAGATACATGGCGGCCTGAGTTACTTAATGTATCAGAAATTTTTTCGACTGTAGTTTCCAGCATATCCGCCAATTCTTCGGGTGAAGGTTCGCGCTCATACTCTTGTTCCAGTTTTGAAAATGCTTTACTTATCTTGCTTAATGAGCCTACCTGGTTTAAAGGTAAACGCACTATACGAGATTGCTCTGCAATAGCTTGTAATATTGATTGACGGATCCACCATACGGCGTATGATATGAATTTGAAACCTTTTGTTTCGTCAAAACGTTTTGCGGCTTTAATTAAACCTAAGTTACCTTCGTTTATTAAATCGCCAAGTGTTAAACCTTGATTTTGGTATTGTTTAGCCACCGATACAACAAAACGAAGGTTGGTTTTGGTTAAACGCTCTAAAGCGGCCTGGTCACCTTCCCTGATTTTTTGGGCTAATATTACTTCTTCTTCGGCTGTAATTAGGTCAACTTTACCAATTTCGTGAAGATATTTATCAAGTGATTGCGACTCACGGTTGGTAATGGATTGTGTTATTTTGAGTTGTCTCATTTATTTTATAAATCCCTATTCTTAGTTTTAGAATTGAACGTGCAAAGCTATAAAAAAGTTTGCCTATATTTAAGTACAAAAAAAGATTACATATTATTCATAATCAGCAATTAATTGCATGGTTTTTGTGGTGTACTTTATACGTCACTTAGTTTAAAAGTTTGGTTTAAACGTACGCCTTTTTCTGTTAATTGCAAAGTGCAACATTCATTAATTGGGTCATGCTCTAAAAATAGAATATAGTTTTTAGCAACGGCTTCGTTCAAAAATATTTTTTTCTCTGTTAAAGTTTGTAATGGAAACATATCATAAGCCATAATGTAGGGGAGTGGCAGGTGCCCTACAGACGGTAACAGATCAGCCATATATAATATTTGTTTTCCCTTATAATTTATTAACGGTAACATCATTGATTCTGTATGTCCGTATACAAAACGTATGCTTATCTCATCGGTGAATTTTACGTTGTCATGAGCATCAATAAACTTTAATTGCCCGCTTTCCTGTACTGGTAATATATTCTCTTTTAAAAAGGACGCTTTCTCCCTGTCATTTGGATTTACGGCCCAGTCCCAATGTTTTGTATTGCTCCAGTAAACCGCGTTTTTAAAAGCCGGCACCAGTTTTTCGCCATCGCGCATTATGGCACCGCCAACATGGTCAAAATGCAGGTGCGTTAAAAATACATCTGTTATATCATCCCTGTTAAAACCAAGCGCGGTCAATGAGCTATCCATGGTAGCATCGCCATGTAAATAATAATGACTAAAAAACTTTTCGTCCTGTTTGTTGCCTATGCCGGTGTCTATCAATATTAAGCGGTCGCCGTCCTCAATTAATAAGCAACGCATGGCCCAGGGGCAAAGATTGTTTGCATCAGCAGGATTGGTTTTGTTCCAGATAGCTTTTGGTACAACGCCAAACATAGCGCCACCGTCAAGCTTAAAAAATCCGGTATCAATAGTGTGAAGTTTCATTGGTTAAGTCAAAAGTAAAAATCCAAAAGTAAAAATAGGGCAGGAGCCAAAATAAAAAAGACCGACAACTTATAGCTATCGATCTTTTTTGAATTTTGACTTATAAATTTTGAATTACAAGTGAATACATTCGCCATACGCATCAGCAGCAGCTTCCATTAAAGCCTCGCTCATGGTAGGGTGTGGGTGTACAGATTTAATGATCTCATGCCCGGTAGCTTCCAGTTTACGAGCGGTAACCACTTCGGCAATCATCTCGGTAACATTAAAGCCTAACATGTGCGCTCCTAAAAACTCGCCATATTTGGCATCAAATATTACTTTTACAAAACCATCTTTAGCGCCTGCTGCACTTGCTTTACCTGACGCAGAGAAAGGGAACTTACCCACTTTAATTTCATAACCAGCCTCTTTAGCAGCTTTTTCGGTATAACCTACAGAAGCTATCTCGGGGCTGCAATAAGTACAACCCGGTATATTATTATAATCTAAAGGTTCTGGTTTTAAGCCGGCAATTTTCTCAACACAAATAATGCCTTCGGCTGATGCAACGTGTGCAAGCGCCTGGCCCTTAACAATATCGCCAATAGCGTAAACACCTTCAACGTTTGTGCGATAAAAATCGTCAACCAAAACTTTTCCCTTATCAGTTTTTACACCATTTTCCTCAAGGCCTATACCTTCAATATTTGTTGATATACCTACAGCTGACAGTACTATCTCAGCTTCTAATACTTCAGTACCTGTAGCTGTTTTAACAGTTACTTTGCAACCTTCGCCGCTGGTATCAACCGATTCAACGTTTGATCCGGTCATGATGTTGATGCCTTGTTTTTTAAGGATACGGCCCAGTTGTTTTGAAATTTCTTCGTCCTCTAACGGTACTATGTTATCCAAATACTCAACAACAGTAACCTTGGTGCCTATTGAGTTATAGAAATAAGCAAACTCAATACCAATAGCGCCCGATCCAACAACGATCATTGATGCCGGTTTTTTAGGCAATATCATTGCTTGGCGATAGCCGATAACCTTTTTAAAATCTTGCTTAATGTTAGGCAACTCGCGTGAGCGGCCACCTGTTGCTAAAATAATGTGCTTGGCAGTAAATTCTTTTGCACCATCATTGTTTTTTACTTCAACAACGCCTTTGCTTTTTAATTTACCCATACCCATCAATACGTCAATTTTGTTTTTCTTCATTAAAAATTGTACGCCTTTGCTCATTCCGTCAGCAACACCACGGCTTCTTTTAATAACACCTTCAAAATCAACTTCGCCTGGGTTTACTTTTATACCATAATCAGCAGCATGGTTAATGTATTCAAATACTTGCGCGCTCTTTAATAACGCTTTAGTAGGGATACAGCCCCAGTTAAGGCAAATACCGCCCAGGTTTTCTTTTTCAACAATAGCAGTTTTTAACCCAAGTTGGGAGGCACGTATAGCAGCTACATAGCCACCCGGGCCAGACCCTATAACAATTACATCGTAATTCATATCCGTATGATCTGTTCTTTATTTTTTTGAAAGCCAAAGCTAAGTAAAAGGGCTGAAAGGAGAAAATAAGGTTTTTCATTATAACATCATCTTTATACCAAAACGACTACTAAAACTATGGATTTTGTCAAAAGCTGAATTAGCTCAAATAGTATGAACTTTTCATTAGAAGGACCATATTATTTAACATTTACGTATTGTTAGTAAAAAATGTTGATAAATATCTAATAAAAGTTAACATTAATTTAATATTAACTTTTCAGCTTAACCCTATATTTGGGTAATTAATTGATTTCGCTATTCATCATTTTAAAAGAACACGTATGAGGAAGTATTTACTATTATTATTTATCAGCTTTTTAACAATCGGTGCCGTGCTTGCACAGGGTGGTTCAGTGATAAGAGGCAAATTGCTTGATGCACAAACCAAAGAACCGTTGATTGGTGCGACTGTAATAGAAAAAGGAACAACAAATGCTGTATCGGCAGCTCTTAATGGTTCTTTTAAAATTACTGTCCCAAGCGGTAGTACATTAGTTATTTCATACATTGGCTATGTATCAAAAGAAATAACAGCATCAGATGTAAAATTAGGAACTATTTTAGTTGACCCTGTATCAGGCTCATTAGGCGAGGTTGTAGTATCTGCCAACCGCTCACTTGCAATTGACAGGCAAACCCCAATTGCTGTATCAACCGTGGGTGCCAAATACATTGAAGAAAAAGGTGCAGGGGCAGAGTTTCCTGAACTTTTAAAAGCTACACCGGGTGTAACAGTTAGCCGTGCAGGTGGTGGTTATGGTGATTCGAGGATCGCGATACGTGGTTTTAACAGCAATAACTTAGCGTTGTTAATTAACGGCTTGCCTGTTCAGGATCCTGAAGCCGGTAAAATATTTTGGAATGACTGGGCCGGCTTGGCTGATGTTACTACATCAGTACAAGTGCAAAGAGGCTTAAGTGCTTCACGTGTGGCTGTTCCGTCATTAGGTGGTACAATAAACATCACTACAAAAAGCCTTGAAAGCCAACAAGGCGGTAGCGTTTCTCAGTCTATTGGTAGCTACAATGCTTTAAAAACTAGTTTTTCTTATGCTACAGGTTTAACACCTAGTGGCTGGGCAGCTTCATTCTTGTTGTCAAAAAGCACCGGCGATGGTAACGCCGACGGTTTATATTATACCGGTTACAGTTACTTTGCCAATATCTCAAAAATCCTGAGCAAAAACCAAACTTTATCTTTTAACTTTATGGGTGCATCGCAAAGCCATGGCCAGCGCTACACTTATCAAACTATAAATACTTATCGTGCAGCTCCACAAGGCGAGTCAAACTTTAATTCAGATTGGGGCGTTTTGTATGGTAAAACTTACAGTGCAGAAATTAATCGCTATAATAAACCATTGTTGTCATTAAACCACGATTGGAAGATTAGCGAAACTGCTTCGTTGTCAACTATATTGTATTACTCATACGGTTCTGGTGCGGCAGTTTATTTAGCAGGTGCACAGGCAGGCCTTACGCCAGGTGGTACAGCTCCAAGACTTGGTGATTTTTATTCGCCTATTGATTTTGATGCAATTGTTGCAACAAATAAAGCCAGGGTTGACGGAAGTACAGGTACCTACATTAACCAGGCAGAGAATGATCACAAACAATATGGATTGATCAGTACTTTCAAAAAATCAATTAAAGACATAAATATATTGGCTGGTGTTGATTTAAGAGGGTATCATAGAGATAACTTTTATGTGTTGAATAATTTGTTAGGCGGCTCTTATTGGGTAGATAACAATGATGTGAATAACCCTAACAGACATACTGTAGTAGGTGATAAGATCAATCAAAATTATAGCGTTGACATCATGTCTGAAGGTGTGTTTGCACAAGCTGAGTATCTTAAAAATGCATGGTCGGCCTTTTTAACAGTTGGTGGTAATAATACCAGCAACAGAAAAACTGATTACTTTGATTATTTAAGCTCAAATCCTTTGAATAAATCAGCTTGGGTTAATTTTATTGGTTTCCAGGTAAAAGGCGGTGCTAACTATAATATTGATTCTCATAACAATGTTTTTGTTAACGTAGGGACGGTAGAGAAAGCACCACTTATTACTACCATTTTTCCAAATGCTAAAACAACAAGTGTAAACGATACCAAAACATTAGAGAAATTATTTAGTTATGAAATAGGGTACGGTTATACAAGTGCTTTATTTAGCGCCAATGTTAACTTATACCATTCGCAATATAATGACAGATCTAAAACCCTTGCAGGTGTTGCAAACCAAGATGGTTCAATCCCTTATGGTAACTTCAATGGTATTAACGAATTACACCAGGGAGTAGAAATTGATGCTAAACTTCGCCCTGTAAAAGAAGTTACAGTAAGCGGTATGCTTTCAGTAGGCGATTATCACTATACTTCTAATTCAGGAGCAGGTATAATTAGCAGTGATGTGCCGGGTGCAAAAGTAACTACTATCAATTCACTGATAATAAAAGGACAGAGGGTAGGCGATTTTGGTAGTTCTGCTGCCTCAAACGCTCAAACTACTGCAGCTTTAGGTTTAGATGTGGATGTATTGCCAGGGGTTAAATTAGGTGCTAACGCTAATTATTACGGCCGTTTCTTTGCTTCTTATGATCCATCAAAAATGGTTTCTGGTGCAGCAACCCCAACTGCTCCAGCTTTTGATCCAGCCAGTTTTGCACCGGTTGCATTACCTAATTATTCAACAATTGATTTGAATGTAGTTTACAGGTTTAAATTTGCAGGACTTGACGCTTCATTCATAGGAAATGTATATAACTTATTAAATAGTACTTATCTAGGAGAAGCATACGAAGCAAATCC
>DHIR01000078.1:0-705 GCA_002403905.1 Mucilaginibacter sp. UBA4741
AGTTGGTACTGTATTAAAAACACAGTAATAAACGGATCGAAGTCCCTTAATAACCGAGACTAATATTTATAATAAAAGAGATGGCCTTTTAAACTAATGGAGGACGAAATAATTCGGAATAAAACGCTGTGGCCCTGATCGGGTCATTTACCGGGGCATGATTGGTCTTTAGATCTCTAATAAAAAAGCAGGTTAATTCAAGCTTGCTATGTAGAAATATAAAACCTGTAGCCGGGTGTTGAAATTGTACTGATGTGCCTGGCTTTTCGGGTTTATCACTTTTATTGTGGCCCAATAAAGCCTTGCCCGCCAACACGTAATCGCCAATAAAATCAACAATGCCCGCTTCATCGGGGGCTACCAGTTTTTCATAGGAATGATACATTTTGGGTATATCGGCCATTAATGAAAAATCACAAAGGGGTAAAAGCGTACTGCCTGTTAAGAAAAGGAATGATAAACAGCAGGAGATGATCTTTCTTAACATATAAGGCAAAAATAGGGAATTTATTTAGTTTATAAATATGGTTTCAGTGTGCAACAAAACACCGCTGCCAATGTTATTTGTGTATATCCTTAATAATAAAACAAATGTATGACAGTTTGGTTTAACAATATATGTTTAAACATTTTATCTTGCCTTTTAATAACCAATTTTTACTAAAATTTAAAACTTACAACTATGAAAATTGCAGTATTAATTGC
>DHIR01000078.1:844-1687 GCA_002403905.1 Mucilaginibacter sp. UBA4741
GGGTATTACTGGGCCTTATCTTCCTCGTGTTTGGTATTAATTTTTTCTACGACTTTTTGCATGTAAAACCCCCTGCTTTGAGCCCGGCTGCCGCAGCGTTCGCAAGCGGATTATATAAGTCGGGTTATTTTTTCCGGTTTTTAAAGGTTATTGAAATTACCAGCGGCTTGTTTTTGCTGCTTAACCGGTTTACCGCGTTTTTTTTGCTGGTGCTTTTGCCCATCACGGTAAATATTTTCATGTACCACTTCATGTTAGCGCCTTATGGCATACCTGTAGGCGCGACAGTACTTGTGCTTAATTTATTTTTATGCATTGGTTATCGTAAATATTATGCGAGTGTGTTTACGGTGGCCCCTAAGGTGTAATTGATTGAAGATTTATAGGATTTTAGGATGATTTATCGTTGTGATCTGTAAATCCTATAAATCTTAGTTCACACAAAAAGAAATATGGTTAAATTAGGCCGTCTAAAAACGCCTTTTATAAACCAGTTATGCTTTTTACCAGATCTGCCGATATACCTAAAGTATTTTTTTTTCTGGCTTTTAATATATTTTTTGCCGCTAACGCATTCAGCCAGCAACCGCGGTCAACCTTTAATTTTGATAAAGGCTGGCATTTTAATTTAGGCGATGTGTCCAACGGCGAAAGCATCAATTTAAGCGATGCGGGCTGGCGCGTACTCAACCTGCCGCATGACTGGAGCATTGAAGGCGAATTCAAAAAAGAAAATCCCGCTACACCCGAAGGCGGCGCTTTGCCCGGCGGCATAGGCTGGTACCGCAAAACATTTACTGTTCCCGCAACCTCAAAAAGCAAACTGGTTTATATTGATTTTGA
>DHIR01000078.1:1779-3283 GCA_002403905.1 Mucilaginibacter sp. UBA4741
TTTATATTGATTTTGACGGCGTTTACCAAAAAAGCGATGTATGGCTCAACGGGCATCATTTAGGCTTTCGGCCAAATGGGTATATTTCTTTCCGATATGAGCTTACGCCTTTTTTAAACTTTGGCGGTAAAAATATTATCGCGGTTAAAGTTGATAATTCGGCGCAGCCAAATTCGAGGTGGTATTCGGGGTCGGGTATTTACAGGAATGTTTGGCTGGTTACAACTAATAAAATAGCTATTGACCATTGGGGGACTTATATAACCACGCCGCAAATAAGCAGATCGTCCGCAACGATTCGGGTTGAAACGCAAATTCATTCTCCCGCAGATGGTTGTAAAATTAAAACCACTATTTATAATTCAAGCGGCTTATTGATCAAAGCAGTTACATCAATTATAAACACAGAAACAACTAATATTAAACAGGATATAGTTATTAATAACCCCGTGCTATGGTCGGTCGATCATCCATATCTGTATAAAGCAATTACACAGGTCATTAAAAACGACAAAGTTTTAGATGAATACACCACCACCCTCGGCATCCGCTATTTTAATTTTGATGCCGATAAAGGTTTCTCCTTAAACGGCAAGCCCATGAAAATTTTAGGCGTATGCGACCATCACGACCTGGGCAGTTTGGGCGCCGCGGTTAATACCCGTGCGCTGGAACGGCAACTGCAAATACTAAAGGCAATGGGTTGCAACGCCATACGCACCTCGCATAACCCGCCCGCGCCCGAGTTGCTTGACCTTTGCGATAAAATGGGTTTTATAGTGATGGATGAAGCTTTTGACTGCTGGGAACAGGGCAAAAAACCTTATGATTATCACCTGTTTTTCAAAGAATGGCATAAACAGGACCTGGAGGCCCAAATACTACGCGACCGCAACCACCCCAGCGTAATGATCTGGAGCATTGGCAACGAGATACCTCAGCAGCGCGATACCAGTGCCCTGCGCATTGCCCCTGAGCTGGCCGCGATCATCCACAGCCTTGATAAAACCCGGCCCATTACAACTGCTAATAACGATCCAAGCACAAGGAATAAAATTATCCAGTCGGGCGCGCTTGACCTGGTAGGATATAATTATAGCATTAAGGATTTTCCGTTGTTTCATGACCGTTACCCGGGCAAAAAGTTTATCGCTACAGAAACCACATCGGCTATAGAAACGCGGGGGTATTATGATATGCCTTCGGATAGCATACGCAGGTGGCCGCTGTACGGAAAAGATAAAAACAAAATGAATGCCGATTTTACAGTATCGGCTTATGATAATGTGTCGGTAACATGGGGATCAACACACGAGGAAACATGGAAGATCATTAAGAAATATGATTTTTTATCAGGTATGTTTATATGGACGGGTTTTGATTACCTGGGCGAACCCACGCCCTATTCATGGCCGGCGCGAAGCTCTTACTTTGGCATTATCGACCTGGCGGGATTCCCGAAAGATGCCTACTATATGTACCAAAGCGAGTGGACCAATAAAAC
>DHIR01000078.1:3446-4063 GCA_002403905.1 Mucilaginibacter sp. UBA4741
AAGCGAGTGGACCAATAAAACCGTGCTGCATATCTTCCCGCATTGGAACTGGGAACCCGGCAAAACGGTTGATGTTTGGGCCTACTATAATAACGCGGATGAAGTGGACCTTTTCCTGAACGGGAGGTCGATGGGCGTTAGAAAGAAAACCGGCGATGACCTGCACGTAATGTGGCGGTTAAAATATGAGCCGGGTACACTGAAAGCGGTATCGCGAAAAAACGGCAAAGTGGTTTTAGTTAAAGAGATACATACCGCAGGGGCACCTGCAAAACTTGAGCTATCGGCCGACAGGAAAAATATTAAAGCCGATGGCAGGGACCTGTCCTTCATCACTGTAAAAATAGTGGATAAAGATGGCAATGTTGTGCCTGACGCGGAGAACCTGGTCAACTTTAAAATTAACGGCGAAGCGTTTATTGCCGGAGTTGACAACGGCGACCCGGTTAGCCACGACCCTTTTAAAGCAAACTATCGCAAAGCGTTTCACGGGCTTGCCCTGGCCATTGTTCAAACCAAAGAAAAAGCGGGTAATATTACTTTTACCGCCAGCAGTAAAGGCCTGCAGGGGGCGGGGGTGGTGTTGGTGAGTAAAGCACCATGGCCCCCTCTAAATC
>DHIR01000079.1:0-2573 GCA_002403905.1 Mucilaginibacter sp. UBA4741
CAAAAATATAAATGCCTGCAAAGGCTGAAGAAATTGTTTTTTCAGCAGAAATAAGTAGAGGAGTAAGAAAATGAGTGATAACCAGCTTTTAGAAGTAATTGAACGATACCTTAACGGCGAAATGAAAGCCGATGAGCGTAAGAAATTTGAAGTGCTTCGTAAGGAAAATGCAGAGGTGGATGGAAAAGTTGTTGAACACAAGCTTTTTACCAACCTGTTGAAGCAATATGGTGAGCGTGTTGAATTGGAGACCCGTCTAAACGCTATCCATGATGAGATTGATGTACATACACTAAAAGAAAACTTAATGGTGCATCCGGTTTGGATAGTGCAATTATGGCGCAACCATCATTCAAAAATATCAGTAGCCGCATCTGTAGCTATATTGGGTGTTTTTGTAGCAATGTTATTTACGGGTAAGCTAAACCCTAATGACAGCACTAATATTGTTGAGCTAAAAAACAAGGTAGACAGGTTGGATAAATCAAATACAAATTTGAGCCGGTCTATAAATGCTATCAAATCAGAAAAAGGAAAATCTACCGTAGTTGATAAATACAGTGCCACAGCTACCGGTTTTGCTATTACTGCTGATGGCCTGATAGCCACCAATTATCATGTTGTAGATGGCGTTAACGCGGTATCTGTACAAAATGCTGATGGCGAAACCTATAAGGCTGAAGTATTATATACTGAGCCGCAGCACGATATTGCTATTTTAAAGATCATTGATAAATCATTCACCGGTTTAAAAGCTGTGCCTTATACCTTTAAAAGGGCAGAAAGCAACATTGCCGAGCAGATATCTACTTATGGTTATCCTGATGGTTATCCGGCTTATAGCCCTGGTTCATTATCATCATTGGTAGGCCAAAATGGTGACAGTGTTCATTATAAAGTTACCATACCTATTAATCCCGGTAACAGTGGCGGCCCTTTATGGGACAGCAAAGGAAACGTAATTGGTATTACTGATGCCAAACAATCGCAAGTTGAAGGCGAGCATTTTGCTATCAAGATAAGATACCTGTTAAATGCTATAAAAAATATCCCTGCTGACTCGCTTGATAACAAAGTGCTACTAAACAAAAGGAATACTTTAAGCGGATTAAGCGAAGCGAAAAAAACAGAAAAAACAAAGGACTTTGTATTTATGGTTAAAGTTTATAACTAATAAATACTCCATTTACCTATGGACTGGAAAAGGCGCTTTATAGCGCCTTTCTTGTTAACTAAGATTCGTAGGATTAAAGGATGATAGGATTCTTAACTACGTGTTGATCCTTCAATCCTTTCATCTAAATAGTGTCAATCCTAAAATCTTCTAATCCTAAAAATCCTAGTCCTATCGATCCACTTCCCCCAACACAAAATCAATGGAGCCTACAATAGCAATTAGATCAGCTATCATAACGCCTTTGGCAATCTCTGGTAGTACAGATAAATTATTAAAACTAGGCGCACGCACTTTGGCGCGGAAAGGTATTTCAGACCGGGGATCGTTATGCATAAAATAAAATCCTAACTCGCCTTTAGCGCCTTCGCATCTTACATAATAGTCTTGCGGTTTTGGTGTTAGCTTGCGCGGCAATTTGGCGCGTGGGTCAAAATCAACGGTGCGTTTTAATTCGTTCTGTAAACGATCCAAACATTGCTCCATTATTTTTACGGATTGCTCTATCTCGTCAATGCGTACTTTATAACGATCCCAGCAATCGCCTACGGTACCCATCAGTCCGGTACCAACAGGTATATCAAAATCTAGCTCAGGGTAAACCGAATAATTATCAATACGGCGCAGATCCCATTTTAAACCAGAGCCACGCAGCATAGGGCCGGAGCAGCCGTAGTTGATAGCCACATCGCGAGGTAATACGCCAACATTAGCCGTACGGCTGATGAATATCTGGTTATTGGTTAACAGCTGGTTAAGCTCGACCATTTTAGGTTTAAAATAGTTAATAAACTCGCGGCAGCGCTCTTCAAACCCAACAGGCAGGTCATAAAATAAACCTCCCACCCAAATGTAGTTATACAGCATACGCGAGCCTGATGCCCACTCCAACATACCCATAATATGTTCGCGATCTTTAAAGCACCATAGAAAAGGGGTAAAGGCGCCAATATCAATACCATAAGTACCAACGGCTATCAGGTGCGATGCAATGCGGTTCATTTCGCAAACCAGCACACGTATATATTCGACACGTTTTGGGATGTCTTTATCAATACCCAACATGCGCTCAACACCCATAACCCAGGCGTGGCTATTATTCATTGATGCCAGGTAATCCAGCCTGTCTGTAAATGGAATAGTTTGCTGGTAGGTTAAATTTTCGGCATGCTTTTCAAAACAGCGGTGCAGATATCCCATGTGCGGGATAACATCTTTAACAATCTCGCCATCGGTTATCAGCTCCAACCGCAAAACCCCGTGGGTCGACGGATGCTGCGGCCCCATGTTCAATACCATGTCCTCAACGCTGGCATCGGCTATTTTCTGGTGATATGCTTGTAGTGCGTCGGTCACTTTAATTTCGGATTTCGGATGTTCGATTTCGGATTTATTTATT
>DHIR01000079.1:2642-4300 GCA_002403905.1 Mucilaginibacter sp. UBA4741
CTAAATATAGCGGTAAGCTCATTAGCTTCTTTTCTTAATGGCGAAACTATTCTTTCTGAAACCAAGTCAGCTTCTATCATTAAATCGAACCAGTAAATTGATTCGTCTGCTTCTTCTTCGCAGATTACTATTTTGTTGATGAAATCGGCAGTTGATTTCCCCTTACAGGCAGCACGATAATTAGCGCCAACTGAAGTTGAACTTCTTAATACCTGATTTGATAAAACGTTAAGTGCTTTGCTATTAGGTAAAGTTTCAATAAATTTAATTACATCAACAGCAAATTTCTGAGCTCGGCGTTTTAATTCTGTTTTATCCATAGATATAATTTCAAATATATAAATTGAAATATAGGATATTCAAATAAATCCGAAATCGAACATCCGAAATCCAACATCAGTAGTCGATCTTAATTCCTTTATAATATTCAGCCGTTTTATAATCTTTCCTTAACGGAAATCCATCCCAATCATCCGGCAATAAAATGCGCCTTAAATCAGGGTGCCCTTCAAAAAATATTCCCACTAAGTCATAAGCTTCACGCTCATGCCAGTCAGCAGTACGGTAAACGGATGTTATGCTTTTAAAAACAGGTTCGCCGTTAGCGCGATCATGTTCTTTGCTGATCTTTAATGTTAACTGTAATTTGTAAGGCATTGAAGCCAGGTGATAAACCACACCGAAACTATTTGCTTCAACACCATAATCAACCCCGGTAAGGCATGATAAAAAATCAAAGTAGGTTTTTGAATTATTGCGCAGTTCAAGGCATACATCAACTATACGGTCTGGGTCTATCAGCAGGGCAGGCTGTAAGCCGCCCGTTTCCTCGCCGACAATTATATCAGCGCCAAATCTCTCAACCAGCAATAATTTAATATCCTCAAAACTCATGGGGCAACGCGTACTTTTTTCCAGTTTTTGTTATCTATTTTTTTGTAAACAATACGGTCATGTAAACGGCTTGGGCGCCCTTGCCAAAATTCTATCAGGCGGGGCTTTAAAATATAGCCACCCCAAAAAGATGGTTTGGGTACGTCCTTGTCTGCATATTCTTCTTCCAACTGGCTTATTTTAGTTTCTAAAATATCGCGGCTGGCAATTTCCTGGCTTTGCGGCGATGCCACGGCACTGATCTGGCTTCCTTTAGGGCGCGACTGAAAATATTTTTCTGACTGCTCTTTGCTTAGTTTCTCAATATTGCCTTCAATACGTACTTGTCTTTCCAATTCGCCCCAGTAAAAATTGATAGCACCTAATGGATTTTTAGTTATCTCTTTCCCTTTACGGCTTAAGTAATTGGTATAAAAGGCAAAGCCATTTATATCAAACCCTTTTAGTAAAACTATACGGGCAGACGGGCGGCCGTCTATAGTGGCGGTGGCCAGCGTCATGGCATTTGGCTCATGTATTTGGGCTTCAAGCGCCTCATTAAACCAAATATCAAATTGTTTTATGGGATTTACATTTATGCTGGTTTCTGATAGCGTTGCAGCACTGTAATCCTGTCTTAAATTCTGTAATTCTTCCTGATTCATTTACTGCAAACTTACAAATTAATTATACCGTAAATAGTTAATATTGTATTTCAATTATACATACCGAACATATTTTACGTTTGCTTGTTAATTTAGTCAATAGGTATATACGTTTAAGTC
>DHIR01000077.1:0-8109 GCA_002403905.1 Mucilaginibacter sp. UBA4741
ACTTAAGCGTATATACCTATAAGCCAAAATACTTTTGCGCAAGCAAAAAGTAGCAGCATTATTAATTTGGTGTACTCATCTGATGCGCATTATGGCCTGGTGCGCCCGCAGTTTAGAGGAGATACAAGAGTAACAGCCCATGTTGTAAATGCGGCCATGTTAAGCCAAATCAATACTTTGCCGCTTACAAACGTACCAAACGACGGTGGTGTAAATGCGGGTAAACCTGTAGGTGCGATTGATTACCTGGTGCAAACCGGTGATATTACTAATCGCATGGAAATACCTATCCAAAGTGCGGCTACATCATGGGCCCAATTTGAGCAGGATTATTTACATGGACTTAAACTAAAAGGGAATGATGGTTTGCCAGCAAAGCTATTATTGGCTCCGGGTAATCATGATATATCAAACGCTATAGGATACGCTAAACCTATGTTGCCGTTAACCGATCCTACCACCATGGTTAAAATTTACAACCTGATGCTTCATCCGGCAATAGCAATGACTAACAAAGCCTATAATTATAAAACAGATAAAATCAACTACTCGCGTAATGTTGGAGGTGTGCATTTAATGTTTATTACGCTATGGCCCGACTCGGCAGAGCGGATATGGATGCAAAAGGATCTGGAAACCATTGCCGCAACTATCCCGGTTATAATTTTTACGCATGACCAACCTACATGCGAAGCCAAACATTTTACCAATCCACTGCCGCTGCATAACATGACTCTTAAAAATAAATTTGAAAACCTTACTGCCGAATATTATAAAGAAAGTACCATAGCGATGAAAGATGATGGTGCCACCAATATGGAGCAGCGCGGGTTGACTAAATTTTTAAAAGCACATGCTAATATTAAAGCATATTTTCATGGCAATAGCAACTGGAACGAGTTTTACATTTACAAAGGGCCAGACAATGATGTGAATCTTAATACTTTCAGGGTCGACTCGCCAATGAAAGGAAAGTATTCTGCTAAGGACGAAACCAAACTGTCTTTTCAACTAATATCACTTGATCCCTTAAAACAGGAGTTAACCGTACGTGAATGTTTATGGAACACCGACCCCAAAAATCCGGCATCGCCAATTGTTTTCGGTGTTTCTAAAACTATTGATCTGAAAGTAAAATAGATCGCCTTATAGTATTATTATAATCGGGTGATCGCTCAATACCTACGGCCACCCACCGCACGTTTTGTTGGTGATAACACACAACAAAGGCGGGCGCGCGGATAACCAATCTTTTATCCCCATATTTACGGTTTAAACCCAATAAACCATCAATTGAAACGGATATTACCACTACTTTACCTGTGCTTCGGCATGGCCGCGTTTGTAAATGCCCAAAGTGTGCCGCCTTTTAAGCAAGGCGAGCGGGTGGTTTTTACCGGTAACAGTATAACCGATGGCGGGCATTATCATTCGTACATCTGGTTGTACTATTTAACACATTTCCCGGGTAGGCGCATTACGGTATTTAACGCGGGCATTGGCGGCGATGTGGCGCAGCAGATCTATAACCGGCTGGATAGCGATGTATTTGCACATCACCCCACCATGGTTACGCTCACCTTCGGGATGAATGATACGGGTTACCAAAACCTGCGTAAAGACAAGGCTGATTCGGTTTATAACGTACGCATAGCAAAATCACTAGCCAGTTTTAAGCTGATAGAAAGTAAACTGAAGCAGCATCCCGAGGCTAAGATAGTGATGGTGGCTTCATCGCCTTATGACGAAACATCGAAGATAAAGACCATGCCTTTCATCGGCAAAAATGCCGCGATAATGAAAATAGCCGCCGACCAACAACGGGCCGCCACGCAAAACCATTGGAGCTACCTTGATTTTAATACCCCGATGGTACAGGTAAGCCAGCGCGAGCAACAGCGCGACTCGCTTTTCTCTATGCAGAGCCAGGACCGTATCCACCCATCAAACGATGGGCAAATGGTGATGGCCTACGTTTTTTTAAAGGCGCAAGGACTTGCCGGTAATAACGTAGCGCATGTAGTAATAAATGCACCGGCTAAGAAAGCTGACCTGGCGCAAAATTGTGCCGTGACTAATGTTGCCGTTACACCATCAGCTATAAAATTTAATTACCTGGCTAACTCGCTGCCTTACCCTACAGATACTATCCCAAGTGGTTGGGGGTCGCCGCATAAATCGCAACAGCAAGCCATGAAGCTGATACCCTTTAACGATGAGTTTAACCAGGAACTATTGCAGGTAAAAGGTTTAAAAGCTGCAAAATATTTGTTGAAGATAGACAACAAACCCATTGGCACCTACCCCGCTGCCGACCTGGAGAAAGGTATAAACCTGGCAACCATTACCACTACACCGCAATACCAGCAAGCTATGGCGGTAATGCATTTAAACGAAGAACGTTGGGAAATTGAGCGCCGCCTGCGCGAATATTATTGGATGGAATACTCCATCCTACAATCCAAGGGCCTGCTATATAATGACAGTGATGCCGTTGCCGACTCGCTGCAAAAATATGCACGCAAAGATTTCTTTATAGCTATGGCGCTCCCCACCTACCGCAAAGCACGGTATAAAAGTGTACGCGATGCCTGGCAAAAAGAAATGGACCTGTTGATAGATCAGCTATACACTATTAACAAGCCGGTTACAAGGCATTTTGAGATAACAGAGGTGAAGTGACATGTTTAAAACTTACGAAGTTTTAGAAACTTCGTAAGTTTAACATTTTACAATATGTCATGGGTAGGCTACTGCACGGCATGACGGCGTATTACAACTCCACCACCACCGGATGATCGCTCAAGGTTAATGTAACCTCATTAACACTCTTTAAACTTTGATTAGCTGATGTACCAACGGTAGGGTCGTAAACCTTTATTGAGCTGAATTTTTTACCGAGGGTCACTTTAACCTCATCAGTACCGATAGCTTTCTCATCCCATATTACCAGTTGAAACTTGCCGTTGCTGTTTTGCAGCAGCAGGTCATGCACCGGTTCGGGTTGATTGGCTATAGTATAAGCTAATGCGGCCGGTTTTTTTGACGCGCCTTTATCAGCCAAAATAGTAGTTAAATTATGCAGATAGATAGCCGCTTTACGCGGTGTATAATCCTTCTGATAAAATCCGAAGGTTTGGTTCCCGCTCTCGTCTGATCTATCCCTTAATAAATAAATAGCCGTATAGCTCCATTTGCGTTTAAACTGCGATAAGTAAAGGTTTAGGTATAAGCAAGCCTGTTTTTCTTCGGATACCTTTTCGCCGAGCGTTACGCCGGTTTCGGTAGTTACTTTGGGCAGGTCTATTAGTTGCTCTGCGGTATAGCCTTTAAACTTTTTAGCCCAGGTTCTGCCATAATTGCCATACAACCCGTCAACCTTACAAAGCGGACCGGGGTCGGCGGCGTTCCAGGTTTGATTATCGTATAATCCGGGGTGCGATGGATGCAGGAAATAGTTATGGCAGGTAGCGTAGTCGGCATATTGGGTGCCATCGGGCATCACGGCGTTGGTGCCGGTTGGTATTTGCAGGTATTGTAAACCTGCGTTATCGGTTTGCGCGCCGCTTTCGCTGATGCTCCAAACGGGGTAGGGATTTAACGTCGCGTCAGCTTTAACGGCTTTGTACATATCGTTTTGCAGTTTGGCTACGGCCAGCCAGGTCAGGTTCTTTCCGCCTTTTTCGCCGTGATAGGTTAGGGGCCAGTTGTTAGGTTCGTTCACGCCTTCAAAAGCTAATAGCGCGCCTATGTTGGCTAACATTCGGCCGCCCGTTAGTAGCCGGTCTATATTAGTGCCGCCGCTCATTAATCCGTAGCTAAATTTAACACCTGTTTCGCGATGCAGGGTTAGGTAGTCGCTTTCTGTAGCGTTACCCTCATAGCCTGATCGGATCCATCTTATCCCCGTATATTTTATGGCATCGATGGTTTTTTCCAGCTTCTCGCCACGGGCTGCAATGGCCGAGTTTATGCCGATGCTATTCAAAAAATCATTAGTGCTTGTAGCAGTTACTGGCGCGGGCTTATCCGCAGAAAAAAATAGCGTTAGCGGCAACGCAATAGCCATTAAACTTTTAGGTAGGATAGTAAATTTCATGTTGAATAAATTGGTAACGCCAAGATAGAAAATTTATAGCGATTACTAACCCAGTGTCCGACCGTCTCGTCCCGAGCGGACGGAGACCCTCAACATCACAATCGCGATTGCCACACTCGTACCTCGCCTCTTCTCAAAGGTGGAACTTGCCCGGCGCTTTATTAATTATTTTCATCTGCATATTTGTATATCCGCACATCTGTACATCCGCTAGCTTGCCTGGTCCAGTGCTTTGCGTATAGGGTTGGGCAGGTCTTGACCCCAATAGGGCGGTAAGGCGTTCTTCCAGTTCGGCGCGGCGGGAATCGTCAGTGGGTTCTATCCTGAAGGTTTGCCGCTCGACGGCATCTAAATGGAACGATATGAGCTGCGCGAACAAGGTAAACATGCCAATAGTTTCGGCATTGTTTAGTTTGGCAGGTTTGGGGTCGATAGCGCAAAGGGTGCCGAAGAACGTGTCGTCCTGCCTGAAAATAGGCACGGATATATAACTCTGGAAACCATACATCAACGGTGTGTGATGGCCCGAATATACAGGGTCGGTAGCTACATGATCAATCACTACAGCTTTATGGCTCTGCCTAATTTCGTTGCAAATAGTACTTACTATGGGCAGCTCGCCACCGGGTTTTAAACCGAACTCAATTTCATCGCGCACGCTGCAGGCTACCCAGCGGTCCTCTGTTACGCGGGCAATGGCCGCAAAGCCCATGCCGGTGGTACGGCAAATTACCTGCAATAGGTTCTGGCAAATAGATATATGGTTTATTTTATCTACATCGGCAGTTATATCTGCCTCGCCCAATAATTGTTTTATGTCGACCTCTAAAGCCGAAGCAATAATCATTAAATTGTCAACCGAGAGGGCAGAGTAACCCAGCTCTATCTTACTATATCCGTTTTGCGACATACCCAATTTAAAGGCCAGATAATCTTGCGAATAATTACGCATTAGCCGCGTTTTACGGATATTGGCGGCTAAAGTTTTACTGTTGTACATTACTATTTCATTGTTAGTGATAGATAAACAACGAAATTTAGGGGTTGTTTGGTTTTGTGCGCTTCGCGCAAAGATTGGTTGTTGAAGATTAAAGATTGGGCCTGGCGCGTGACTATATAAAACAAAAATGTCATTTCGGGCATATTGAAAAATGACAAGCGGGCTTTAAAGACTAGTAATCAATTTCTCTACAATCTCTTTAGCGCTCAACTTCTCTTGCATGCCCGATGCCATATCTTTAAAAGTAAGCTGGCCGCTTTGCATTTCGTCACTGCCGATAACTACCGTGTAAGGGATGTTTTTATTATTGGCATAATCTAACTGTTTTTTGATCTTGGCGCCTGCGGGGTATAGCTCTGTATTTATGCCGTTCTCCCGTAGTTGTTGTAATAGAGGCAACCCGTATAGCTCGCCATCTTTATCAAAACAACATATTAAAACTTGTGTGCTTTGGTTTGCATCCGCCGGGAAAAGGTTTAGCTCTTCCATTACATCATAAATACGGTCGGCACCAAAAGATATGCCAGCCCCGGTCAATCCTTTTAAGCCAAACATACCGGTCAGGTCATCATAACGGCCACCACCACCGACGCTGCCCATAGCAACCTCGTTGGTTTTAACTTCAAATATAGCGCCGGTATAATAGTTTAATCCGCGGGCCAGGGTAATATCTAATTCTATAGTCGCGTTTTGTAGTTTAAAGTTATCTATGTAGTTCAGTACTTCTTCTATTTCATCGCACCCCGCTTGTCCAATTACAGATCCGGCAAGTGCCGCGCGCAGGCTCTGTAGCTTTACAGAGTTTGTGCCCTCCAGTAAAATTACGGGTTTAAGCCGCTCAATATCGTCAATGGTAAAGCCTCTTTCTAACAACTCTTTTATAACGCCATCCAGGCCAATTTTGTCCAGTTTATCAATGGCTACGGTAAGGTCAATTATGTTATCTATTTTTCCTATAACTTCGGCTATGCCTGATAGAATTTTTCTATTATTGATTTTTATCGTAAAATCGTTTAAGCCCAGCGCGCTTAAAGCTTCGTCATAGATCAAGATAAATTCAGCTTCATTTAATAAAGAATCAGAGCCAACCACATCAGCATCGCATTGAAAAAATTCGCGGTAGCGGCCCCTTTGTGGTCTATCAGCACGCCATACCGGCTGCACCTGGAAACGCTTAAAAGGGAAAGTAATTTCGTTTTGGTGCTGTACAACATAACGGGCAAATGGGACTGTTAGGTCGTAACGTAAGGCTTTTTCTGTTTCTATGAGATCTTTTAACCATTTTAATTCAAAATATTCTTGAACACGCTCTGTATCAACTACGGCTGTTTTATTATTCTGTGTAGTAAAAGAAATTTCATTTATTCGTTCCTTCACCTTTGTTACTTCATTTTTATTTAAGAAATCGCCGCTATTCAATATCTTAAACATTAGCTTATCACCCTCATCGCCATATTTGCCGGTTAAGGTAGACAGGTTTTCCATAGATGGTGTTTCTATCTGTTGATAGCCAAACTTGCGGAAAACGCCTTTAATGGTATCAAAAATAAAATTGCGTTTTACCATTTCGGCAGGCGAAAAGTCGCGGGTTCCTTTAGGTACGGATGGTTTTATAGCGGCCATGAGGCAAATGTACAAAAGCCCCCTCTAAATCTCCCCCGGTAGGGGAGACTTTTTTTATGCCCTCTCTTCAGGAGGTGGGTTGGGAGGGGCTGCTATACTCCAACAACTCCATCCTATTCCCAAACGGATCTAAAAAAGTAAACCGGTCACGGCCCTCAATAATTGGTTCTTCGGCTATGGTAATACCGTTTGCCTCTAAATGTTTACGAGCGGCTACCAAATCTATAACCTCAAAAGCAGTATGCCTGAATGTGCGGCCAACGGGCGGCTCAACACCTATATGTAATTGTATATCGCCAATAATAAACCAATAGCCCGGTGTAATGAAAATATGATCGGGGCGAGGGGTTTGTTGCAGGCCAAAAACCTCTGCATAAAATTTGTGTGCCGCTTCAAGTTCTTCGGGGGCTACGCAGATATTAATATGGTCCGTTCGTTTAAAGTTGATCATGGTTTATTCGTGTTCGGCAAAGGTTAATACGTAGTCGTTATTGTCTTTAATAGAAAATTCGGTAGCGCCGTAAAAGGTAGTTTCCAGTCCTTTTAAAACGGGTACTTTATCTTTTATCTGCTCGAAAAAACTATGAATGTTTTTTAGGTTGATATATAATAAAAGCGATCCCCCATTTGTGCGCGATATATCGGGCAGTTCATCCGCCAGGCTTTCATAAGTTTGAAACATTATGGTAACGCTGCCATTTATCATCATCGCCCACACCAAGGCATCGCCTACTTCGGGTACAGACATTGTGATTTTAAAACCAAGCAATTGATAAAAAGCGATGGTGGCTTTCATATCATTAGTAAAAATATTGGGCGATAGCGTTTCCATTTTTGTGTGAGTTTGTTGCTTGTAAATGACCTGATAAAGATAACGGATTTCATAACTTTATCAATTCAAAAAATAAATCAATCATTCACTTCATCACTCATTCAATAATTAAAAATATGGGTAAATTAATAGAAGATTTTGAAAGCTATCGCACTAAAATGAACGATAGGATCATGGAATCGGCCAATACCAATATTAAGCGTTTTTTTGCTTTAGATACCACCACTTATGCCGATGGTGCCCTGGACGTAAAGACCAAGGAAATGCTGGGCCTGGTAGCCTCCATGGTTTTGCGTTGCGATGATTGCATAAAATATCACTTAGGCAAATGCCACGAGGCCGGTGTAAAGCACGATGAAATGAACGAGGTATTTATGATAGCTAATTTGGTGGGTGGGTCGATTGTCATCCCGCATTACAGGCGAGCTGTAGAGTACTGGGACGAATTGAACGAAGCCTAATAGAACCGTAGAGACGCAATACTTTGCGTCTCCTGTGCTTTGCGCCTCTGATATAAAAGTATAATTTGCATAACCGAGACGCAAAGTATTGCGT
>DHIR01000077.1:8334-8736 GCA_002403905.1 Mucilaginibacter sp. UBA4741
GCAAAGTATTGCGTCTCTACAAAACATATAATAATGACCCAAGAATTAAAAAGATGCGCCTGGTGCGGCACTGACCCATTATACATAGAATATCATGATAAAGAATGGGGCAAAACCACCCACGATGATAAAGTATTATTTGAATTTTTGATATTAGAAGCGGCGCAGGCTGGCCTAAGTTGGATAACCATTTTACGCCGCCGCGATGGTTATCGTAAGGCGTTTGCCAATTTTGATTTACATAAAGTTGCCGCTTTTGATAATGAGGATGTAGAGCGATTAATGCAAGATGCCGGTATTATTCGCAACCGCCTAAAAATAATATCCGCTATTAAAAATGCGCAGTTGTTTATCGGTCTGCAAAAAGAGTTCGGGTCGTTTGATAAATACTTGTACAGCTTT
>DHIR01000077.1:8897-11440 GCA_002403905.1 Mucilaginibacter sp. UBA4741
CAGCTTTATGCCGGATGGGAAACCCGTAAATAACACATCGGGAAGTACGCCGGTAACCACTGCCGAGTCGGACGTTATTAGTAAGGATATGAAGAAGCGTGGCTTTAAGTTTTTTGGGAGCACTATTTGCTATGCATACATGCAGGCCACGGGTATGGTGAATGACCATGTGCAGGGGTGTTCGTTTAAATAATAAGCACCAATTGGCACGAATTTATTCGAATTACACGAATTAAGATTGCCGTTAATAAATACCTTTGTTGTGGGCATAAATACTATTTTTGCGTAGACCAGTACATGAATACGAAGCGCATCTGCTAATTCGTGTAATTCGAATAAATTCGTGCCAATTAGTGAAAAATTCAATGAAGAAGTTATTCCTTTTAGATGGTATGGCCCTGATATACCGGGCGCATTTTGCTTTAAGTAAAACTCCGAGGTTCACTTCGGGCGGTTTAAATACTTCGGCGGTAATGGGTTTTACCAATACTTTGCTGGAAGTATTAAAAAAGGAAAAGCCTACCCACATGGCCGTGGTTTTTGATACCCAGGCCCCTACCGAACGCCATACAGATTTTGCCGATTATAAGGCCCATCGCGAATCAATGCCCGAGGACCTGTCGGCGGCGCTTCCCTATATATTTAAGCTGATAATGGGCTTTAACATCCCGGTTATTACTTCGGATGGCTACGAGGCTGATGATATTATTGGCACCCTCGCCAAAAAAGCCGAACAAAAGGGCTATAAGGTGTATTGTATGACACCCGATAAGGATTTCGCGCAGCTGGTATCTGATAATATATTCATCTACAAGCCTGCCCGCATGGGTAATGATATGGAGATATTAGGTGTAAAAGAAGTATTGGAAAAATGGGAAATTGACTATGTTGAACAGGTGATAGATATTTTGGGTTTATGGGGAGACGCGGTTGATAACATACCCGGCATACCCGGCATCGGCGAAAAAACGGCTAAATCACTCATTAAACAATATGGTTCTGTGGAAGGCATTATTGCTAACAGCCACGAATTAAAAGGCAAATTACAGGAAAATGTAATACAATATGCCGAGCAGGGCATGTTATCAAAAAAACTGGCCACTATACTGCTGAATGTACCGGTTGAACTGGACGACGCCGGACTGGAAATGTGCGACCCCAACCGCGATCTGCTGGAGCCCTTATTTGCCGAACTGGAATTCAGAACGTTAGGCAAGCGTGTTTTTGGCGATGATTTCAGCGTTACAGAAATGAAGTCGGTTGGTGTGCAAACCGATCTGTTTGGCGACCCTGTGGCAACCGCCCGCACCACCATGACGGTGGATATACAGGATATTGGCGAACCGGAATTTACTACCGCGTCGAAAAATATAAATTCCGTTCCACATCAATATTACCTGGCGGATACTAAAGAAAAACGGGCCGAACTGATCGCCCTGCTCAAAAAACAAAAAAGCTTTTGTTTTGATACCGAAACTACCGGCACCGATGCCAATAACTGCGAGTTGGTAGGTTTATCCTTCGCGGTAAAAGCTGCCGAGGGCTGGTATGTCCCTGTGCCTGTTGACCAGAAAGAAGTGCAGGCTATTGTGGATGAGTTTAAAGAAGTGATGGAAGACCCGTCCATTGGCAAAATAGGGCAAAACCTCAAGTTTGATATTTTAATGCTGAAATGGTATGGCGTTGAAATAAAAGGCGACCTGTTTGATACCATGATGGCGCATTATATTATTGACCCCGATACGCGGCATGGAATGGATGTGCTGAGCGAAAATTATTTGGGTTATAAGCCTGTTTCCATTACCGAGCTAATCGGCGCCAAAGGCAAGGGCCAGGGAAGCATGCGCGATGTAGAGATTGAGAAGATAAAGGAATATGCCGCCGAAGATGCCGACATCACCCTGCAACTAAAAGAAATATTTGAGCCAAAAATAAAAGCGGTAGGCGCCGAAGACCTGCTGCATAAAATGGAGAACCCATTGATATATGTACTGGCAGATATTGAATACGAAGGCGTAAAAATTGACCATGATACCCTGCGCGAGTTTTCCAAAGACCTGGAAACCGATATAGCTAAACTGGAAAAAGCAGTTTATGAAAAAGCAGGTGTACGCTTCAATATCGCATCGCCAAAGCAACTGGGCGAGGTGTTGTTTGAAAAGCTAATGCTTGATCCTAAAGCCAAAAAAACAAAAACCGGCCAGTACCAAACGGGTGAGGATGTATTGATGTCGCTGGCTGCAAAAAGCGATATTGTGCGCGATATACTGGATTACCGGCAGCTTCAAAAACTCAAATCAACTTATGTGGATGCCTTGCCGCAAATGGTAAACAAAAAAACCGGGCGGGTGCATACCAGCTACAACCAGGCGGTAGCGGCAACCGGGCGGTTAAGTTCAACCAACCCCAACCTGCAAAATATTCCTATACGTACCGAACGTGGCCGCGAGGTGCGCAAAGCCTTTATCCCCCGCGATAGCGGGCACTCCATTGTATCTGCGGATTACTCTCAAATAGAACTGCGCATTATTGCCGAAATAAGC
>DHIR01000299.1 GCA_002403905.1 Mucilaginibacter sp. UBA4741
TGGTTTATGATACGGCCTCTTTTAAATATATATATGGTTTCAGTAATTATCTGCCACCGCCGGCACCACCTGCGCCGCCGCCAATACCACCATCACCTTGTTTAAGGTCATCATTGTTAACACCTTTCTTTTTCTCCATTGGGTTAGGCGTGCTAAAGTTCATTTTACCAAAGCTATAGCTAAACGTTAAACCAACCGAACGGAACGGAAAAGCAAATGTGCTGTTCTGTATAACTGTTGGGCTCGCAATGTTCGAGTCGAAATGTTTGTATTTATTAAATGGTTCCAATGTATTGATACCTAATGACATCTTTTTCTGCATAAACTGCTTCCTAACACCTGCACCAAGCATGCTGAATGAAGGGTTACTTCCTTGCAAAGTATAACGTTTTGAGTTTTCAACCGCGAAGAACTCCATAACAAAGTCGCTTGGTAAATTAAGCGATGCACTTAAAAACGCGTTGTATGATAACGTAGTACCGGTACGGGTTTGCTGCGATACATAGGCCGGGTCAATTTTAGGGTTGTAAGTAAACCCGTTAATGCTGCCTCTTATAGTCAACGGCTTAACCGGATTTATTGAACCGAAGAAACTTGCACCTAACGAATTATTAGTACCTATATTTTTAAAGGTAGTAAGCGTTACAGCCGAATTTTGTATAGTTTGGTTTATGCTTTCAATCAGGTCGCCGGTATGTTTATAGTAAACCGAGACGTTAATAACTGATGAGCTGATAAACGTATTATAATTCAACTCAACTGTTTGTGCAACCTCTGGTGCTAACTTAGGGTTACCTTGTTGTAAACTATTAGGGTTACTGGCATTAAGGAACGGGTTAAGGAAAGTTAAGCTTGGCCTGGTTATCCTTTTGCTGTAAGTTAATTTTACAGTTTGTGTAGGTGTTAACGCCTTTTGTATGGTCAAGCTTGGCACAAATGTGTTATAACTGTTTGAGAATGGCGCAAAGCTAGGCGTTACCACACTTGGCTCGCCTTTTATACTGGTGTTTTCGTCTCTTACACCTGGCATTAACGTATATTTATTTGGCAGGTTGATAGTTAAAACCGCGTAACCTGCAGTTACATACTGATCGTATTTGTATAGGTAAGAGTTTGCAGGGTCAAGTACAAAGCTGGTCGAATCGGCTGCGCCTAAAGTGGCAGCTTTAAATATATCGGCATTACTGTTTATTTTTCTGAAGATACCCTTACCACCGGCTTCTAACTTAAATGTTTTATTTATAGGCAATACATAATCAGTTTGTGCGGTGTACTCATTATTGGTACCATTATTATCGCCGCGCTGATTTGGGTTACGTGCAGATTGCTGCGCATAAGTATTCATAAAGTCGGTTGTGATAACGCTATGGCTCCACTGGCCTGATATGCTTAACTCATGTCCTTCTTTTTTAAACTTATGGGTATAATCCATGTTCCAGTCAAAACCGCCAAAGGTATTATGCGATGTTGCTATACCTGTAGTAGCGCTGCTTAATGTAGGGTCAAGATAGTTGGTGGCCGTAATTGCCGACCCGCCGCTGCTATTAAACCCACCTTGATTTAATCTGACGGTTGATGTAATACTATTATAACTATTAATATCATAATTAGCGGTTACAGAACCAATTGCACCATGGCGTTTTATTTTGGTTGAGCCAATACGGCTGTTAGCAAACACCGGCGATCCGTTATTTAAAAATGTTTGGTTAAAAGTTGAGTTAGATACTTGCGGCCAGGTAAGATTACCACCTGCGTTAACCGTTAAGCTAAACCTGTTTTTGCTGTAGTTAAAGTTAATATTACCATTGTTTTGGCGTGTACCAACACCACCGCTTACCGCGCCGCTAAAGCCCGACATGTTTTTTTGTTTGGTGATGATATTAATGATACCGCCAGTACCCTCTGCCTCGTATTTAGCAGATGGTGAAGTGATCACCTCGATAGTTTTGATCTGATCAGCAGGGATGGTTTTTAATACGTCTGATAAGCTGGCCGACGTAGCGCCTGATGGCTTACCGTTTATTAAAACGCGCACGTTTTGATCGCCACGCAGAGATACATTACCATTTAAGTCAACAGCAACCAACGGAACTTTTTGCAATACATCAGTAGCATTACCACCGGCAGATGTAAGGTCTTTCTCGGCATTATAAACTATTTTATCAATCCTGTTTTCAACCAATGCGGCTGCACCGGTAATAGTAACCTCTTTTAATGCCTTTGCACTTTGGGCTGCAAAAATGGTACCTAAACCCTTATCAGGTTTTGAAAGCGTAGTTTCAACATTGTTAACTATTTTGGTTGGATAACCAACAAAGGTTATCTCTAAGCGATAAACGCCCGGATGTACATTATCTAATTTAAAGCTTCCTTTATCATCAGTTAAAACACCGGTAATAGGCGATTTACCGGTACTTCTGAATAAACTTACCGTACCGTAATCTAATGGTTTTTTGGTTATTGAGTCAACAACTATTCCTGATATTTTCCCAACGATGGAAGAACCACCGCCAACGCCAAACTGCGCCTTAGCCGAAATAACAGAACAAATTATTGTAATTAGTAGTAATAAACGTTTCATTTTATATTTTTTTTGTAATTGGAGGCGAAATTACTCCAAATGTTACAGTGAAAAGGCAGGTTTATTTCAATTAATGTTAAAGCTGACGTAAATGTTACACCAAGGGGAGGATGCACATTAAAAAAGCTGTCATTTCGAGCATAGCGAGAAATCTATACAATACTAATTGCGTGTGTATAGATTTCTCGCTCCGCTCGAAATGACATTTTCCTTAGAGTTAAGCTATTCTAAACCACCATATTAACAATGCGGTCCTTTACCACAATTACCTTTTTAGGCTGCTTGCCGCCAAGGTAACGTTGCACATCGGCATTAGCTAAAACTAACGCTTCAATATCCGCAGAATCCAGGCTTAACGAAATATTTAAGTTCATTTTAGTTTTTCCGTTGATAGATATAGGGTAGGCAAATTCATCCTCGACCAAGTAGGCCGGGGTGAATTTTGGATAAGTGGCATAAGATAAAGTACCGGCCTCATTACCCAGCATTACCCAAAGTTCTTCACAAATATGGGGAGCGTATGACGATAGCACTATAACCAGGTCCTGCAATATTTTGCGGTTATTGCATTTCAAATCAGTCAACTCATTTATTGCGATCATAAAGCTGGAAACCGAAGTATTGAACGAAAAACGCTCAACATCTTCTTCCACCTTGCGGATGATCTTGTGTAATGATTTTAATTCGGCTTTGGTTGGTTCTGCGCCTGACACGGTAAACTCCCAGGCCTCATTATGGAACATGCGCCAAAACTTACGCAGAAACTTAAATACCCCCTCAATACCGTTTGTATTCCACGGTTTGCTTTGCTCTAACGGACCCAAGAACATTTCGTACATACGTAAAGTATCTGCGCCGTAACGAGCGATCAGATCATCAGGGTTAACCACGTTAAATTTAGATTTCGACATCTTTTCAACTTCAACACCGCAGATATAAGGGCCATTTGAAATATGTATTGAATTATGAAGTTCGGATAACCATTTTTTAAAGCGTTCAACATTCAAAATATCATTATCAACAATATTCACATCGACATGAACTGGACTGATAATTGCTTGGGGACTTGCAGTCAGAAATATTTTTCCTCCATTCACCAAGAGTTCATCTTTAAGGTACATTTTATTAATATTGTCCTGAGTCAAAGACCGGTATTCTTTGTCATACCTTAGCTTTTCCACCAAGTCGAATGAAATAAAGATTAACGGCAATTTTGCAATAACATCATCATGCCATTCAACTTCTTGTTCTATATCGAACTTATTCGAATCAGCTGGAAGTAAAGTATAGTTTAATCGGTAAACGAAGTTTGATCTTCCTAGTATCATCCCCTGGTTTATCAACTTTTTAAAAGGCTCTTCTTCGATCACCAGATCAATATCCTTCAAAAACTTATTCCAGAAACGGCTGTACAGCAAGTGGCCGGTAGCATGCTCGCTGCCGCCAATGTATAAATCCACATCTTTCCAATAGGCAATAGCTTCTTTGGATGCAAACTCCTTATTGTTATGCGCATCCATGTAGCGGTACCAGTAGAAGCTGCTGCCTGCCCAACCTGGCATGGTGCTTAACTCGTATGGATATTCAGCCTCACCCCGGCCCTCTCCAAA
>DHIR01000287.1 GCA_002403905.1 Mucilaginibacter sp. UBA4741
GAATAAAATTTAAACAGGCTCTTACATTTAACTTAACCTGTTTTATACAGAATTGTGTTACTTTTAATGCATTATATTTCACTGAATGATTACAGCTAAACCTCAAAACCTTGATTGGATAAATAGTTTAAGGCTTATTGCCTTATTTGCTGTAATTGTGCTGCACGTTGCCGCTATCCCGTTAGGGCAGTATGGCCATGTACCGCTTAACATCTGGCTCACTGCCGATTTTTATAACGCCCTGGTGCGTTTTGCCGTACCCGTGTTTGTAATGATAACCGGCGCATTGTTATTACACCGCGAATATGAACTGGGCGATTTTCTAAAGAAGCGACTAAGCAGGGTAGTGGTTCCCTTTTTATTCTGGAGTTTGGTATATGTGGCTTACTCGTGGTATAACGAAGAATTACCGTTTGATGGTGATGCATGGACAAATACTAAAACGGTATTACACCAGCTAAAATACGGCAGCTCATACCACTTATGGTATGTTTATATGCTGATAGGTCTTTACTTTTTTATACCGATAATCAGCAAGTTCGTCCGTAACGCCAGCAAGCGCGAAATAGAATATTTTTTAGTGATGTGGCTGATTGCTATGATCATTAGCCAGCCATTAATATCCAGATTTAATCCCCAGGTTGATCTGCATAATTTTGCAGGGTATGCAGGTTACCTGGTTTTAGGGCATTACCTTACCTTTAATTTCGACAGAAAAAAGAATATAATGCCGTTAATGGTTATGTTGTTTTTGGTGATGTTAACTATTATAACCTGGGGGACGTACTTGCTTTATAAATATCCTACAGGCTTAATAACTTTACTGTATGAGCCGCTTGGACCTGCCATAGTATTATTGGCATCGACCGTTTTTTTAATAGGCCGATTTAGTAAAATACAGCTCTCCGCGTTTTTAAAACAAGCAAAAGACTTTGCCTGCAAATTTAATTTCGGCATCTATTTAAGCCATGCGCTGGTTCTCTATTTTTTAGATGACTTGTTTGGTATAAGCTTTAAACTATGTACGCCCTTGGTAAGCATCCCGGTAACGGCAAGTATATGTTTTGGTTTGTCGTTATTGTTGGTGTGGTTATTGAGTAAGTTGCCTGTTGTGGGTAAGTGGCTGGCGGGGGTATAAGACCGGGTGAGTAAACGGCGCGCATTTTAAACTAATTAACTTTAACTATGAAACTAAAAACGCTAATATTATTAACCCTAATTCTCATCTCCAAACTTGCCACCGCGCAGGACGAATGGACCTTCAAAACCGAAAGCGATGGCATTAAGGTTTACAGCAACACCAAATCGCCCTTAAAAGTTAAGCCGGTTAAAGTTGAATATACTTTTAACGCCACGCCTGTACAATTGGCCGCTGTACTACTGGATATTAAAAACTATACCGATTGGATCTATAAAACCAAACAGACCGCCCTGGTTAAACAAGTATCGCCAACCGAACTGTTTTATTATGCCGAGATCAATATGCCCTGGCCCGCCCAAAACCGCGATTTTTCGGCACACATAACCGCAACCCAAAACCCGGAAACTAAAGTTATTACAGTTGATGCACCTTCGGTAACAGGTTTGGTGCCCGAGAAGGAAGGGGTTACACGCATCCGTAAATCAGTTGGTAAATGGGTGCTTACACCAGTTGGTAAGAACCAGGTTAACGTAACCTATTACCTGCAAATAGAACCCGATGGCGGCGCGCCTGCCTTGCTCATTAACCTGTTTATATCCGATGGGCCTATGCAAAGTTTTAAAAAACTAAAGCTACAATTGCAAAAGCCGTTGTATAAAAACCCGTCACTATCATTCGCGAAATAACCAATAGTTAATTTATTAAATATTATGGCGTTTCGCTTTATTTCGGAGTACTCCGCTCACAAAGTGGTACACCCTATTTGCAACATATTTATTACGCAATCGATACCGTTTTTTAACAATCTTTAATACGCGTTAGTATTATTAGCTTAGCGTAATTAAACCAATTTTAGTTTTCAATTATGAAGAAGTTTCCCTTAGCCTGTTTCGGGCTATTTTTTGCTATAAGCTCATTCGCGCAAACAACCATCACCCAATATTTATCAGGTACCGATAAGGACCATACCGTACAGTGGGATTTTTTCTGTACCGATGGCAGGTTAAGCGGTAAATGGACAACAATACCCGTACCATCAAACTGGGAACTACAGGGATTTGGTGCCTACAATTATGGCGGCGATAGAAACAAAGCTCATGAATCAGGCATGTACAAGCATGAATTTGCGGTAGGCAACTACACCGGCAAACGTGTCTTTATAGTTTTTGAAGGCTCCATGACCGATACTAAAGTTACCATAAATGGTAAGTCGGCAGGCCCCATTCACCAGGGCAGCTTTTACCGCTTTAAATATGATATAACAGACCTGGTGAAATTTAACGCCAAAAACCTGTTAGAGGTTACGGTAGATAAAATGTCGGCAAACGCCGGTGTTAATGATGCAGAGCGTAACTACAGCGATTTTTGGGTATTCGGAGGCATCTATCGTCCGGTTTATTTAGAGGTAGTTCCTGAAACTTATATTGACCACACCGCAGTAAATGCTAAGGCCGATGGCTCTTTTCAATTAGATGTATATGCTAAAAACCTGAAGGAGGGCGATGTTATTGAAGGACAGGTACAAAAGCTAAATGGCGAAAATGTAGGCAAGCCATTTACCATAGCTGCTAATACCTCTGCTGATCGTTCGACCCTCACCAGCAATTTTACCAAGCCCGCATTATGGAGTGCTGAATATCCTAACCTGTACCAGGTTATAGTTACTATAAAAGGAAAGCAAGGTGCAGTCCATCGTATAAAACAAAAATTCGGTTTCCGTACGGTCGAGGTGCGTCCGCAGGATGGTTTGTACGTTAATGGTGCTAAAGAAGTGTTAAAAGGTGTTTGCCGTCATAGTTTCTGGCCGGAAACAGGCCGTACACTTAGCCATAAAGTCCATTTACTGGATGTTAAGGCGATGAAAGAAATGAATGGTAACGCGGTACGTATGTCGCATTATCCGCCCGATCAGGATTTTTTGGATGTATGTGATTCGCTTGGTATTTATGTATTGGACGAGCTAACCGGCTGGCAACACAAGTATGATACATTGGTGGGTCATAAGCTGGTTAAAGAAATGTTGGTACGCGATGTTAACCACCCCGCTATTTTGTTTTGGGATAATGGTAACGAAGGTGGCTGGAATACGCAACTAGACAATGACTATGCGATGTATGATCCGCAAAGACGTAACGTACTGCATCCTTGGGCATTATTTGGTAACGTAGATACACACCACTACCCTGATTATAATGCAATACTAAAAGCAACATCAGGAAAAGAAATATTTATGCCTACCGAATTTATGCATGGGTTATATGATGGCGGGGCAGGCGCGGCTTTAGAAGATTTTTGGGGACAGATGATAAAATATCCGCACGCGGCTGGCGGCTTTATCTGGGCGTTGATTGATGAGGATGTTATCCGTACCGATAAAAATAACACCTATGATGGCGTCGGTAACCGTGCGCCCGATGGTATATTAGGCCCGCACCGCGAAAAGGAAGGTAGCTTTTTTACGATAAAAGAACTTTGGTCGCCGGTGTATATTCATCCTGAACCAATCGATAAAAGCTTTAATGGCAAAATACAGGTAGAGAACCGTTACACTTTCACCAAACTGAGCCAATGTGAATTTAAATGGCAGTTAGTCAAACTACCATCGGCACAAGATAAAAGTACTAAAGCTATTACCACCGCTACCGGCGTTCCATTGCCATTAGAATTGGCCCCGGGCGAAAAAGGGACACTTAACCTGCATTTACCTGCCACCTGGACAAAAAGCGATGCGCTATACCTAACCGCTTACGGCCCGCACGGCGAAGAATTATTTACTTGGAGTTGGGCCATTAAATCGCCTGCGGCACTAGCTAAGGCGCCGGTACTGTCTGCCAGGTCGACTATAGCAGGTGCGGTAAATGGCAACGAGTTGGTTGTTAGCAGCGATGGCAAGAAATATTACTTCGATAAAACTACGGGGTATATTGAGAAAGTGGTTAAAGATAAAACGGATATCTCCCTATCTGGCGGACCGGTATTGGCTGGAGTAAATACTACTTTAAAAGATTTTACCTATAAAACCGCAGGCAAACAATTTGTTGTTGAAGCTAATTACCAGGGCGATGCAACCCTAAATGTAAAATGGACCTTCACACCTGGGAAGCCGGTTAAACTGGAGTACACCTATGCCCAAACCGGTGATTTTGATTTTATAGGGATCACCTTTAATTATCCTGAGGAAAAGGTTACCGGTATGAAATGGCTTGGCCGTGGCCCGTACCGCGTTTGGAAAAACCGTGTACCAGGGCAGCAATTTGGTGTATGGCATAAAGCTTACAACAATACCATAACAGGGCAAGATTGGGGCTATCCCGAATTTAAGGGTTACCACGGCGAGGTTAACTGGGCGGTGATAGAAAATAAAGAATCACCATTTACGGTTTATACGGATAATAAAAATATGTACCTGCAAATGTATCACCCGGCACGCGAGCAGGACGCGTTGAAGAATAACAATGTAGAGCCGCCTTTTCCTGATGGTAATATCGGTTTTTTAAATGGGATTAGTGCTATTGGTACAAAGTTCCAAGCGTCTAAGTCAATGGGGCCGCAAAGTCAGAAAAATCATGCCACGGGTGAGCCGATCAGCAATACGTTATGGTTTGAGTTTTAGGATCACTAGTTATAACAGCCAGCTCCTGTATAGCCTGCAAACTTCTTTTATGGAAGCCAGGCTTTACAGGAGTTTTTTATATATTTAGCTTGCCCGATTGTAATAATATTGACTAATCACACTCTAAACAATAAAACACAATTAACTATGGCTGTTGATCAGGATAAGTATATTTTAAAAGTAGATGGCCTGGGTGTTACCTATGGCGATTTTGTTGCTGTAAAGGACGTTGGTTTTAACGTATTGCAAGGCGAGATATTCGGCTTGCTTGGGCCTAATGGGGCGGGTAAAACCAGCACGTTAAGCGCTATTGAAGGTCTGCTGAAATTTAAGCAAGGTACTATAATAGTTGACGGCCAGGATGTGCAGCAAAAACCATTGTATGCAAAAGCATCAATGGGAGTCCAACTGCAATCAACCAGCTTTCAGCCCGAGTTAAACGTGGTGCAAATACTGCAATTGTTTTCTGGGATATATGGTGTGCCTAAAAGCAAAGACGAGATAAAAGATATTCTGAAAGAAATTAAACTGGAAGATGCCGGTCAAAAAAAGTTTGGTCAGCTATCCGGTGGGCAACAGCAGCGTGTATCGTTAGTGATAGCGACTATTCATAACCCTAAGCTGGTATTGTTAGATGAGCCTACCACCGGACTTGACCCGCAATCGCGCCGCCAGCTTTGGGAGCGTATTGAGGCTATAAAAGCAAAGGGCCATGCTGTTTTATTAACTACACACTCCATGGAAGAGGCCGAAGCCGTTTGCGACAGGATAGCCATTATAGACCACGGTAAGGTTATAGCTATTGATACCCCAGAGGCGTTGGTTGATAAGCACCGCGATGACCCGGAAGTAGTTGCCGTGTCGCGCCGTGGCAAAATTACTTTAGAGGATGTGTTTATTGGATTAACAGGTACCGCGGTACGGGATTAAATCAGGAAAGAAAAATGGAAACTACAGTTATACCTAAATCATCAGCCGTATTTAAGACCCTTGTGAGGGCAGATATGGCAACTTTGTTTAGTAACCGCCGGTCGGTTGTTATATCATTATTGGTGCCGCTTATTATCCTGGTATCATGGAAACCGTTGGTAAAAGTAATGGGTGGCCCGTTCGCGCTGTCAACCGCTATTGGTATAGGCTTGATGTCAATTGGTTTAATGGGGTATACCTTATCTGTTGCCCGCGACAGGGACAAAGGCATCTTTCAGCGCCTGCGTGTTGCGCCTGTACCTACATGGGCCATCATGTCTAGTCGGCTTTTTATACAATTGGTAATGATTATGATATTGACACTGTTGGTATTTATAGTTGGCTATCAATATGATAAAATAACGTTAAGTACCGAAGGCTATCTGCTAACATTCGCGGTGGCTGTTATAGGTGGGGCGGTTTATTTGAGCCTGGGCCAACTCATTGTCGGCTTAATTAAAACGGCAGAGACCATTAACGCAGTAACACGCCTTACTTATTTCTTATTCATAATGGTGGGTATGTTTGGCGAAATGGGTACACTTGGTCCGCAAGTTAAGGAAGGTGTGCATTGGTCGCCTTATGGTTCGGTTAAGTTAATGTTGGCCGCCAGTATGGAGCCTGCTAAATGGAACCATGATACTACCATAACCGTTTGGGTATGCTTAGGCTATATTATAGTATTTGCGGGCATCGGCATAAAAAACTTTAAGTGGAATAGCAAGTAATAGAACGCGGTGTGCCCTCTACTTGCCAAACGGAACCAACCCCATCAACTGCCTATACAGCGGATAATCGGGTAATTTATTAACCGACTGATGGAAGTTTTTGCAGTAATAAACCTGTAAGTGTTCTTCTACAATTCCACCTCGTATAATAGGGATATCGGCTAGTTTGGTAATGCTATCGAAGAATGGCTTGCCATCGTCATTAATGGTTTCGTCATAAGCATGTTCTTCGCCAATAATAACGGCATCTTTACCTAATAGCGTTTTTGGGTCTACAAGAAAAGCCAGGTTACGCGGGTCGCGGTTAAAGCAGATAATTTCTTTCTTGCCTTTTAGTGCCCAGTCAACTTTACCGGCCAGCCACCAACGGGTACTGCCTGCAAATACGTTCGGATTTTTTATCCAGCCCTCTTTTTCAAAGCGGGTCATGACGTCATCGTAATCAACACCTTGTATAGTGGGGTCAATTTTACCCCCGCCCAGGCTGGCAACCCATTTAGGGCCGTAGTACTGCCAAAAGCCGGTAACCAAATGTGCGCCTAAAATAGTTATAGTTATTACCGTAAAGTACACAGAGAACCGGAGCCAGCGGCGTGTTAGGCGTTTAGCTTTCTCGTTGGTGCCGTTTAAAGTTTGGTCAATAGCGAAGCCAAGTGGCATAAAAAGCATCATGTAACCAGGTGCCTGCCAATGGAAATGATATTGAAGATCGGCCCATAAAGTGAGCACTGTAAAAAATACTATGGGCAATACCGACATCCAAAAGTTAAAGCCATACTCGGCTTGGATACGCTTTTTATAGGCTACAAACATTTGCCTTATAGTGGGGAACCATATCCACGGTAATAACCAAACAGCCTGGCCGGCAATGCTGCGGATAAACCAATCAAAATGTAATTGAAATGGCTCGTGCCTTGTGCCAGCCCTTGATCCCTGCCAAACAAACGATACCCAGTTGTTTTTATAGTTCCACCATATTACCGGTGTAGCCATTATTATGGTTATCACTATAGCTAAATATGGGCCGGGATGTGTTAACCAATGGCGCTGTTTTTTATTGGTGAGGATAAACATAAATACCCCCGCGAATAGGAACAGCACATGGTACTTGCTTAAAGTAGCCAGCCCCATACAAATGCCGATAACTATCCACAGCCAGTATACTTTGCCTTTATCTATTTTAGGATCGAGAGGTTTTTCTTCTCGGATGCCTAATACCTTAACAATATACAAGGTGCTTAACAGCCAAAAAAACATCAACGGCGCATCGGGTTGGTACCAGCAGGCCACGCCTACGGTAAATAAGGCGCTTAAATTCATTACCGTTACGGCCCAAAATCCGGCAGCGGCATTAAATAATTTACGCGATAAGACAAACAGCAGCCAACTTGTGCCTGCAAACATTAAAACACTTGGAAAACGCAGGCCAAAATTAGTTAAGCCAAACAGCCTGATGCTTGCGCCACCCAGCCAAAAGAATAATGGGGGTTGATCAAAATAACTCCATTCTAAATGTATCGCTCCGCGAAAATAATAAGATTCACCATTACCCAAACCGGTGTAGGCTGCAATCAATAAGCGGATGAAAAAAGTAACAATAATTAATACCAGCGTATATTTTGCGGCGTTTTGTTCTGTTATTTTCTTCATTGCTTGTTATTTCAGGAGTTTATTTACGGCGATAAAGTTTCAAAAAAAATACGGATAATTATGTAATGTCTAACCGGCTTTACGCAATTTGATCAGCCTCAATACCAGGATAACTAACATCGCGACAAAAAACACCGACCCAACCCCCGAGATAATAATGCGCCAGGCTACATGGGTTTGTAAGGCTTTAATAAATGTACAAATGGCATAAATAGCCATAGCCAGGTTAATAAATATTGATAGCCTTAGCTGTTTTGCCTGATCTGTTGATGGTGTAGATTCCATACGGTAAATGTAGGGATTTTATCTGTCGGTTGGTTTTTACTCCCCGGCTTTTTCTAATACCGAGATATCCAACTTGACCATTTTAAGCATGGCCTGCATTACATTGTTGGCTTTTTTAGGGTCGCTGTTATGTAGTAGCTCCCCTAAATTATAGGGCACAACTTGCCATGAAAGGCCAAACTTATCTTTTAACCAGCCGCACCTGCTTTCTTCGCCGCCTGCGGATAGGTTTTTCCAGTAATAATCTATTTCTTCCTGGTTCTGGCAACTTATAAATAGGGAGATGGCTTCAGTAAATTTAAACATCGGTCCGCCGTTTAATGCCATGAATTTTTGGCCTTCTAACTCAAATGTGGCGGTCATGATGCTGCCTTTTGGTCCGGGGCCGGCATCGCCATATTTAACTTCGTATAGTAATTTTGAATTTTTAAAGACAGACGTATAAAAATCTATAGCCTCGCTAAGATTGTTGTCGAACCATAAAAACGGAGTTATCTTGCTCATAAGTTTATTTTTTTGATGTTAAACAAATCTAATACCGTTTAACGGCATTAACAGGGGGAGTACGAGACATTTTTAGGGTTGATTAAAGACAGGTCTCCATTAAATATTATACCCTTCCAGTTGCTCTGCTATTAGGTGTAAAGTGTCTTCCGGCACAACTCCCGGATTTTTGCAAATGTGTAAGATTTTATGATTATCCGGTTCAAAACTGCCAATAAACTGGTCGTCTTTAAATATTTCGTATTTGCATTGCTCGCCTTCATGGTGCATATAGTCCCGCACCTCAAAATGCTGGTTCTCGTTATCAACGCTTACTGATATTTCAAATTTTTCCATTTGGAAGGGATCAGACTTGCTTAAGGTTTTTCAACAGTAACATCCTGCGCCAGTGTAGCATCATCTGGTGTTGAGCCCAGATCTCGGTCAAGAGCATAGAGCGAGTCATCTTTAGCATTAGCGCCGCCGGCAACTTTTATTTTATTTAACAGATCCATTGCCAGTGTTTCTTCTTCTGTTTGTTCTTTTACAAACCATTGTATAAAATTCCAGGTCGCCCAGTCTTTTTCGGCCATGCTCATTTCAACAATGGCATATATGCTTGCCGTGTTTTCTACCTCTGATTTAAAAACTTTTTCAAAGCAATCGTTTACACTTACCGGATCTGGTCCGGGTGCTGGTATAGCTGTAACTACCACCTTGCCACCACGCTTTAAAATATACTCCAGGAATTTCATCATGTGGTTACGCTCCTCGTTAGCATGCCTAAAGAGGAAGTTTGCAATACCATCATACCCGTTATCGCTTGCCCATGAGGCATAAGCCAGGTAGATCTGCGCGTTATGCGCCTCGTTGGTCATTTGGTTGTTTAACGCCTTTGCAAGTGTTGCTGATAGTCTGTTGGTTTCCATAAAAATGTAAACCAACTATTGCCGCAATAGTTTTTGTGAGGTTAATTTATTTGTAAATGATTACCTTGAGTAAAATTACAATACGCACATGGCTAGTAAAGAACATTTCTCTATAAACGGCGAAAGCCTTTTAAAAAAGGTAAAAGAATTAATAGCCGAAGGCAATGTAACCCGTATAACTATTGCCGATAAAGAAGGGAAAGAAATTGTTAATTTCCCGCTGACACTGGGTGTGGTAGGGGTGTTATTATTACCTATGTTTGCCGCCATAGGCGCACTTGCAGCTTTAATTGGTGAGTGTACGCTTATTGTTGAAAGGCATGATCCGGAAGAAGATAAAAAAGAAGAAACCAATAGCTAAAAGCATTTATTATGAAAAATAAAGGTTTATTATCAATCTTAACCGCTGTCCTTTTATTTGCTATCGCGATGCCTGTAATGGCGCAGGACGATCAACCAAAAAGAGAAGGTACAGAGTGGATTGATGCTTTTATGCCTAACACCAATGATATAGCTTTGCCACGCATACTTTTAATAGGTAACTCTATAACCCGTGGCTATTATCCCGAAGTAGTGAAGCTGATGGGCGGCAAAGCTTATGTTGCCCGACTGTCTACATCGAAAAGTATTTGCGACCCGGCATTAAAAAAAGAAATAGCTCTTATTATGAGCTATTATAAATTTGATATTGTGCATTTTAACAATGGCCTGCACGGGTTTGATTATACCGAGGATGAATATAAAAAGGCGTTCCCTGGTTTTGTAAAAGCCATACGCAAGGGCGCGCCACATGCCAAGTTAATTTGGGCAAGCACAACGCCAATGCATACCCGTGCCGATGCTAAAATATTGGACCCCAAAACAGATCGCGTTAAAGAGCGTAATAAAATAGCATTGGACTACATAAACACTCAAAAAGGTATTAAGGTAGACGACCTTTGGGCACTGGTTATTGATCATCCCGAATATTACCAGGGGGGTGATGGTACGCATCCAATACCTATAGGATTTACAGCTTTGGCCCAAAAAGTAGCAGCAGAGTTAACCGCTTTACTGGCAGAAAAGTAATATCTCTATTACAAACATTCCTTAGTGATAGCTCAGGGCAAACGCATTAGGCAGATACTTGAAAAATTTATTAATAGCCGTATATTGCTGGTCTAAAATTAACTACTCTTATTATACGCAATGAATAAGTTTTTACTTACCGCTATTCCTTTGGCAATAGCTTTAACCGCTAATGCCCAGCAAAGGCCGGTTTTAACCGCTAAAGATTATGAGCATGCCGAAAGCATGCTGAGTTACAATACAGAACCTTTAATTCAACGAACAGGTGTACACCCTACGTGGCTGCCTGATGATCGGTTTTATTACCGCACATCAGTTGCAGAGGGCAATCAATTTATGTTATTTAACCCTGCTAAGGGAACCAAAGCGCCTGCATTTGATCATCAAAAACTGGCGGCTGCTTTATCATCAGCAACAGGTAAACAATATACCGCTGCTGATCTGCCTTTTCAATCTTTCAGCTTTGCTGAAGACGGCAAGGGTGTAATTTTTACGGTTAATGGTAAGCAATGGAAGTTTGAGAATAACCAGGTTGTTGCTGATAACAGCACGGTAAAGACAGCAACCATCGCCGGTGTCCGTGGCCGTCGTGGTGCGGGTATGACTGGTGGTAATCCGAACGAGGTTTTATCCCCCGACAAACAAAAGGCGGTTTTTATAAAAGCGTTTAATTTATGGGTGCGCGATGTTAAAACCGGTCAGCAAACACAGCTAACTACAGATGGTGTAACCGACGATGGTTATGGTACCGATAACGCCGGTTGGGCGCAAGGCGACAGGCCAATACTAGTATGGTCGCCTGACTCAAAAAAGATAGCCACCTTTCAACAGGATGAGCGTAAGGTAAATAACATGTACCTGGTGCCAACTGCTGTTGGAGCGCCAACTTTAAGGGCGTGGAAATATCCTTTCCCCGGCGATAAGGAAATACCAATGCTTACGCGGGTAATTATTAATGTAGATAATCCTAAAGTAATTAAGCTTCAATGCAATCCTGATCCGCATAGATCAACCTTGAGTGACGACATTAAAGGTGGCGCAGGTTGGGCCGATGTTTATTGGAGTGACGATGCTACCAAGCTGGCCTTTGTATCAACCAACCGCGACCATAAACAAGCAAAAGTACGCATTGCTGATGCGGAAACAGGTGCCGTGCGTGAGGTTTTTGAAGAAACTGTGAAAACCCAATTTGAATCGGGCTGGGCAGATGTTAATTGGCGCTACCTGAGCAAAACCAATGAGATCCTTTGGTTCTCTGAGCGTGATAACTGGGGCCATCTGTACTTATATGACGCTGCTACAGGCAAGCTAAAGAACCAGGTAACCAAAGGCGATTGGGTTTTAACCAACGTTGTTAAGGTTGACGAAAAGAATCGGGTTGTCTATTTTACAGCAAATGGTTTAGAGGCAGAGAACCCTTACTACAGCCAGTTATGCAAAATTGGGTTTGATGGTAAAGGCTTTTCCGTACTTACTCCGGGTGCAGGCAATCATACGGCCAGTTTTTCGCCGATGGGTAATTATATCATTGATACCTATTCGAAACCTGATGTACCGGCAGTAACCGTATTACGTAATATGCAGGGTAAACAAATTATTGAGTTGGAGAAAACCGATATCTCTAAACTAGCCGCCACAGGCTGGAAAGCGGTGATACCGTTTTCGGTAAAGGCTCATGACGGTACGACAGATATCTACGGATTAATGTGGGTGCCAACTAAATTAGATCCTAATAAAAAATACCCTGTTGTTGATTATATCTATCCTGGTCCGCAGGGTGGTAGTGTGGGTAGCTGGTCGTTTGCCAGCGCCCGGGGCGATAACGGCGCATTAGCCGATCTGGGCTTTGTTGTGGTTGAAATTGAGGGCACCAGCAATCCGCTGCGCTCAAAAAGTTTCCATGATATGAGCTATGGCAATATGGCCGACAATACTTTATCAGACCAGGTAACAGGCATTAAACAACTGGCTGCCAAATATCCTTATATGGATTTGGACAGGGTAGGGATCTGGGGACACTCGGGCGGTGGTTTTGCTACCGCGGGTGCTATGTTCCGTTATCCTGATTTCTTTAAAGTTGGGATAGCCGAGTCTGGCAACCACGAGAACCTGAACTACGAAGATAACTGGGGCGAGCGTTATAACGGCTTAGTTGCCAATTCTGATTATACTGCGCAAGCCAACCAAAACCTGGCCAAAAACCTAAAAGGTAAACTAATGCTGGCCCATGGTTTAATGGATGATAACGTACCCCCACAAAATACATTGCTGGTTGTAGAGGCGTTGGAAAAAGCCAATAAAGATTATGACCTGGTAATATTCCCTAACAGCCCGCATGGTTACGGACAGCATTCAACTTATATGATGCGCCGCCGCTGGGACTATTTTGTAAAGAACTTAATGGGTGCCGAGCCGCCAAAGGAATACAAATTTAAAGGACGGTAATAACCAATTTTATTTATTGAACGGGCGACCATAAGTTGCCCGTTTTTTGTTTTTATTTCACACCAGTGTAATAACTTATACCGGTAGTAATTTCGGGCAATTATCGCGTATCAGGGGTTTTGCCGGTAGTAATTTTTGCTGTTTTTCAAGTATTAGCCTTAATGCCGGTAGTAATTTTGGGCATTTATCGGGTATAGGGGTTAATGCCGGTAGTAAGATATTGGTTTAATATACTGATTGTCAATAATTTAATTATTTATTTAACTGATTTTATCCTGGTTTTAGCAAAAATAAATTGTGTGTGAAAGACTTCGGTTTTTTCGGGTCCGATGTTGCGAAGTCACCCTAATATACGAAAAAAACTTCACCCCAACCCCTTTTTAGATTAATAAAATTAAAAAAGGGGTGACTATGGGTATTCCCTCCCGTGGGGCTACTGTGTGGATACATCTTTTAAATCAAATATGAATTTTGCCCTGTAAGGGCTACCCCTTTGTAGCTACGTTTATAAAACATTAATTTTTACCCCGTCAGGGGTTACCCTTTGCCGAATTGGGTAGCCACCTGACGGGGCAATCAGACATTTATTTCTGTTTCTACAAAGGGGTAGCCCTTACAGGGCATAATATACGATTATGGAAAACTTGTGTACACACAGTAGCCTTGGGGAGAGTAGGAGGAGTTAACAAAGAAGATATAACTGAACCCTCTTCCTGCCGCCTCGTAGCCAGCGCATCCTCTACCCACGGGCTACGATGTTAATACATCTTTATTAAATGCCCCGTTAGGGGCTACCGCTTTGTAGCATTAAGCACAAAAAAGCGTTTTTACCCCATCGGGGTTACCCTTACGCTAATTGGGTAGCCCTTAACAGGGCATATCTTACTACCAGGCTATTATGCTACAAAGCGGTAGCCTCTAACGAGGCATGTTTCTGATAGTGTAAAAGATGTGTCCACACAGTAGCTCCACTGGAGGGAGCATACTATTAAATTTTTTCAAATAGTTAGCGTGTTATAGTCAAAGCCATGGCAATCGCTTTTAAAATTAGAGGGAGTCTTAGTTCCAAACTAGAAGAACGGGTTTTGGCTAAAGCCGATCTGTAATTACAACCTTAGTCCGTTGGCTGAAGCCAACGGCAATGAAAAAACCATTTTGTTATTATTGCCGTCACATTTATGTGACGGACCAATAAAGAAATTAGCATTGGCTTTAGCCCAAAAAGCCACCATTACGGATAATGACTATTTGGAACAATCAATATTTTAAAAGCGATTTCCCTATATCAAAGCAACTAATTTGAATCTGCTAACGTAATTGATGCATTGATTAAACCTGATACAACGTGCGCAAAAAAGTATTTATAATTTTAGTTGGGATAACTGCTTTTGTTGCCTCTAAATCGGCATACGCGCAAGATAGTTTATTTACGAAGAAGAACCGGCTGGGCTTTGTCATCGGCACAGGCAATCAATACATAGGGCAGCTAATAGGGGGTGGCAGCAAAGGTTTTGCCGTAGCTACCAATTATTACTACCACGTAACTTTTTATGAGCTGGAGTATTACCGTACCATAAAAAAGAAAAGATCAGCAGAATGGGATATTTTGGTGCAGCCGCAATACAACATTAATAGATATGACATGTACCCCGAATCGACTGATTTTTTGGATGGTTATGAATTTGGATTAAACCTGGGTGTTTTATACCGGAAAAGTCTTTCGAGCATACCGCTTAACTGGTATATTTCACTAAGCAGCGGCCCGCATTACGCATCGGGAACACCGCATAGGCAAATGAGTGGCTTTTTGTTTTCGAATAATTTATTTGCAGGTGCAAACTTAAAGATCTATAAAAATCTGTATGCCGATGTAAGATTTGGTATAAGGCACATGAGCAATGCCGGTACCCGGCTGCCTAACGCGGGGGTAAATAACGTGGCGTTAAAAGAAGGGTTGGTGGTGTTGTTTTAAAAAAAAATGCGTCCTGGTTTTTCCATTGTATGTACGTAAATATGGCATATAACCCAAAATGCCCCGTTAGGGGCTACCTGTTTGTAGAATTAAGCCATCAGACATTTTCTGCTCCGTAGGTGCAACCCTGAATAATTAGGTCGCCGTCTGACTATTCAGGGTCGCACCTACGGAGCGATTTTATTTTTTTATCTATATAGCTACAAACAGGTAGCCCCTAACGGGGCAT
>DHIR01000118.1:0-14163 GCA_002403905.1 Mucilaginibacter sp. UBA4741
AAAATGCTGATACTGAACGGCGATATTATTGATATATGGCAGTTCAGCAAATCGTACTGGCCCGAGGCGCACATGAAAGTAGTGCGCCGCATATTAAAATTTGTTACCGAAGGCGTACCTGTTTATTACCTCACAGGTAATCATGATGAAATGCTACGCAAGTTTGCCGATTTCGATTTGGGATCATTCAAACTATTAAATAAAGTTGTATTAAATATCGACGGCAAAAAAGCCTGGATATTTCATGGGGATGTGTTTGATGTTACCATGCAGCACTCTAAATGGCTGGCTAAGTTGGGCGCTGTTGGTTATGATACGCTGATATTATTAAACAGCATTACCAACTGGTTTTTAACCGCCATAGGCCGCGAAAAAATGAGCTTCTCGCAAAAGGTAAAAGCTAAGTTTAAGGATGCTGTAAAATTTATTAACCAGTTTGAGCAAACCGCCGCCGACCTGGCCGTGGCTAAAGAATATCAATATGTAATATGCGGTCATATCCATCACGCCGAGATCCGCGAGATGACTGCTACAAATAATCAGGGCAAGGTGCTATACCTAAACAGCGGCGATTGGGTAGAGAGCCTTACCGCTTTGGAGTACAATAATGGCAATTGGGATATTTTTAAATATGACGCGACTAAATTCAACACCGATGTTGATGAGGATGATAAAACAGATGCCGAAGATCTGGAAGCGAAAATGGACGTGAATTTACTTCTGGAAAGATTTAAGCAGGAATCATCGTAATTATCTACTTTCTGGTATTCCAATCTTATCTAAAACAACGCTCTTACTAATTGTACCCGTAATTTTTTTGGCGCTTAAATCGTTAACCATTTCTTGCCAATCTATTAGTTTTAAACTTGAGCCATTAAAGCCTATTGACCGCTTATCACCTCTAATTATTTTTAATCGCGACTTGGTGGTTGCTTTGTAAGCATTGTTTAATAATTTAACCTCAGTTATCTCACTTAAACTATAGCTGATGGTTAAAAAAGGTATCATGTAATTTTTTACAATTAGCTCATCTTGGGTTATCTCAAAATAATAAGCATTGAGGATGGTGTTTAAAAATGTAAAAGCAACCATTATTAAATAAATGTACCTATTCTTTAATTGCGGCTCATTAATAGCAAAAGCGCCAAAAATGACAATTGCTATTAGAAGTACAATATTATTGCTGTTATAAAGCTTATTACCGGAGTAGGTCATTTAGGTTTATAATTATAGTGTGAAGTTAATATTTATACAATTACAAACAAATATGAATATTGGGCACAACCTTTATAAGTAAATCTTTGTTAATTTGGCTCCGTTTACACAATGAAGATCTTATACGCCATACAAGGAACCGGAAACGGGCACATAAGCCGTGCACGCGAGATAGTGCCTTTACTGCAAAAATATGGCGAGTTAGACCTGCTGGTTAGCGGCACCGAGGCCGAAGTAACATTGGCGCAGCCGTTAAAATATAAATTTCATGGTATTAGTTTTGTGTTTGGCAGCAATGGCGGGGGTGATAAATGGGCCACTTTTAAACTAATGAACCTTCGCCGGTTTTGGCGCGATATGCACAGCCTGCCGCTGGAAGAATACGACTTGATCATTAACGATTTTGAACCGGTAAGTGCCTGGGCATGTAAGCTCAAAAAGATACCATCTGTTTCTTTAAGTCACCAATGTTCTTTTGTTTCAAAAAACACCCCACGACCTACAAAGTGGAGCTATGGCGAGTGGGTGCTTAAAAATTATTCGCCTACCACACACCATATCGGTTTCCACTTTGAGAGTTATGCCAATTTTATACATACCCCCGTTATCCGCAGCGAAATACGTAGTCTGCAAACCAGCAACCTGGGCCATTATACGGTTTATTTGCCTGCTTATGATGATAAAAAACTCACCAAATATTTAAACGAAACCGACGTGCAATGGCACATCTTTTCCAAACGCCAAAAAACGGCCTATACCGATGGCAACGTGCAGGTAATACCGGTAAATAACGAAGGTTTTAATATCAGCCTGGCTAGTTGCGAAGGCCTGCTTACCGGCGGCGGATTTGAAGGCCCCGCCGAAGCTTTATTCTTACAAAAAAAGTTAATGATGATACCCATGCAAGGGCAATACGAGCAGCAATGCAATGCCCTGGCAGCATCCCGCCTGGGTGTGCCTGTTTTACAAGCAATTGGCGATGGTTTTGTTGATCATCTAAAAAAATGGATAAAAGAAGATAACAAAATTTGGGTTGATTTCCCCGATGAAACTGCGCAGATTGTGCATGATATGGTGCAGCGGTATGCCAGGTAGTTCAATAAATTATTAAACGATTCCTTCAAAAATTTTCAGATCATCGTCAGACCAGGTAGATATCTTAGCTATTTTTTGTTTGTAGGCGGATATATTTGAATGGGTTTCTTGCTGAATTATTACACCTAACCCTTTTAGTATTTGCTTTACCAAAGTGCTTTTTCTTTCAGGAATGTTGATTACTAGCTTCTCCATATAACAAATTTACAATTTTTTAAACAAGTGCAAAAACATCATAATATGATGTTTAAATAATAGCAGTGTATTTCTCCATCCCCGCTTTTTCTATTAATATTGCAGTAATGATAAATGCGTTCAGAAACTATAACCCGCTTAATATTTTATGGCTGGCCATTTTATTGTTTTTGCTGCGTATAGGCTACGCTTATAACGCTCCGCCTAAATTAGCATTTACCTATCTCGAACCATTTGCCCGCCTGTTAGTGCCGGGGGCTTATCAATATGCTTTCCCGCCGTTAGTTGATGTTTTTTTGGCAGGTGTGCTGGTGTTTATACAGGCCTTGTTGGTTAACGGGCTGGTAAACCAGTATGGGCTGTTAACCAAACCAAACTTTTTGCCGGCGTTAATGTATATTGTATTATCGAGTTTGTTTACTCCGTTTTTGGTTTTGAGCCCCCCGCTTGTCTGTAATTTCTTGCTGATATGGATGCTGTACAAACTATTCGGGCTTTACAAGGGCGATGATGCAAAATCCATCACCTATGATCTGGGGATGATCGTAGCCATTGGCTCATTGATATATCTGCCTTTTATTTATTTGTTTTTAACCATTTGGGCCGCCCTCTTGCTCTTCAGGCCTTTTTATTGGCGCGAGTGGATAATAGGTATAATGGGCTATGCAACTATATTCTTCTTTTTGGCGGTGGCTTATTATTTAAGCGATAACATGGCTATATTTTATTCCATTTGGGTACCGCTTACCACAAAGTTTCCTACTCATGTTAAAATTGACTATTATAACTACCTGGTGTTGGTGCCTGTAATTATTATATTTATATTAGGTATAATAAAGATAAGGCAAATATTTTTCAGGAGTTATGTGCAGGTGCGTAAATCCTTCCAGCTACTGTTTATTGTTTTTTTAATAGCCGGTTTATCGTTTTATGTAAAGGCCGAGTTTAGCTTAACGCACTTTTTACTATGCGTTATACCTGTAAGTGTGTTTTTTGCCTACTATTTTCTGTACGCCAACGCCCGCTGGTTTTACGAAAGTTTGTTTTTTATACTGCTCATCAGTATAGTTTATTTTCAGTTTAACACTTTTTAACTTTTACATTCGTTCAAATTTCGGCTGTTATATTAGATTTGTAGCATGAAATTACCATGAGCTGTTATTAGCTCGTAGTATTCACTAAAAACATATAGCTGATGAAATTTGGAGTTGTAATATTTCCGGGGTCTAATTGTGATGAAGATATCATACATGTACTGGATAAAATAATGGGCCAGCAGGTTGTTCGCCTATGGCATAAAGATCATGATCTGCAAGGTGCAGAGTTTATTATACTGCCCGGTGGCTTCTCTTTTGGCGATTATTTGCGTTCGGGCGCTATCGCCCGTTTCTCGCCTATTATGGAGCAGGTAATACAATTTGCCAATAACGGCGGATATGTATTGGGTATATGCAATGGTTTCCAGATATTAACCGAAGCCGGTTTATTGCCGGGTGCATTATTGCATAATAACAACCGCAAATTTATTTGCCGCAATATTTACATAAAACCGCAAACAGGTAATACCTTATTGACTGCACAAATTGATCCGCAGCGCGCGTTAAAAATACCTATAGCGCATGGCGAAGGCAACTACTTTGCCGATGCTGATGTGCTAAAATCGATCAATGATAACGACCAGGTGATATTTAGATATTGTGATGAGGCCGGTAATATTACTGCCGATGCAAACCCTAACGGATCAATAGAAAACATAGCAGGTGTAACTAACATCAACCGTAACGTTTTTGGTTTTATGCCACACCCTGAGCGTGCTGCCGACCCATTATTGGCCAATGAGGATGGGCTTGCAATTTTTGAATCTATACTATCAATGGTTAAAGCCTGATGGCCAATTTGGTTATCGATATAGGGAATACTTTTACTAAAGCAGCCATTTTTGAGCAGGATGAATTAGTTTATACAGAACATTATAAAGCGCTCAATACAACAATACTGGATACTTTTTTAACCCAATACAGCGTTGATAAAGCCATCATATCATCCGTAAAAAAAAACAGCGAAGAGTGGGAAGCCGGATTAAAGCAAAAAACACAATTAATTTATTTTAATGCCGGAATGACCACGAGTATCCATAACCATTATCGTACACCAACAACGCTTGGGCTTGATAGGCTGGCTGCGGTAATAGGCGCTAATTATTTATACCCCGATAAAGATAACCTGGTAATTGATGGCGGCACCTGCATAACTTATGACTGGATAGATGCCGCAGGGAATTATTTTGGCGGAAGCATATCGCCGGGTTTAAATATGCGTTATAATGCACTTAACCATTATACTGCAGGCCTGCCGGTAGTTAAACAGGATGATACGTTTGAAAGCAATAGCGGTGATGATACAGAAACAGCTATCAGATCGGGCGTGCAAAACGGAATTAAATTTGAATTGAATGGCTTTATAGAAAGCTATGCAAAAAATAAACAACAACTAAATATTATACTAACCGGCGGCGACAGTATTTTTTTTGATACCCTATTAAAAAATAGCATCTTTGCCCCCTATATAAAAAATGAGCCTCATTTGGTTCTAAAAGGATTAAACGCAGCTACACAAAAGCATAATGATTAAATATACTAAGCTCTTTATAACATTTTTATTGGCAGTTACAGCATTCCAGGTCAGAGCGCAAACAACGGCAAACACAAGCTCGCCCTACTCACAATATGGGTTAGGCGACTTAACGCCAATGTTATTGCCACAAAATAAGGCCATGGGCGGTATTGCTGCCGGTACTAATACTATAAACAGGTACATGAGTATTAATCCGTTAAACCCTGCATCTTATGGCACTATATCATTTACTACAATTGATGCCGGCCTGTCAATGAATTCGCTTTCTTTAAGCCAAACGGGGCAATCAACCCAAAAAAATTCAAACTTTAGGCTAAGTCATTTGGCCTTTGCAATACCGGTTAGCACTGGTTCGGCTTTAAGTTTTGGTATGCTTCCTTACAGCCAGGTTGGGTATAATTATACAAAAACAACAAAAGGTTTTGGTACCGGTTCGGCAGTTGATACCAATACCGTTAATAACATTTTTACCGGCGAGGGTGGTTTAACAAAAGCCTACCTTGGCTATGGCTTTACCATTAAACGTAATTTATTGCTTGGTTTTAACGTAGGCTATATATTTGGCGATCTGAAACATTTCCAACAAATAGAGATGCCGCAACTGCCGGGTAATTTAAATACAAGTGTTGAGCGCGATAATAGTGTTGGCGGTGTAAGTTATGATTTTGGCGCGCAGTACATATGGGACCTTTCATTAACAAGGCACATTGTTTTTGGCTACTCAGGTTCGGCCAGGTCTCAAATTAATTCAAAAAGCAGCTATATCATCAGCCATTATACATTTGATAGCGGCGGAAACAGGGGCGTTAATATAGATTCGGTTGTTAATCAGCAAAACGCTTCATCCAAGATACAACTACCGCAAATTCAGCATTTCGGTATATCTTATCAGCAAGACCTTAAATTTTTAGTAGGTATGGATTACAGTATAGGCAATTGGTCTGATCTGAGTATCGGAGGTGTAAACCAGGGGATGGCTAATAGCAGTACTTTTAATATAGGGGGGCAATATACACCCAACATTAATTCATTACACAACTATCTTTCAACGTTAGATTATCGTTTAGGTTTAATGCTTGATAACACTTATTATAATGTGCCAAACCCTACCGGTGGTGGTAGCACAAATATTAAAGCAAAAGCAATTACCGTAGGTTTAGGCATACCGCTTAGAGGTGCCCAAACCAGCTTCTACAAAGTTAACTTTACGGCCGAAATAGGGCAGCGCGGAACTTTAAATAACGGGCTTGTAAAAGAAAACTACATCAACCTGCACTTAGGGTTTACGCTTAACGATAAGTGGTTTCAACGTTATAAATTTGATTAATTTAAGCTATGCATAGTCGGTTAAAACAGGTATCAGCCTTATTTTTGCCGGCATTGCTTTTTAGCATGCTGCTTTTAAGCGCTTGCGAGAATGATTTAAAAAAGATCAAAGAAATATCGGCAAATTTTGTAAACCTGCCCATTGATACCACCAGGGGCGTTGATGTAATTTACAGCGATTCGGCTTTTGTTAAGGGTAGGATGACTACACCTGTAATGATCCATTATAGCTATACCAAAGTAACCCCTTACTACATAATGCCCAGGGGTGTTAAGGTTGTTTTTTATGATAAGAATATACAGGAAGACGGTAACATTATTGCAGATTCGGCCGTGTATCGTGAGGTAGACAAATTAATAGAGTTTTATAAAAATGTTGTTTATACAACCGCCAAAGGCGATACCTTCAAATCTGACGAGTTGATATGGGACCAGGTGAAAAAAACAATGTATTCAAATAAGCCGGTTCAAATTATCTTGAAAAGCGGCGATGTGATGAACGGGATAAACTTTAAGAGTGATGATAAGTTGCAGTACCCGATTATGGACAGCGGTACAGGAGTATTTGATGTTACAGACATGCCCACAAAATAGGCTATTTTTAGTATAAAAAATTGTATGATAAAATTTACTAAAAGTTGTATCTTGCGCCCTCTTTTTAAGATTTAAATTTAATTAAACAAGAATAAGTATATATGGCTGTAATGGGTTATTTGCGCGACCGGATGGGTAAAATTGTCGCAGGTGTGATAGGGCTTTCGCTGTTTGCTTTTATTGCTACAGAAGCAATAAAAAGTGGCGGATCTTTTTTTAAAGGTGATAATAATGTAATAGGTTCAGTAGGTGATGAAAAAATTCCACTGGACGAATTTAATGCAGGCGTTGAGCAAAATACGGCTCAGTTTAAACAACAATCCGGCCAGGGCCGCATAACACCACAAATTACCAGCTACATACAGGACAATACCTGGAACCAGTTTGTAAGCAAAGCAATTTTTAAAAAAGAAGTAGAAAAATTAGGTTTAGCTGTTGAAGGGGACGAAACCCAGTCAATGCTTACAGGTAGTAACCCAAGCCCGCGTGTTGTGCAGGCTTTTACAGACCCGCAAACCGGTAAGTTTGATCCTAATGGTGTAATTAATGCTATTAACAGCGTTAAAACATTAAGAGATGATGATCAACGGAAAGCACAGTGGAAACAATTTGTAATAGACCTGATCGATTCTAAAAAAGCCGAAAAATATATGGCATTGGTAACCAATGGTTTATATGTTAACGCATTGGAAGCTAAAGACGCCTACGAAGGAAAAAACAAGTTGGTTAACTTTAAATATGCAGTATTGGATTATGCTTCAATACCTGATAATAAAGTTACATTAACAGATGCCGATTACAGCAGCTATTATGATGCACATAAAGGCGAGTTTAAAAATCCGGAAGAGTTAAGAAGCATTAGCTATGTTAGCTTTAACGCGGCCCCTTCTTCGGCAGATTCTGCTGCTATAAAACAGCAACTAACCAAATTGTTGCCTGAATTTATTGCAAGCACTAACGATTCGCTTTTTGTACAAATAAATTCAGAAACAAAATCACCGCTTAATTATCAGAAAAAAGGCCAGCTTGACCCTCCCGTGGATAGCATAATGTTTAAGCAAAATCCGGGATTTATTTATGGCCCATACCTATCAAACGGTAGCTATAAACTGGCAAAACTGGTTGATGCACGTATGAGCCCAGATTCTGTAAAAGCAAGACACATATTAATTTCGCCGACAGAAGCCGGCAGTATGGAAAAAGCATTGGCAAGAGCCGACTCACTTAAAAAACTAATCGAATCAGGTAAAGGTACCTTTGCTTCATTAGCTCCCATATTCTCTATAGATAAAGCTTCAGGCGTTAAAGGCGGCGATTTGGGTACTTTTGGCCGTGGTGCAATGGTGCCAGTTTTTGACAATGCTGTTTTCAACGGCAAAAAAGGTGATATTAAAATAATAACCTCGCAATTTGGTGTTCACTTAGTAGAGATCCAGGATCAAAAAGGATCATCTAAAGTGGTAAAAGTTGCTACCATTGATAAACCATTATCTGCAAGTCAAACAACGCAATCAGCAGCTTATAGCAAAGCACAGGCATTCCTTGGTTCTTTAAACAAGGATAATTTTGATGCGGAAGCAAAAAAAGCAGGGTTAAAAACTAATGTGAGCGAGGATATTCAAGGCGTTGCTTCAAGCATCCCGGGATTGAACGATGCCCGTGATTTGGTAAGATGGGTATTTAAATCAGCTAAAAATGATGTATCAGACCAGGTATTTACCGTAGGCGACCAATATATTGTTGCCCGTGTAACAGAGATCAAACCTAAAGGTACTTTATCGCTTGATTTGGTTAAAAAGAAAATTGAACCTCAAGTTAGGATAGAAGTAAAAGGTAAATTATTAAGTGATAAGTTTACCGCGGCATCAAGCGGAGCTTCATCTATCGAACAAATTGCACAAAAGGCAGGCGCAAAGGTTTTACCTATACAAAACATTGTATTTGCTAACCCTGTAATTCCGGGTTCATCAGCAGAATATAAAGTTGTAGGTACCGCTTTTGGATTACCACTTAATAAAATATCAAAACCAATTGCAGGCCAGCAAGGCGTTTATATGTTGGTTGTAAATAATTTTATAGTGCCAGCACCGCTTACAAATGCATTGAGAGAGAAAGAGCAAATAGGCCAGGCTTTATTACAGCGTGCACAAGGACAGCTATTTGAGGCCCTGAAAGATAAGGACAATGTAAAAGATAACAGAGCTAAGGTATTATAGTAATATTTTAAAGTAATTTTGTATCCGGGATAGCGTTATAATACGCGATCCCGGATTTTTTATTTTATGACGATGGAGATACAAGAAAACTTTGTGAATAAAGTGGCCCAAAGTGGTTTGGTTACTTTAGACCCGGCAGAATTTTATGCACCCGGCGAAAGGGTGATATATGATATTAAAGACAACTTGTTCCAGGGATTGATGTTACGCGAAAAGGACCTTAGGGAATTTGTAAAAGAGCATGACTGGACGCAATATCAGGATAAGAACGTGGCTCTTACCTGCTCTGCTGATGCCATTGTGCCGGCATGGGCTTATTTGTTGCTGGCCAATAAAATGGCCCCCTATGCCCGCGAAGTGGTGTTTGGTGATGCAGAGGTATTGGAAACAGTTTTGTTTGTTAAAGAAATAGCAAAGCTTGATGTAGAACAATACCGCGACCAGCGATTGGTTATAAAAGGCTGCGGTGATATTGACGTGCCCGTTTCGGCGTATGTCGAATTGGGAAAGAAGCTTACCCCGGTAGTAAAGAGCCTGATGTTTGGCGAACCATGCTCTACCGTGCCGATTTATAAGAGAAGAGATTAGTGATTTGCTTTTTGTAATAAGTATTGAATGAAGAAATACCTTTTTACCATCATACTGCTTATAATAGGCCTTGTTCCTGCGTTTAGCCAGGAGGCTAAAAGCGTTATTGAGCCTGTTTTTAAAGTTGGCGAAGAGTTAAGCTATAAATTTAAATATGGTTTTTTTACCGGAGCCGAAGGGCACCTAAAGGTAGAGGAAGGGGATAACATAGACGGGCATCCAATTTACCATATTGTTGCTGATGGTAAAACTGCCGGTACTTTTGATATTTTTTATAAAGTACGTAACCGGTACGAAAGCTATGTTGACCGTACAACATTACAACCTTATTTATATACCGAGAACCGCCGCGAAGGAAGCTGGAAACATACCGATAAAGTAATCTTTGACCATGAAAGCGGAAATATAACTGCCAATAAAGGCGTATTTCCGTCAAAAGGAAAGATATTTGACTTTGTATCGGCGTATTATTTTGCGCGCAGTATTGATGTCTCAAAACTTAAAATAGGTGATAAGTTTGATATCCCTTATTTTTTAGAAGACGGCATATACTCTTTAAGTGTAACTTACATAGGTAAAGAGGTAGTAAATAGCGCTTTCGGTAAGTTTAATTGTCTTAAATTTAATCCAACAATTATAGCTGGACGCATATTTAGAAAAAATAGCAAGCTATATTTGTGGATCACTGATGATAATAACCGCATACCTGTAAAAGCTAATGTAGAGTTGGTAGTAGGTAGTGTTACAATGGAGCTTACAGGTGCAAAGGGACTAAAGTTTCCGCTTAATCCTATAAATAAATAAATAAAATAAATGATAGAAGTTGGCAGCGTTTTGGTGCATGAAGATGTAGTAAAAGAAAATTTTGTATGTAATTTAAGTAAGTGTAAGGGCGCCTGCTGTTTAGAGGGCGACTCGGGCGCTCCATTAAACCACGATGAGCTGAATATACTGGACGAGATCTATCCGAAGGTAAAACCTTACATGACCGAAAAGGGTATTAAAACCATCGAAAAAGTTGGCACCTATGTAACCGGCTTTGAAGGCGACTACACAACCCCATGCGTTGATGTAAATAAAGAATGTGCCTATGTAATATGGGAAGGCGGCATAACCAAATGCGCCATTGAAAAAGCTTATGAAGAAGGTGCTATCAATTGGAAAAAACCCATCTCCTGCCATTTATATCCTATCCGCATAACCAAATACCCTGAGTTTGACGTGTTGAATTATGACAGGTGGAGCATATGCAGCCCTGCCTGTAGTTTTGGCAATGAACTTAAAGTACACGTACATGAGTTTTTAAAAGACCCGCTGATAAGAAAATATGGCGAAGAATGGTACCAGGAGTTGGAAGACACTCTTGCTGGGATATAATATGAGTTTTTAATCCAATCTTTTTTGCGAAAAACACGTATTAAAGCACTAATGTTATCCGGTTTTACAATTAATTTGGATAATATTGCAGTGTTGTAACATACTTATTAAATTATAATGAAAGTAGCTTTAATTACGGGCATCACCGGGCAGGATGGTGCATACCTTGCTGAATTTTTACTGAAAAAAGGATACGAAGTACACGGTGTTAAAAGAAGATCATCTTTGTTTAATACAGATCGTATTGATCACTTATATCATGATCCGCATGAGCCTAATGTTAAATTTAAATTACACTACGGCGATTTAACAGATTCAACCAATTTAATAAGACTTGTACAAGAAATTCAGCCTGACGAAATTTACAATTTGGGTGCTATGTCGCACGTACAGGTAAGTTTTGAAACGCCCGAGTACACAGCTAATGCCGATGGCATTGGTACCTTGCGTATACTGGAAGCTGTAAGGCTGTTAGGTTTAACTAAAAAAACGCGTGTTTACCAGGCATCAACTTCAGAGTTGTATGGTTTGGTACAAGCTGTGCCGCAAAGCGAAACAACACCATTTTACCCACGTTCGCCCTATGCGGTAGCAAAATTATACGGTTATTGGATAATAGTAAACTATCGCGAAGCTTATGATATGTATGCCTGCAATGGTATATTATTTAATCATGAAAGCCCTATACGGGGAGAAACTTTTGTAACGCGTAAAATAACCCGCGCAGCTTCAAAAATTGCTTTAGGGCTGCAAACTTGCCTGTATGTAGGTAATTTATCAGCACGCCGTGATTGGGGCCATGCTAAGGACTATATTGAAGCCATGTGGCTAATGCTGCAGCAGGATAAAGCCGAAGATTATGTTATTGCCACAGGAGTAACTACTACTGTAAGAGATTTTATAAAAATGGCGTTTGGCGAGTTGGGTATTGATCTGGAGTTTAGCGGTAAAGAAGAAAACGAGCGTGGCGTAATTATTGATATTGACAAACAAAAAGCACAACAATTGGGTTTAGATGCTGACCTTTTAAAACTAGGACAAACAATTGTTAAGGTTGATGCTAAATATTTCCGCCCTACAGAGGTTGATTTGCTGATAGGCGACCCTACGAAAGCACAAACACAACTAGGATGGAAACCTAAGTATGACTTAGCTGCATTGGTTAAGGATATGATGGAATCTGACTTGCACCTGGTTAAAAAAGATGATTATTTGAAAAAAGGAGGCTTTAAAACTCTTAATTATTTCGAATAACATATATCTGTAACTAAACGCTTCTGCATGAAAAAAACACTAGGCAGTTTAATACTGCTTTTACTATTTGTTAAGGTTGGTACGGCACAATCCTTATACCAACCTTATAATTATCAATTTTACCAAAAGTTTAATGCTGATCTGTATTCAACCAAAACAAGGATACATACCTCATTAAAACCATTTATAATTGATAGTTTGCTGGAGCGCCGGTACGACTCATTAATGAATTTTGGTGTTGATACTTCAGGACACCATACCTGGGCACATCGCAAGCTGTTTAATGAGCATTTATTTGATGTAAAAACAAACGACTATACCTTTTTTGCTGATTACTTACCCGATCTGACCATTGGAAAAGATTTTACCGCGAAAAAGAATACATGGTTAAATACACGCGGCTACCAGCTGGGTGGTACCATTGGTAAGAACTTTTACTTTTACTCAAGCGGATTTGAAAACCAGGCAGTATTTCCTGCTTATTTAAACACCTACATAAACCAGGTGGGCATAGTGCCGGGCCAGGCTTATGACCGTAGTTTTGGCAAGCCAACTAAAGATTGGTCTAATGTAACAGCTGTCCTATCTTACACTCCGGTAAAATATCTTAACATAACAGCTGGGCAGGATAAAACTTTTATTGGTGATGGTTATCGTTCGGTATTACTATCAGATTACGCGTCGGCCTATCCATTTTTAAAACTAACGGCTAACCTGGGTAATGTAAGATATATGGCCATGTGGAGCTATATGACAGATCCTGCCGCCCCTAAACTATCCTACACCAATGGTTACAAGAAAAAATGGGGAGTATTCCATTATTTAGATTGGAACGTAAACAATCGGTTATCAGTAGGGTTTTTTGATGGCATAATTTGGTCTGATATAGATAGCTTAGGCCATAAACGAGGGTTTGACTTTAGCTATGGTAACCCCATTATTTTTTTAAGGCCGGTTGAAGCATCCAATGGCTCGCCTGATAATGCCATGATAGGCTTTACAAGCAAGTACAAGCTAACAGACGGAATTACAGCTTACGGCCAATTTTACCTGGATGAATTTAGGGCGCAAGACTTTTTTTCGGGTAAGGGTAGTATAAAAAATAAATACGCCTGGCAAATAGGGCTTAAAGGTGCTAACTTGTTTGGAATAGAATCATTAAACTATTTGTTTGAATATAATGGCGCATTGCCATACACTTACTCTGAAACAGAAGCAATAAAGAACTATAGTGAAGAGGCCGAACCGCTTGCCCATCCTTTTGGGGCCAATTTTAAAGAGTTGGTAGGGATGTTAAATTACTCCTACAAACGATTTGATTTTACCGGGCAGTTTAATTATGGCCATTATGGCCTTGATGATGGTGGCCTTAATTATGGAAAAGATATATTTCAGGTTTATGTTGATCCGGCTCACTTATATGGTAATTACATAGGCCAGGGCTTAACAACAAACATGTATTATTTGGAAGGTAAGGTAGCCTATATTCTTAATCCTAAATATAATTTGCGGATAGAATTAGGTGGCTTATACCGCCAGGAAAAAAATACAGCTTTTGCAGATAAAACCACCATGATAACTATAGGTTTACGCAGTTCGTTCCGTACGATGTATGCAGATGTGTCAAGCTATTTGAAGCACTAGCGATTGAAGATTGAAGATTGAAGAT
>DHIR01000118.1:14360-32983 GCA_002403905.1 Mucilaginibacter sp. UBA4741
GATTGAAGATTGAAGATTGAAGATTTTTTGGATATACAAGTTACTAAAAAGGGCAATGAATTTCAACTTCATCGCCCTTTTTTATTTACCCACGACAGGCCTAATCTTTAATCTTCAATAACCAATCTTTGTCTACGACGCAATCGTATGAGTACTCTGCTTTAAAGCTATGCTTTTAACATGTGTAGTAATTCCTTTGGCATCATAGCCACATTCGGCCCAAAGCTCTGGTTGCTCGCCATGCTCAATTATACGATCAGGGATACCCAGGCGTACTACTTGTGCTTTGTAGTTATGATCGGCCATAAATTCTAAAACAGCGCTGCCCATTCCGCCTTCTATACAGCCATCCTCAACAGTAATTATTTTGCTGTATTTTTTAAATACTTCGTGTAATAAGTCTTCGTCAAGGGGTTTTACAAAACGGATGTCATAGTGTGCAGGATAATAGCCTTCGGCATTTAATTCGGCAGTAGCTTTTACAGCTTCATTACCTATATGGCCTATGGTTAATAGGGCAACTTCTTCGCCATCGCAAATTTTGCGGCCCTTGCCAACAGGTATGGCTTTAAAAGGACGCTGCCAATCAACCATAACACCTTGTCCGCGTGGGTACCTTATAACAAACGGACCCATATTATCCTGCTGGGCGGTGTACATCAGGTTGCGCAACTCTTCTTCATTCATTGGTGCCGATACCGTCATATTTGGTATGCAGCGCATATAAGCCAGATCGTAAGCGCCGTGGTGGGTTGGGCCATCGGCACCGGCTATGCCGGCACGGTCCAAACAAAATACCACGTTTAGTTTTTGTATGGCCACATCATGTATAACCTGGTCATACGCCCGTTGCATAAAGCTGGAGTATATATTACAAAACGGAACTAACCCTTGTGTAGCCAATCCGGCCGAAAATGTAACCGCATGTTGCTCTGCAATACCCACATCAAACGCGCGGTTAGGCATGGCCTTCATCATCAGGTTAAGCGAGCAACCCGATGGCATAGCCGGCGTAATACCCATTATTTTTGAGTTAGCCTCTGCTAGCTCAATTATGCTATGGCCAAACACATCCTGGTATTTTGGAGGCTGTGGCTTATCGTATTTTGTTTTTTTGATCTCGCCGGTTATCTTATCAAACAAACCGGGAGCATGCCATTTGGTCTGATCCTTTTCGGCAAGGGCGTAGCCTTTACCTTTAGTAGTAATGCAATGTAAAAGCTTTGGCCCGGGTATGTCACGCAGATCGCGCAGAACCTTAACCATATTTTTTACATCGTGCCCGTCAATAGGGCCAAAGTACCTGAATTTTAGGGCCTCGAAAAAGTTACTGCGTTTAAGCAGGGTGCCCTTTATGCTTTTCTCTATTTTTTGCACCATGTTATACGCGTCAGGGCCTATTGAAGATATTTTGGTTAGCACGGCGGCAATATCATCCCTGAAACGATTATAGGGCTTAGAGGTAGTTATAGAAGTTAAGTAATCTTTTAACGCGCCAACATTAGGGTCAATAGCCATATTGTTGTCGTTAAGTATCACCAGCAGGTTTGTATTTTCAATGCCGGCATGGTTCAATGCCTCAAAGGCCATACCCGCGGTTATGCTGCCATCGCCAATAACGGCTACGTGCTGTCGGTCTGTCTCGCCTTTGTATTGCGATGCCACGGCCATACCCAGCGCTGCTGATATGGAGGTTGATGAGTGCCCAACACCAAAAGTATCGTATATGCTCTCAGTCCGTTTAGGGAAACCGCTGATGCCGCCATACAAGCGATTGGTATCAAACATCTCGCGGCGACCGGTTAATATCTTATGGCCGTAAGCCTGGTGGCCAACGTCCCATACCAATTGGTCGTAAGGGGTGTTTAAAATGTAGTGTAGGGCAACGGTAAGCTCGACCACACCCAAACTGGCGGCAAAGTGCCCGCCATTTACCGATACTACATCAATAATATATTGACGCAGCTCCTGGCAAACCTGCTCAAGCTGGTCTTCACTAAGCTTCTTTAAATCAGATGGATAGTTTATTTTTTCTAATAAATCTCCGGCTTTTACCTGCATTGATATTTATGTGCGACTAATAACTTACAAAGTAAGCAAGTTTAATTAATAAATTAATGACTTATTAGTACTAATATTTGTTTGATATTGCATTTTTTAATTTGTTTAAAATCAATAAGGTGTATTTTTACCGGTAGATATGGAGCAAGAAAGCTTTGAAATAAAATTACCCCAGTTTGAAGGTCCGTTTGACCTGCTGCTGTTTTTTATTGAGCGCGATGAGCTGGAGATCCACGATATCCCCATTGCCCGTATTACCGACGACTTTTTAAACTACATACACCAAATGGTAAGCTTAAATATTGAGCTGGCCAGCGAGTTTATTTTTGTGGCCGCTACGCTGATGCGTATTAAAGCCAAAATGCTGCTGCCCCGCCATGACACCGAGAGCGGCGAAAGCGAAGTAGACACCAAGGAAGAGCTGATACGCAAGCTGATAGAATACAAAAAGTTTAAAGAGCTATGCGAAGAGATACGCCCATTTGAAGAGGAACGCCTTAAACAAGAACGCCGCGGTAATATTCAATATGACCTGGAGCAGGCCGAACGCGTAGCCACCCCCGGCGAAGGACTATCCGAAGTAAGTTTATATAAGCTGATGATGGTGTACAGCCGCCTGATGCGTAATTACAATACCCGCAGCGAAGAAGTTACCCATACCGTGACGCAATACCCATACACCATCGAAAAACAAAAACAAGCCATAGACGACCTGCTGCGCATTAACAAAATGATGGACTTTAAAGCCATCGCCAAAGAATCAGAGAACCGGGTACACTTTGTATACAACTTCCTGGCCGTACTGGAGATGCTGCAACAAGAGCTGATTGATATACAGATAGGCTTGGGGTATAATAACTTTTGGATATCGGCGAAGGGTGAGGGGTAGTGGTTGGTTGATTAGAGATTAGTTTGCTATCTGATACATTTGCAATGCAAAAAACCTAAACCAGTAAATATGAATTTTGAATTACTTTTTTCTGAAGCATTTGACACTTTTAAAGTGTTTGAAGATTTGTCGGTTGATATTGTTAGTCAAACTCCTCCAGGGACACCAAAAAACATTTGGCAAATACTTAATCATCTAATTAACTGGCAAGAAAGCCAGCTGTTATTACTACAAGGAAAAATGCTTGAAAAGCCTGTTACAGAAATAGAAACATGGATAAAAACTGAGGTGCCTGAACAGAATGAAATAGATAACGCGGTTTCTGTTTTTAATACTCAAATAGATCTAATAAAAGCAATGGTATCGAAATTTTCATTAAATCAACCGGATATTGAATTTAAGGTACAAATAATACTAGAAATGGCTAACCATTTAGCCTTTCATTTAGGAGAGATCGTATTAATAAGAAGGCAGTGTAGAAACTACCCCCTGCCGGAGGAGATGGAGGATTATTTAAATTGATATTTAATTTCCTGTCCCGCTGTTCGAAGTCAGAGACTTCGAACAGCGGGACATTATACTCAGACTTTAATAACATAAGCTATCACTTACCTTACCCGCTTTGTGGCTTACATTGGATAAGGTTAGCTACGGCTATTCCAGTCAGCGCATTAGGCCATACTGCACAGCAAATGGCATTCTAACAGTTTTACTTACTTAACAACTTATCGATTTGGGCAGTAATTTTTTGCTCTAAGTCATCATTATATCCCAGTATTACGCTATCTATTTTTCCCTCTTTATCTATGAAGTAATAAGTGGGAAACGTTGTGACATGATATGATTTCACAACGTCAGCGGCATTAATATAACCTGTATGCTTGATCTTGTAACGTTTCTCGAAGTCGAGGACAGCCTTCTTACTATCCCTTCCAGTTAGGCTTGCTATAATCAATTCTTTGTTTTTGTACTTTTCATAAATAGCATTCAGTGGTTTTAGCGAAAGCATGCAGCCTGAACACCCAATGAAGTAAAAATCCAACACTACTACTTTACCCTTTAGTTGACTTAACGAAACCTTTTTTCCATTTGCATCATACAATGTCCAGTCAGGCGCAGTCGTACCCGCAGCTAGTAAAGCTAGTGACGTAGCTTGCTTTTCACGAGGCTTAAAACCTTTTGGTATAACGAAATTTGCAACAGTAATATCCGATCTATCCATCTTATAATCAAAATACTTAGTCTCATCATAATAGTCGTTTACTGCTCCGCCATATTTATATCTTCCCTTAATGGTTACCAAACTGGGTAAGCCTGTTTGTTTATCAATGTAATAGGTTCTATTTGAATACAAATGCTCATTATTGTCGATAGTGTCATACACGTTTGCAATAAGATGCGAATTGATTACACCATTGATGATCGTGTCCTTAAGCATTGTTATTCTAAATGGTCTCTTATTATAACGCTCCTTTAGAAATTTCAGCCCACCGATAAGTGATTGACTATATGGGATATAAGGTCCTTTCTCTGAGAAAAATGTACTGTCGATAATTGATAAAATAGTTAAGCCTTCTCCATTATACAAATCTATCTTATGATACGTTTCTGTTGTATGATTGGTTTCTATACTGTAGAGATATCCAAACAGCTTGTCATTAGGCGCTTTTGAAAATAATTCCTTGTTGAGTGCAACTGTGGTGTCGGCGCTCATATCCCTTTTCTTATTTACAGATTGATAGCTAAAGTTACTATAGCTTTCTACCTTATCAATTAGATTTTGAATCGAAGAAATTTGTGCGTCAACTGTACTGCTGTATAGAAATACTGTGAGGCAGAGAGCGGGTCTAACAAGTTTTTTGACAGAGCAGATCATTGCTGTTGATTAGATTAGTTGATTTTGTAACTGTTTTATCTAAACTACAACTAATAATTAAGTCATCAGTCAGATGTAAGCTATTTAACAAATTTTAACTAATCACTTACCCTGCTCTTGCGCGAGTATGCAGCGGTGGCCTGAGAGTGGCGTACTCGTGACTGAATTGAAACACCCATGTCTAATAGAAACTGCATCCGAAAAAATTAAACAGTGTATAATCGATCTTCGGCAAGATAAGCGGCATAGTTAAGACATTGATTTATATCTTCATTTTCTAAATAAGGATAGTTATCAATAATTTCTGCTTTGCTCATGCCGTTGGCCAATAAATTAAGCACAATAGATACCGTAATGCGCATGCCGCGAATGCAGGCTTTGCCATTCATGATATTTGGATCAGATGTTATTCTATCTATCGTAAGCATATTATAAAATTACGATATTAAATTGTACTTGTCAAATCTAATCCTACACGTAATTTATTGGTGACAACATCCATCAACTTTCTAATCCACCAAAAAAAACACCATATTTAAGGTTCAAACGCTAATGATGAAAAAATTACTGATCTCCGCTATAGTTCTCTTTGCTGTTGTAAATGCATCGGCTCAAAAAATTAATAAAAAACCGTTGGACCATTCGGTTTACGATGGCTGGCAAAGCATAGCGGGCGAACGGATAAGCAATGATGGCAAATGGGTACTCTATACCATTAAACCACAAGCCGCCGATGCCGAACTGGTAATAACCGATGCAGCGCTAACCACCAAAACCAGCGTCCCCCGTGCAGATACGGCCCGGTTTACGTCCGACTCTAAATATGCCGTATTAATGATCAAACCTTTTTACCAGGTGGTACGACAGCTACGCATCAAAAAGAAAAAACCGGCCGAGTTCCCCAAAGATACTTTGGGCATTATCGCCCTCGGCAAAAACGGAATAGAAAAGATACCGGCCGTACGCACCTTTAAAATTGCCGAGGAAGCACCCGTACTGGCTTATTTAATTCCTGCGGATAGCAGTGCCGCTGTCACCAAAAAACCGGCTGATACGGCCAAAGCAACCGCCAGTCTGCCCGCGTCCGAGCTTACGGTAAGGCAAATGGCAACCGGCAAAACCCGCACCTTTAAATATGTTAATGATTACCAATTGAACAAGAATGGCACGTTGCTGGCATTTTCGGTAGTAGCCCCACGTGGTGCCAAAAATGTTAAAGCCGGTGTATTTATATATGATATTGAAAAGAACGAGGTTAAACCCATCAGCACCGGCCGTGGCAACTACCGTAACCTGGTGTTTGACGATGCAGGCAAGCAACTGGCCTTTACTGCCGATAAAGCGCCGGAGCGTGTAAAAATTAAACCTTACAGCCTTTACTACTACAATACTAATGCCGATAGTGCTAAGATAGCAGCTGCGCCACAGTCGGCAGGGATGCCGGCTAAATGGGCGGTAGCCGAAAGTGGCCGGATGAGTTTCAGTAAAGATGGCAACAGCCTGTTCTTCGGCACCGCGCCAATACCTAAACCTATTGATACTACCATAGTTGATTTTGAAGTAGCCAAGCTGGATATATGGAACTATAAAGAAGATTACCTGCAGTCGCAGCAATTGCATAACCTGCCGCGCGATCTGCGCCGAAATTACCTGGCGGTTGTGCACCCGGCTACGGATAATAAAATGATCCAGTTAGGCGATGAGGCTATCCAGAATATCAGCGTCCCCGAAAATAATAAAGGCATTTATGTGCTGGGTGTAACAGATACCGGCGCGCGCGTACAATCGCAATGGGAAGGTGGGTCGCGTGAGCAGGCCTTTTTGATCAATATCCAAACCGGCGAGCGCAAGCTCATTAATCCGCGTTTAAAGGCTCGTTACAGCATTTCGCCTGATGGTGGTTACGTAGTATGGTTTGACAGCAAAAATCAAAACTGGGAGAGCTATGCCATCGCCACCGGCAAAAAAACAAACCTTACCTCGTTAATTAAAACCAAAATGGGCGAAGAGGATAATGATACGCCAGACGATCCATCGCCATACGGAATTGCAGGCTGGGAGCAGGGCGATAAAAGTGTATTGATCTATGATAGGTATGATATCTGGAAGATAAACCCCGCCACAGGCGCGGCTACAAACCTGACCAATAGTGCGGGCAGAACGAATAAACTGATCTTCCGCTATAAAATTGTCGACCCTGATGAACGTGCCCTCGCATCAAACAAAATGCTTTGGCTAATCACCCAAAACGAAAAGAACAAGCAATGGGGCTATTATAAAAAGGCGTTAAATAGCACGGCCACTCCAGAGAAGGTGATCATGGCACCGTACGCCTACAGTACCCTTCAAAAAGCTAAAAATGCTGATGAATATATCTACACCAAAGGCAACTATGAGCATTCGCCTGATCTGTATGTATCAGCAGATCTGAAAAAAGAAACCCGCCTAAGCGCCATCAACCCGCAGCAAGCCAACTACAACTGGGGCACCGCCGAACTGGTGCATTGGACAACGCCTCATGGCCACCCGGGTACGGGTATATTGTTTAAGCCCGAGAATTTTGATCCGAAGAAAAAGTATCCGATGATATCTTATTTCTACGAAAAAGTATCAGAAACGCTATACAATTACCAGGCCCCGGCACCTACGCCGTCTAGGCTGCCTATCTCGTTTTTTGTGAGTAATGGCTATTTGGTATTTACGCCTGACATCAGTTATGAAAGCGGACATCCAGGCAAATCAGCGGTCGAGTATGTAAACTCGGGCGTTGAGGCTTTAAAGAAAAACCCATGGGTTGATGGTAAGCACTTAGGTATACAGGGCCAAAGCTGGGGCGGTTACCAGGTGGCTTATTTAATTACGGCTACCAATATGTACGCCGCTGCCTGGGCCGGTGCGCCGGTGGTTAACATGACTTCGGCTTATGGCGGTATCCGTTGGGAGAGTGGTAATAACCGCCAGTCGCAATACGAGCATGGGCAAAGCCGCATAGGCACCAGTCTTTGGGCACATCCTGAGCTGTATGTAGAGAACTCGCCGTTGTTCCACCTGCCTAATGTGCATACGCCGGTAGCCATAATGAGTAATGATGCCGATGGTGCCGTACCCTATTACCAGGGCATTGAAATGTTTACCGCCCTGCGCCGCCTTAACAAACCCGTTTGGCTACTGATGTATAACGGCGAGGCCCATAACCTTGTGCTGCGCCAAAACCGCAAGGATATATCCATCCGCGAGCAGCAGTTCTTTGATCACTTTTTAAAAGGCGCCCCAATGCCCGAGTGGATGGCCAAAGGTGTGCCTGCTGTAGATAAGGGTAAGGACTGGGGATTTGAGTTGAGTAAGTAATTAACAGACATAATTTGGATAGAAAGCACGATGTTTTATAACCTCGTGCTTTTTTATTTTACATCACAATTGTTAACAACTCCAAATTACTCACATAACCAATTAATTAGGTAATCTATTAATTAAGTATACTATAATCTTTATTACCTTAGCGGCGTTTTTAAACATCACAATGAAAAGAGACAAATTAATATTTAAGCTGTTAGATGAAGAACAACAGCGCCAGGAAGAAGGATTAGAGCTTATAGCGTCAGAAAACTTTGTAAGTAAGCAAGTTATGGAAGCCGCAGGCTCTGTTGCAACCAACAAATATGCCGAAGGCCTACCGGGCAAACGCTATTATGGCGGCTGCCAGATAGTTGATGAAATAGAAACCATCGCTATTGAGCGTGCCAAGCAATTGTTTAATGCCGAGTGGGTTAACGTACAACCGCACTCTGGTGCGCAGGCAAACGCGGCAGTTATGCTGGCCTGTTTACAACCCGGCGATAAAATATTAGGATTTGACCTATCGCACGGCGGGCACTTAACACATGGCTCGGCCGTGAATTTTTCGGGTAAACTATACGAACCACATTTTTATGGGGTTAAAAAAGATACAGGTTATGTTGATTATGAGCAGCTGGAGAAAGTAGCGCTAAAAGAAAAACCAAAGATGATCATCTGCGGTGCATCTGCTTACTCGCGCGATTGGGATTATGCTTTTATCCGTAGAGTGGCCGATAAAATTGGCGCTTTGGTGCTGGCTGATATTTCGCACCCCGCCGGCTTAATAGCCCGTGGCTTGTTGACCGATCCGCTGCCGCATTGCCATATAGTTAGTACTACTACCCACAAAACTTTGCGTGGCCCGCGTGGTGGTTTAATTATGATGGGTAAAGATTTTGAAAACCCATGGGGATTAAAAACCACTAAAGGCGAAGTAAGAATGATGTCGAATTTGTTGGATATGGCAGTTTTCCCGGGTACACAGGGCGGCCCGTTAGAGCATATTATTGCTGCTAAGGCAATTGCGTTTGGCGAAGCACTTTCTGATAGCTATATGAAGTATATTCTTCAAGTTAAGAAAAATGGCGCGGCAATTGCAAAAGCATTTACTGATAGAGGATACGAAATAGTATCAGGCGGCACAGATAACCATTTGGTACTGATAGATCTGCGTAATAAAAACGTAACAGGTAAGGCTGCCGAGAACGCGTTGGTTAAAGCAGACATAACTATTAACAAAAATATGGTACCTTATGATGATAAGTCGCCATTTATAACTTCAGGTATACGTATAGGTACAGCAGCTGTAACTACGAGGGGGATGAAAGAGAAACAAATGGAAACTATTGTAGACCTGATAGATGAAGTAATAAAAGATCCGGAGAACGAACATTCTTTAGATAAGGTTCGTAAAAAGGTACATAAGTTAACGGAGAAATTTCCGTTATATAAAGAGTAGCAATACAAGTAATAAATGATTCACGAGCAACCAGTCACTTCTGATGTTGAAACTAAGCGCTTAAACGCGCTTAGTTCATACAATGTGCTGGATACTTTGCCGGAGAAGGAATATGATGCCATTACCCGCCTGGCTTCCTATATATGCCAGGTGCCCGTAGCTGTGATATCATTAATTGATACCGATAGGCAGTGGTTTAAATCAATAGTTGGTTTGGATGCTACCCAAACATCGCGCGCTGACGCATTTTGTAATTACACTATTCTTAATGATGAGATATTAGAAGTTAGTAACGCTGCCGAGGACGATGTTTTTAAAAATAATCCTTTTGTTACCGGCGATATGCAAATAAGATTCTATGCCGGGGCGCCACTTATTGATCCCGATGGGAATCGCTTAGGATCGTTATGTGTTGTTGATACCGTACCACGTAAACTTACTTTCGAGCAGCGTGATGCTTTACGTACGCTGGCTGATGAAGTAATGTCGCACCTTTTATTACGGAAACAAAAACGCGAACTGCAGAAATCACTTGAGGCTCATAAAGAGTTTTTCAACTTATTTGATACCTCGCCCGAGATACATTTTATTGCTGATAAGGATTCTAATATCGAGTTGATAAATAAATCGGTGAGTACTATTTTGGGTTATGATCCGCAGCAAGCAATTGGTAAATCATTGTGGAGCTTTGTGGTAGGCAATACCCCCCGCGAGCAATTTGTACCATTGATTGAAAAAGCAATTGCAAGCGGCGAGTCGTTCACCCTTGAAACCCGTACCGTAAGCTTGGATGGTAAAGAAAAATGGATAGGCTGGTGCGGTATTTATAAAGGCGAAAAATGGTATGCCAGCGGACGCGATATCACCTATCAAAAAAACCTACTAGCAGAGCTTGAGCAATTATCGCTGGTAGCCAGCAAAATTGTTAACGGTGTTATTATAAGCGGTGCCGATGATAAGGTTGTATGGACAAACGAAGCGTTTGAAAAAATAACCGGTTTTAATATCGATGATGTTGTTGGTAAACGGCTACGCGACGTAATAGTAGGTGATTCGCCAAGCGGCAATGCCACCAATCCTATTAACGAGTACTATGATCTGATAAAAAGTAAAAAATCATACTCGCTGCACGTGCATGCTACCTGTAAAGATGGGAAGCAAATATGGTTATCGTTAATTACCTCTGTTGTATATGATGCCGTTGGCGAGGTTGAAAAATATATCCGCGTTATATCTGATATTACCGCACGCAAAACCATACAAAAAGACCTGGAGATATTATCATTCGCGGCGCGCAAATCGCCAACAGGTATGCTTAGCCGCGATGCTGATGGTGTTGTTGTATGGATGAATGAAGCAATGGAAAGCATTACCGGCTACACCCTTGCCGAAATGGAGGGCAAACGTTTTGGTACTATATTGATAGGTGAGGAAACCGACATGTCGGTATTTAACGACGCCGTTAAAGCCGTGGCCGAAAAAAGACCATATAATTGCGAAATATTAATTTATAAAAAAGACCGCACCCCCATTTGGGTTGCTATGTCAAACAGCCCGTTATTTAATGATGCTGGCGAGGTAGATAGGCAGGTAACTACCATGCTTGATGTTTCTGAACGTAAGAGAGCCGAAAACGAAGTAAAATTGCTGTCATTAGTGGCAAGTAATACAACCAGCGGTGTTGTTATAAATAATAGCGCAGGGGCGGTTGAGTGGGTAAATGACGCTTTTGTAAAAATAACCGGATTTGAGCTAGCCGATGTTAAAGACAAGTACCTGGGTGATATACTACAGGGCGAACTTACAGATACATCCATCATTCAAAAAAGCAGGGAGCTTTCTAAAAATAAAAAATCATTCGAAGTTGATTTATTAGGTTATTGTAAAGATGGTACACCAATTTGGGTAACGGTAATTAATTCGGTTATCCTGAATAAAGAAGGCGAAGTTGATAAATACATCGAGGTTGTAATTGATATAAGCTCTAAAAAGAAGGTTGAATTGGAGCTTGTTCAGGCAAAGGAAGAAGCATTGCAGTTGAGCAGGGCCAAGGATATGTTTATATCCGTTATGAGCCATGAGATACGTACACCGCTTAATGCCGTTATCGGTATGTCGCATTTATTGCTGGATGGTAATCCGTTAGAAACTCAAAGAGAGAATCTGAACGTACTCAAATTTTCAGCCGATAATTTATTGAAGCTGATTAATGATGTGCTTGATTTTACCAAAATTGAGACCGGGAATATCGAGCTGGAAGAAGAGAAAGTAAACCTGTGCGAAACGGTACAAAGCATAACCGGTTCGTTACAATATAAAACTAAAGAGAAAAACATATACCTTAACGCCCGAATTGATCCGGCTATACCTGATATAGTTATGGGCGATAGTACCAGGCTGGGGCAAATATTGCTTAACTTGGTCAATAACGCGGTAAAATTTACAGATAAGGGCGGTGTAAATATCGAACTTGTTGTAATTGATCAGACCCCAAAAAATGTAAGGGTAAGGTTTTCTGTAACAGATACAGGCATTGGTATAGCAAGTGATAAATTAAATACGATATTTGAATCGTTTAAACAAGCCGATGCCAGCACCACCCGCAAATATGGTGGTACAGGATTAGGCTTGGCAATTAGTAAACGATTAATAGAGCTGCATGACTCGCGCATAAACGTTGACAGCGAACCAGGAAAAGGCTCGACATTTTGGTTTACCATTACATTTAATAAAGCAAACAATAAAAAAAGTAATAACCATAACGTGGAAACAGGATTAAACATACATGTACTTGTTGTAGATGATAATCAGATCAACAGATTATTGATAAACAAGATTTTAACCAAATGGGGCGCTACCATTGATTTTGCCGAAAACGGCATTCAGGCAGTGAACAAAGTTGAAACTAACAAGTACAATGTTGTATTAATGGATATACACATGCCAGAGATGGGCGGCTTAGAAGCTACCCAGATCATTCGCAACAAACCCGAGCCTTACTTTAAACAATTACCTATTATAGCACTAACAGCATCTATGTTAAACAGCCAAATGGGCGACATAGGCAATGCCGGCATGAATGATTATATACTAAAACCATTCGAGCCAAAGATCTTGTACGATAAATTAAGCAGGTATCAGAAGCAGTAGTTTAATTACTGAATTATCGAATTATTGATTAAATGAATTAGGGTTTTATATAAAATTCAACAATTCAGTAAATCAATAATTCAAACATAACTCACTCCGCATACGCTATAGTAGCAATACTCAATTTTAATCCCGGTATTTTTAGGAGTGGTATGGCGCAGGCTTCTAATGTAGAGCCGGTGGTTACTATATCATCAACCAATAGCACGTGTTTATCTTGTAGCCTACCCGGATCTTTTACAACAAACACTTCCTGCATGTTTTCAAAGCGTGCAAAGCGCGATCGGTGGGTTTGTGTTTGGGTAGCACGGGTGCGTACCAGGTTGTCTTCTTCAACAACGGCGGTTAATTTTTCTGCAAGACCATCGGCAAAACAAGCGCTTTGGTTATAGCCACGCTCTTTTAACCTGCTTTTGTGTAAGGGGACAGGTATAATATAATCAACCCTGGTAAATGTTTCATTTTTATTTAATTGGCCACCGGCGATGTTGCCCAATAGATTACCTATTTTCGGCATGCCTTTATATTTAAAATGATGCATCAGGTTTTGCACTTTACCGCCTTTGGTAAAGTAGTATAAAGCATAAGCGCCTTCTAAATTTATTTTCCCCCAAAATTGCTGCGCTACAATATTATCAGCCTGTAAATGAAAATTGGTTAGCGGCAGGTTATATAAACAATCAGTACAAATTATTTTTTCATGTGCGACAAGGTCCGTACCGCAGGCCGGACAAAGTTGCGGAAAAAATAACGATAAGAAATCGGCCAGGTAGCTGCTTTGCAGTTTCATGGCATTAAAGTAGCTGGTTTTCTTTTTAAAAAGAAATATAAAATGCGTTCAGGATGACAAAAAGAGTGCCCGATATTATTTAATATCTTTTTACTGCCCTTCCTTAATAGCCAATTGCCCGCAGGCGGCATCAATATCTTTACCCCGGCTGCGGCGCAGGTGGGTGTTAACGCCGTTTTTGCGCAAGTAATCTGCAAAGGCTTCAACCTTATCCTCGCCGGCATTAATGTAGGATGCAAATGATATAGGGTTATATTCGATAATATTTACTTTGCAGGGCAGGTGCTTGCAAAATTGGGCCAGCTCGGCGGCATCTTCAATATTATCATTAAAGCCATCAAAAATAATGTATTCGTAAGTTACTGGATTTTTGGTTTTGGCGTAGTAGTATTTCAAGGCTTCGGCTAATGCTTTTAACGAGTTTTGCTCATTAATGGGCATTATGGTATTGCGTTTTTCATCGTTAGCGGCGTGTAGTGATAGGGCTAAATTAAATTTCACACCATCATCGCCCAGCTTCTTTATCATCTTGGCAATGCCGGCTGTTGATACCGTAATGCGCTTGGCAGCCATATTTAAACCCTCTTCGGATGTTATTTTCTCTATCGAGTCCATAACGTTCTTATAATTCAACAATGGCTCGCCCATCCCCATGTAAACAATGTTACTTAATGGTATGCCGTAATTTTCGCGGGCCTGCTTATCAATAAGCACCACTTGGTCATAAATCTCATCAGGATTTAGGTTGCGTTTACGCTCCATATATCCTGTCGCGCAAAATTTACAGGTAAGGCTGCAACCCACTTGCGATGATACACAAGCGGTCATCCTGCCCGGGGTTGGGATTAAAACACCTTCAATTAAATGCTTATCATGTAAAATGAAAGAATTTTTTATAGTTTTATCAGCGCTAAACTGTGAATTACTAATTTGTACATTATTAATAACGAAACTGTTATCCAGTTTGGTGCGAAGTTCTTTTGATATATTGCTCATCTCGTCGAACGAAAAGCAAGATTTTTTCCATAGCCATTCATAAACTTGTTTGGCCCTGAAGCTTTTTTCGTCCATTTGGATAAAATGCTTTTGCAGGCTTTCCAGGCTCAGGCTACGGATATCAATTTTCTCTTTTTCAGCAATCACGCTGCAAAAGTACGAAATTTAAAAATCTATCTTTTTTAAATCATTCAATTAAAAACAATAACCAAAAGTTAATTGTATCAATTTATTTGGATTAGTAAACGAGTGGCAACTTGCTAAGTTATATTTAATGAAAAGTTTTAGAGCCGATTACGTTTTTCCTATTAGTGCCGATCCAATTAAAGATGGTGTTGTTACTGTTGATGATCTGGGTAAGATTATTTCTGTATCTGACCAATTAGCTCCGGGTACAGACAATGCATCTGTTGAGCGCCTGCATGGTATAATTTGTCCCGGATTTATCAATACACACTGCCATGTTGAGCTTTCGCATCTGCATGGTAAAATTCCCGAATGCGGAGGTTTGGTGAATTTTATAAAGGGTATACAACAACTAAGAGATTCTGACCCCAAAGAAATTGAAGCTGCGGCCATAAAGGCGGATAGTGATATGTACGATAATGGCATTGTTGCCGTTGGCGATATTTCTAACACCAATGCAACCGTTGCCCTTAAAACAAGCAGCAAATTATACTACCATACTTTTGTTGAAACATTTGCATTTATCCCTAACAGGGCCGAGGAAGTTTTTAATAACGCGCTGGCATTAATGGCCGAATTTAAACCGCAATCCTGCTCGGTAACACCGCATGCGCCATACTCGGTATCAAAAGAATTATTTAAGCTGCTAAAAAAATATTGCGATAGTAATGTAAAAAACCTGATCAGTATACATAACCAGGAGTGCGAGGACGAGAATAAATTTTACCGCTATAAATTAGGAGCCTTTAATGAACTGTATGCTCATTTTGGTATTGATATAAGCTATTTTAAACCTCAGGCGCGCAACTCGCTGCAATCGGTTATTCCATTATTAACCAGCAAGCAGGATATTTTAATGGTGCATAATACCTGTACCAATTTAAAAGATATTTACTTCATCAAGCGGTTCGACCGTAAAATACACTGGTGCTTTTGCCCCAATGCCAATTTATACATAGAGGGTACACTACCTAAGGTTGATCTGTTTTTAGACCAAGGATTTAATATCACCCTGGGTACGGATAGCCTGGCATCAAACAATAAGCTTTGCATATTAAGCGAAATGCATACGCTTCAAGCAAAATTTCCGGCATTGAGTATTGATAGATTATTAAAATGGGCTACTATAAATGGCGCCACTTATTTAGGTATTGATAAAGATAAAGGAAGTTTGGACGTTGGTAAAACACCGGGATTAAACCTGATTACCGGGCTGGATGATCTGAAGATTACTCCTGATACTAAAGTTAAACGGCTTATCTAATTATGCTTGTCATGCTTCGAAATGACAACGAGAAACTATAACCATCCTTTTTTTGACTTTTTAATTTTGCCTTAACATGAAGCATTTAGATATTACAGTTAAAGGCAAAGTACAGGGCGTATTGTACCGCGCGTCAACCAAAGCCGTTGCCGACCAATTAGGCGTACGCGGAACGATAAAGAATGAAGCCAATGGCTATGTTATTATCGAAGCCGAAGGCGAACCTACTATGCTTGAAATGTTTTTAGACTGGTGCCACGAAGGGCCCCAGGATGCCGAAGTAACTACTGTTGAAAGTAATGAGGGCGAATTAAAAAACTATCGTAATTTTGAAGTATTAAAAAGAGGTTTGTTTAAATAATCCCATTGATATATTGGGTTTGGATACTATCATTTTATACGCTAACTATTGTCAACAGCTAAAAAATTTGCCGGGCAAACTGCCATATATGGGTTAAGCACCATTGTACAACGGTTATTAAGCTCATTACTTACACCATTATATACTCACGTATATCTCCCTAAAGTTTATAGTATTTTTAGTACCATGTTTGCCTATGCCTCTATTTTCCAGGCATTTTTGGCTTTTGGTATGGAAACCACCTTTTTTAGGTATCTAAATAAGTTTGCCGATAAAAAGAAACAGGTTTATAACAACGGCTTTTGGGTAATATTTACAGTATCTATTGGTTTTTTATTACTTACTATTCCATTTACGCATACACTGGCCGGGTTAATAAAAATTGGAAAAGACATCCCACAAAATGAGTTTGAGCTATATATAAAATATTTTATAGCCATACTGGTGCTTGATGCCTGGTGCGTTATCCCTTTCGCAAAAATAAGGGCCGATGGCAGACCTGTTAAATACGGTGTTATCAAGGTCATTAACATTGTGGTAACCGTACTGCTAAACGTTATTTTTATTATAGTAATACCTTACTGGTTAAAACACAATCTTTACGGTTGGCGGTGGATATCACATTGGTATGTACATGGCTGGGTAGCTTACGCGTTTTTATCAAATTTGGTGGCTAGTGCGGTTACGTTGTTACTATTGTTGCCCGAATTGTTTGAGCTTGAATTAAAGTTTGATAAGGTTATGTTTAGGCAGATGCTTATTTATAGCGGGCCAATATTAATAGCCAACTTATCATACCTGGTAAATGAAAATTTAGATAAAATATTACTCGGAAAATTATTGCCCGTAAATATAAGCGAGCATGAGGTTGGTGTTTATTCGGCGTGTGCCCGGTTATCCATATTCGCTAGTTTGTTCAACCAGGCGTTCCGCATGGGTGCCGAGCCATTCTTTTTTAGCCATGCCAAAAATAAAAACGCCGGTTATACCTATTCGCGCATTATGGATTATTTTGTGATTACCATGTGCGTTATGTTTTTAGGTGTTGTGGCTAATATTGAAATATTAAAGTACTATGTAAATAACAGGGCCTTTTGGGTAGGGCTTGATGTAGTGCCGCCTTTGTTATTTGGCTATGTAGCGTTGGGCGTTTACATGAACCTATCAGTCTGGTATAAACTATCAGATCAAACCCGCTATGGGTTATATATTTCATGTATAGGGGCCATTGCCACAATTATATTAAATGTAATATTTATACCAAAATACAGCTATATGGCTTCGGCGTGGACATCCCTTATAGCTTATACCATCATGATGGTACTATCCTACATTTGGGGGCAAAAAAATTATCCTATTCCATACAATCTAAAAAAGAACCTGGCTTATATTATTTCGTCGGTTATACTCGTTTATTTATCATTCTATGTGTTTAACCGCAACATATTTATAGGTAATGCGTTGTTATTACTTTTTGGAACAACGGCTTTATTTTTTGAGTGGAAAAATTTAAAAGCTATATTTAACAGATAGATTCGAGAGCCAAGAAATAAGAATCAAGAGACAAGATTATAATGAATATAATATCTGCAAATTATGAAAGAAATGCAAGGGCCGGTTTGAAAAAAAAATCGTTCTTGATTCTTGGCTCTTGTTTCTTGATTCTCACTACCTATGCCCAAACTCCAAAACCAGCTAAAACCGGGGTTGATAGCGATGCGGTTGCGACCCTTTTCTATTCGGCCCTGCGCGAAAAAACGATTGAAAACAATACCCAGGCTGCTGATCTGTTTGGCAAGATATTAACTATCGATCCAACAAACGATGCTTCGTTATATGAACTGGCCAATATTAAAAAACGCGAAAATAAATACGGAGAGGCACAGCCACTACTTGAAAAAGCGGTAACTATTAAACCTGATAACCAATGGTATTGGTCGGCATTGGCTGATGTTTATGAGAAAAGCAATGATGTAAATAATCTTCCAAAGCTTGAAAATGTATTTAGCCAATTAATAAGGATCAGCCCCGAGCGTGTTGATTATTATTATGATAAAGCCAACGCTTATTTTTTGCAGAATAAATTTGATGAGGCATTAAAAGTATATGATCAAATAGAGCAGATAAGTGGATCTACAGACGATCTGATGATCAATCGCCAAAAAATTTATTTAAAACAGGGTAAGGTTGATAAGGCTGCCCCGGGCTTGGAGCAAATGATAGCAAAGAACCCAAACGAAGTAAGATATTACATC
>DHIR01000118.1:33076-43819 GCA_002403905.1 Mucilaginibacter sp. UBA4741
ACGAAGTAAGATATTACATTTTATTGGCCGAAATTTATACGTCGAACAAAGATGCCGATAAAGCTTTTAAAACATTAGAAAAAGCAAAAGCAGTAGACCCAAACAATGCGCTGGTACATTTAGCATTAGCTGATATTTACCGCGACCGGAAAAATATTGATGCAAGTTTTAAAGAGCTACAGGCAGCGTTTGCTAATCCTGATTTGAATATTGATCAGAAAATAAGAATAGTAATGGGATATTTCCCTAAGTTTTCTGAGGCCGGTGTCCGCACCGCGGCATTATTTAGCGCGTTGGAGCTAAGTAAGTTAATAGTTGAAAAACATCCTGATGAAGCTAAGGCATATGCCCTTTATGGCGATGTGTTAGTACAAAACGAAAAGTATAACGAAGCAAAAACCAGCTATCAACGCTCAATTGAGCTTAATGGCCAGATATACCAAACGCGCGAGGCATTGGTGCGTATCGAGTTAAGCAATAATGATATGGACGGCGTTATCCGTGATGGGGAGACCGCGCTGTCATTCTTCCCTAACCAGGGATGGATGAATTATTTTGTCGGCATTGCCTGGGCGCAGAAAAAAGATTATAAAAAAGCGTTAAGCTATTTAAAAAATACCACTTCGTTGGAGTTTCAGGATAAAGAATTATTGTCGTTAAGCTACTCGCAAATAGGCGATTGTTACCATGCCATGCAGGACAATAAAAATTCTGATGATTCGTACGATAAATCATTAAGCTATAATGCCGATAACAAATTCACGTTAAATAATTACGCGTATTATTTATCAGTAAGGGGCGAGCAGTTAGACAAAGCCGCGCAAATGGCTAAACACGCTAACGAGCTGGATGCAAACAACGCATCATTTGAAGATACCTATGCCTGGATATTGTTTAAACAAAAAAATTACAAAGAGGCAAAAGTGTGGATGGAAAAAGCGCTAACTGATGGTAAAAATAAAAGTGCCGTGCAAACAGAACATTATGGCGACATATTGTTTTATTTAGGTGATGCCGATGCTGCCGTACAAAACTGGAAAAAAGCCAAAGAGTACGGTGCTACTTCGCCGGTTTTAGATCGTAAAATAAATGAAAAGAAATATATTGAATAGGTTAGTAATTGTTTGCTGCCTGTTGGTGATGGTGAGTTGTAAGGTGCGAAAAAAAGTAATAACCAACGGTGCTGCTACAACTACTAATGCCACTATATCTAGCCCTCATGTAGAAAACACGGTTAAAATTGCAACCACTCCGCCCGATCTGACTTTAATAAAAAATCAATTAGCTGTTATAAAAAGCCATCAGGTAAACTTTAATACCTTCGCTGGCCGGGCAACTACCAAATTGGATATTGATGGCAATAGCAATGATGTTACTTTAAACATCCGCATAAGCCGGGATAAAAAAATATGGGTTTCTATAACAGCTCTGTTAGGCATAGAGGTTGCACGGGCGCTAATTACGCCGGATAGTATTATAGTGATCAATAAATTACAGGGCCTTTATTTAAAAAAGCCTTTCAGCTTTATATACCAATACGCCAGCAGGCAAGTTAATTATAAAACTATCGAGTGCTTATTAGTAGGTAACGCTATGCCCGAATTATTAACAGAAAATAGCACTATAAAAAACGATATGGGGAATGTTATTTTATCAGGCAACCTGCAAGAATTAATGTACAGCTTAATGTTGGGCACCAATATGCGGGTAACGCAATTTAACCTATCTAACGTAAATGAGGGGCAAGCACTTTTGGTAAGTAACAGTAATTTTATACAGGCAACTAATAGATTGGTACCTTCGCAAATAGATATCTTATCTACCATAAAAGACAAAAAAATACAGGCTAATTTGCGCTATACCAAGGTGGATTTTGACCAGCAATTAGATTTTCCTTTCAATATTCCGGAAAGATACACTCCGGCCGATTAAAAATTAATATTTTTGGACCGGATGAAAATTTTAAAAGTACTATTCTTTTTGATCTGCGTTTTTGCAGCGGTGCAGGTGCATGCCCAAAGCAGCTTAGAATTAGGGAAACAGCGAGATAGGATAAATCATGAGCTGGATCAGCTTAATCGTGAGTTACAGGAAACGCAATCAAATAAAAAAGCTACTTTAAAACAGTTGAGCATTTTAAAAGCGCAAATATATCTCCGCGAGCAAAAGATCACCGTAATAAATAGCGAGGTACGGAACCTGGATAGCCAGATATCAGAAAACACCAATACTGTACATGATCTGCAAAGCCAGCTGGAGCTTTTGAAGAAAAAGTATGCCGATATGGTGCTGTTTGCCTATCGTAACCAAAGCGCTTATAATAAGCTGATGTTTATTTTTGCGTCAAAAGATTTTAACCAGGCTTACAAACGATTAAAATACTTACAACAGTTTGCAACCTATCGTGAACGGCAGGCGGCATCCATACAAAACAAGCAAAAAGACCTTCATGTTAAAATAGTTGAGCTTGATAAAACTAAAGACCAAAAACATACGTTGTTAGTTGATCAGGAGAAGGAAAGAGAAACCCTTGGTAAAGAACGTAATAATCAGTCTGCAACAGCTAAGAATCTTACAAAACAGGAAAAACAGTTAAGGAACGAATACCAGGTAAAGCAAAGACAGGTATCAAGAATTATCAGTCAATATGTAAGGGCGGTAAATGACGAAGCACGGCGCAAGGCCGAAGAAGAGGCAAGGATAGCGGCAGCAAAAGCAAAAGCAGCTGGGGCGGCAAACAAAGATGCCATACCCACTATTGCCATAAAACCTGTAGCACGTAAAACCAATAGTGAGATATTAAACGCGACGCCCGAAGCCGCAAAACTGTCTAACGACTTTTTTGGTAACCGGGGCAGGTTGCCATGGCCGGTTGCTAATGGCGAAATTACCCAGGGATTTGGGGCTTATATGACCGATGGTATCAGAAGTGAAAGTACAGGGGTAGATATCCGTACAAATAATGGTGCACCTGTAAGAACAGTGTTTGAAGGAACAATATCAAAGGTGCAGAATGTGTTAGGCACCTGGCTTATAATAATAAGACATGGCGAATATTTAACAGCCTATTCAAATCTTAAATCGGTCAGCGTAACAGCTGGGCAAAAGGTTAGCACCAAACAAATATTAGGCGCAGCAGCAACAGATGCGGTGACAGGTGAAACACAAGTGCACTTTGAATTGTATAAAGCAGGCACACCTGTTGACCCTAAAATTTGGTTGGCCGATAGGTAAATTAAATTTGTAATACTTTAATTGTTTATATTTGTAACTTTAATTAAGAAGAGTATGTTTAGTTCAGTTTTTTTGTTTTTTGAATTCTCAGCGCCAGAAATAATGCTTATTTTATTTGTGACGTTGTTATTGTTTGGTGGCGATAAGCTACCGGGTTTGGCTAAAGGATTAGGTAAAGGTATCCGTGAATTTAAGGATGCATCAGAAGGTGTTAAGCGTGAGATAAATAACCAGATTGATAACTACGAAAATAAAAAGAAGGAAGAGCCTGCTAAAACCGAAGAAACCCCTTTAATTGCAGAACATTCAACCGATAATGTTGAGGGTAATGCGATTGAGACATCAACGGTAGCTAATACTATACCGGCTGGCCAAAGCCACGTTTCTGCAACTGATAATATAGATCATGAGCATTATGACGGCACACCCGAAAGTAGTGAGCACCTTTATAATCATTATAATGGTGTAACAGAAAACCAGGAGCCGGCAACTCACGTATCTGAGCCTGGTAAAGCAACCAAAGAATAATTAATTATAAACTAATATAAAATTTAATATCATGGGATTAGACGGTCCAGTAGTATTTGTCATTCTGATAGTAGTATTGCTATTATTTGGTGGTAAAAAAATACCTGAATTAATGAAAGGTTTGGGCAAGGGCGTAAAAGAATTTAAAGACGCGCAAAGCGGCGATCACGATGAAACCGTAAAAACGGAAGATAAAACCAAAGTTTAGTCTTCCGTTATATTTATACAGCTTTTTACTTAATGATACTTATCTGTTGAAATTAATTTCGATTTCAACGGATAAGTTTTTTATTTTCGGCCCATGACTAAATTTTATTCCTCTTTAAGTGAAATAAAGAGTGGGTTACAAAACAGTACCATTACTGTTGAAGGACTGGTAAAGAACTATCTAAGTCAGATTGAGCAAAATGCCCATTTAAATGCTTTTAACGAAGTGTTTGGCCAGGAGGCATTGCAACGCGCTAAGGATATTGACAGCCGCTTTAAGCAAGGCAATACGGGCAAACTGGCCGGTATGGTCATAGCTATAAAGGATAACATTTGTTATAAAGGGCATAAGGTAAGCGCGTCATCCAAAATTTTAAACGGTTTTCAATCGGTTTACTCGTCAACAATAGTTGAGCGGTTACTGGCTGAGGATGCCATTATTATAGGCCGCTGCAATTGCGATGAGTTTGCTATGGGGGCCTCTAACGAATCATCCTATTTTGGCCCGGTAAAAAACTATGCCGATGAAACAAAAGTTTCGGGTGGATCATCAGGTGGCTCGGCGGTAGCGGTACAAGCCGGTATGTGCCATGCAGCCATTGGAACAGACACCGGCGGTTCTGTAAGACAGCCTGCTTCATTTTGCGGTGTAATAGGTTTAAAGCCGACTTATGGCCGTGTATCGAGACATGGACTAATAGCCTATGCTTCATCATTTGACCAGGCGGGGCCAATAACTAATTCTGTTGAAGACGCTGCGTTATTGCTGGAAGTAATGGCCGGTGCCGATGAGTACGATAGTACAACCGTTAACAAACCGGTGCCATCCTATGCAGCTGATCTTAAAAAGTCGACCGAAAAAAAGAAAATAGCTTATTTGCAAGAATCCATATCAAGCCCCGGCGTTGATAGCGAGGTGAAAAATGCCCTGATAAACACCATTGATAAACTACGCGCCGAAGGGCATACGGTTAAACCAATAGCGTTTGAGTATCTGGATTATTTAGTGCCTGCTTATTACATACTGGTTACTGCCGAAGCTTCGTCAAACCTGGCCCGTTTTGATGGCGTGCATTATGGTTATAGGAGTGAGGCAGCTACAGATTTGGCATCGACTTATAAAAAATCACGCTCTGAAGGTTTTGGTAAAGAAGTTAAACGCCGCATTATGCTGGGCACCTTTGTATTAAGTGCGGGTTATTATGATGCGTATTACGCCAAAGCGCAAAAAGTACGCAGGCTGATACAGGAAAAAACCAATAAAATTTTTGAAGAGTACGATTTTATACTAATGCCAACAGCTCCCGAGCCTGCTTATAGTATCGGCAAGGAAGAAACAGACCCGGTTGTTAGTTACCTGGCAGATATTTTTACAGTGCAGGCATCATTAACTGGTGCACCGGCAATATCTCTGCCTGTAGGCAATAACACCAAAGGATTACCGTTAGGATTACAATTATTAGCCAAGCACTTTAACGAGCAAGAGTTGTTAAATTTCTCCAAATATTTCCTGGAGCTATAATAATTTAATATATTAGTAAAACTATTGCGCCCCAAAAGCGTATGCTATTGACCCTAACGAAAGAATGAAGAGATTTTTAATTTTTGCCACATTCCTCTTATCACAGCAAATTGCAAATGCTCATTCCTTAGCAACTGCCGACTCTGGTTTTAGAGCGGCACGAGGTAATTACACCCAAAAAACTTTAAAGGATACTGTTTTAGCGCTGCCTGTCAGTACTTATTCGAGTTCTATTTTTAAACTCCGATTGGATTCTATCCAAAAGGAAATTCCATTGGATTATAATGAATATGTACAGGCTTACATAGACTTATACACCCGTCATAAAGACGAGATGAGCCATGTAATGGGGCTATCCAAATATTACTTCCCTATTTATGAAAAGATATTTCGTGAAGCAGGCATCCCTACAGAAATTAAATATTTATCAATAGTTGAGTCAAAGCTTGACCCTAACGCGGTATCAAGAGTTGGCGCAACCGGCCCGTGGCAGTTTATGGCTACTACCGCCAAGATATATGGCTTAAACATGAACGATTATGTTGATGAGCGCCGAGATCCTATCCAATCGGCATACGCTGCTGCCGCATATTTAAAGGATGCTTACCAGGAGTTTGGCGATTGGTTATTAGCCATTGCATCATATAATTGCGGTAAAAGCAATGTAGAGCATGCCATTGTAAAAGCAGGTGCTATGGATTTTTGGTCCATTCGCCAGTATTTACCGGTGGAGACTCGTAGCTATGTGCCAGCCTATATTGCTATGTCATACGTAATGAACTATGCCCGCCACCACGATATAACACCCGATAACTGGAATTTCTCTGCCCGTACTGACACCGTTATGGTTAACAGGTTTGTGGAGCTTAATAATGTCGCAAGTGCATTAAATGTAAATATCAATGACCTTGCATTATTAAACCCGGCATATAAAAGGTTAATAATAAACGGGTCAACAATTGCACCTCGCAGAATGATCATCCCGCACATTGCGCAAGAAAACTATACGCCATTATATAATGTGCTCAATGGTATTCCAAACCCGGTTGTGTCAAGACCGCAACCGGCGCAAATGTTTGTAACCACCGCCGCGCCTGCTTCGGTTAAGCCTGTGCTAACATCGGGTATAGCGGCGATGTCTGGAGTTAAACCGGTACAAACAGGTATAGTAACCACTGCCGCGCTGGTTGAAGTTAAGCCTGTAGTTACAAAAAATGCCGATTACCACATTGTTCAGGAAGGCGAAACTTTAGAAGCAATAGCTGCTGATAATGGTTTAGATGTGCGCGAGATAAAAGCCTGGAATCACCTGCAATCTAATAAGGTTATAGCCGGTAAAAAGTTGAAACTTAACCCGTTTGCTAAGACGGACAGAGGGTAGTAATCTTCTTTAAACCCGAGTTTTTTTATTCCGCAAATAGAATAATTAGCAAGGCATCACCTACCAAGTTATAAAATAATAAGTATTTATAACGACAGGCATAAATGGTGGAGAATAAGTCAAAATATATTATCAAATCCGCATCATTAAAAAAACATTAAATTCGGGTCGATATTATATAAGTATCTTATTATTAATACTTTAACTAAAAAACTTACTACCGGCATTAGCCCTCATACGCGATAAATGCCATTTTTTACTACCGGCATAACCCATAATACCCGATAAATGCCCCAAATTACTACCAGTAAAGCCACTGATACCCGGAAAACGGCATTTTTTACTACCGATAAACGCAGTAAAGCAGGTGTGAAAAGATTTAAGGTAATTAACCGCTGCTTTTTTTATACCCGTTAAAAAAAGCGTTAACTTAGAGCCTTTAACTGATAACATGGATAAATCAAACCGTAAACAGGAAGCACTTAATTATCACTCTAAAGGGCGCCCGGGTAAAATACAAGTAGTACCCACCAAGCCAACCAACTCGCAGCGCGATTTAACCATGGCTTATTCGCCGGGTGTTGCCGAGCCATGTTTACGCATTGCCGAAAATGTTGATGATGTATATAAATATACCGCGAAGGGTAACCTGGTAGCTGTTATTAGTAATGGTACTGCGGTATTAGGCTTGGGCAACATTGGCCCCGAAGCTAGTAAGCCGGTTATGGAAGGTAAGGGCCTGCTATTTAAGATCTACGCGGATATTGATGTTTTTGATCTGGAGATCAATGCCAAATCGGTTGATGAATTTGTAACGATAGTAAAAGCGCTTGAGCCAACATTCGGTGGTATCAACCTGGAAGATATATCGGCACCAACCTGCTTCGAGATTGAGCGCAGGCTTAAAGCCGAAATGAAAATACCCGTTATGCATGACGACCAGCACGGTACGGCCATCATATCGGGAGCAGCTTTATTAAATGCTTGTGAGATACAGGGCAAAAAGCTGGATAAAATAAAAATGGTAATTAATGGTGCAGGTGCCGCCGCGGTATCCTGCTCAAAAATATATTTATCGCTGGGGGTTAAAAAAGAGAACCTGGTGATGTTTGACATTAATGGGCTAATAACACCAACCCGTACCGACCTTGACGAAATGCGCCTGCAATTTGCTACCGAGCGCAAAGGCATAGATACACTTGGTGAAGCCATGAAAGGTGCCGATGTTTTAATTGGCCTGTCAGCCGGTAATGTGGTTACGCCTGATATGCTGCGCGGGATGGCTAAAAATCCCATCGTTTTTGCAATGGCCAACCCCGAGCCGGAGATAACTTATGATCTGGCAATAACATCCCGTAAGGACATTATAGTAGCTACGGGTCGATCTGATTTCCCTAACCAGGTAAATAACGTATTGGGTTTCCCTTACATATTTAGGGGTGCGTTGGATGTAAGGGCAAGTGCCATAAACGAAGAAATGAAATTAGCGGCTGTTTATGCTATTGCAGGTATCGCTAAAAAATCCGTACCCGAGGCGGTTAACCTGGCCTACAACGCTAAGAATTTAAAGTTTGGCCGCGATTATATCATCCCTAAACCAATGGATCAGCGGTTAATAACCGAGGTTTCGTCGGCGGTAGCTAAAGCGGCTATCGAGTCGGGCGTAGCACGTAAGGTTATAACCGATTGGGATGCTTATACAGAAGAGCTACGATCAAAAATAGGTGATGACGATAGGTTGATGCGTAATATTACCAACATAGCCAAAAGCAACCCTAAACGAGTGGTTTTTGCTGATGCTGATAATTACAAAATACTACGCGCCGCCCAAATTGTAAAAGACGAAGGCATAGCTACACCAATTTTATTGGGCGATGTAGGAAAGATAAAACGGATCATAAAAGAAACCGAGCTGGAATTTGGCGAGGTAGAAATTATTGATCCGCACCTGGGTACTAAAAAAACCGAAGAATACGCCCAATATTACTTTAAAAAGCGCCAGCGCCGGGGTATAACATTGTTTGAGGCCAGGCAGTTAATGACCGACCCCAACTATTACGGAGCCTGCATGGTTCAGTTTGGCGCGGCAGATGCATTGATATCCGGCTTGAGTAAAAACTATGCAACCACCGTAAAACCTGCCCTGCAGATCATCGGTACCGAAAAGGGTGTAAGCCGTGTAGCAGGTATGTATATGATGATAACCCAAAAAGGGCCGGTATTTTTTGGTGATACTACAGTAAACGTAAATCCTACAGTTGAAGAATTGGTGGATATTACCGTATTGATGGAGCGGTCTGTAAGGAAGTTTAATATTAATCCGAGGGTTGCCGTATTATCGTACTCCAACTTTGGATCAAATGAAGGCCCGGTGCCCGAAGGTACCCGTGAAGCAGTGCGCATACTTCATGAAAAATATCCGGAAATGATCGTAGATGGTGATATGCAGGCCAACTTTGCCTTAAATGCTGATCTGTTAGCTGATAACTTTCCGTTCTCAACATTAAAAGGTAAGGCTGCAAATACATTGATCTTCCCTAACCTTGAATCTGGTAATATTGCCTATAAACTATTACAGGAAATAGGTAGTGCCGAGGCCGTTGGCCCGATATTACTTGGATTGAAAAAACCTGTACACGTATTACAGCTGGATAGTTCGGTACGTGAAATTGTAAACATGGTTACCATAGCAGTGGTTGACGCGCAGGCGAAAGCGGATAATAAATAGAGGTAAAAGGTTTAGAGGCTAAAGGTAAAAGGTTATTTTTACCTCAATCAAACTAGCTAATAAAAACCTTTTACCATTAACCTTAAATGATATGATTAAAGATTAGAGATTAGTTTTTAATATTGTAAATACCTTTAACCTTATCGCCTTTTCACCTTTTACCTTAAATAATATGTACGCTTATATTGATGGCAGATTAGTTTTTAAAAGCCCCGCTTATGTGGTGATTGATGCCGGTGGGGTTGGTTATCATATCAATATATCGTTAAATACTTATTCTTTATTAGGCGATGCCGAAAGGTGTAAACTGTTTACGTGGCTGCACGTAAAAGAAGATGGGCATACTTTATACGGCTTTGCCGATGAAGGCGAGCGCAGGCTGTTCTTGCACCTTATTTCTATATCAGGCATAGGGCCAAATACGGGGCGTATGATGTTGTCATCTATCACTCCCCTTGAAATACAGACCGCAATTATCAACGGTAATGTTTCTTTAATACAACGCATAAAAGGTATAGGCCCAAAATCGGCACAAAGAGTAATTTTAGAGCTACAGGACAAGCTACGCAAAGAAGGTTCTGAAACGCTAAATACTACACCTATAGCTAAAACCGTTAAGGACGAAGCACTTGCCGCGTTGGTTATGTTGGGTTTTGCCCGTAATGCTGCCGAAAAAGTACTGGAGCAAGAAATAAATAAAAATGGCGGAACATTAACTGTAGAACAACTTATAAAATTCGCCTTAAAAAGTTTATAATTACGTTGATTTTAGTTGTTGCATGTGATAGGAAATTTTACTTATAAATTTCTTCTGAGTGTACTTTCTTTCTCTGCTTTTTGCGGGATAAGAAATTCTTATGCGCAACAAAGATCAACAGGCACACCTAAAAAAGATTCGGTAACTGTTAAGGCCCCATTTAAACGTACCCAATCAAAAAACGCGTTAATGCGCCAGGGTATTTTTGATCAGCCCCCGTTTGGTGTAGTACGAACGGTTGAGTATGACGCCCTATCCAACAGGTATGTACTTTATGAGCGTATAGGTAACATGCTGTACCGTGCACCAACTTACCTTACTTTTAATGAGTACTTATACCTTAAACAAGCCGAAGAAAAGCGCGATTACTTTAAAAAACTGGCCGA
>DHIR01000118.1:44078-44416 GCA_002403905.1 Mucilaginibacter sp. UBA4741
CGATTACTTTAAAAAACTGGCCGATAACTATTCATACGAGCAACAGCAGCCTGGTTTTATACCGCCTATAAATGTTCATAACCAAACTTTCGAAAAGATATTTGGCAGCTCTATCATCGATATAAGGCCGCAGGGATCGGCAGAGGCAATATTAAGCGGACAGATCAATAGCAATGAAAATCCGTTGTTTAATACCAAGCAGCGCAAGCAGTACAACTTTAATTTCGACCAGCACATACAGTTTAACTTAACGGGTAATATTGGCGATAAATTAAAGATTGCTACTAACTATAATACCGATGCCCAGTTCCAGTTTGATAACCAGGTAAAGCTGGATT
>DHIR01000180.1 GCA_002403905.1 Mucilaginibacter sp. UBA4741
GTGCGTGGTATGTTACCTAAAAGTCGTTTGGGCAAAGCATTGTTTGGCAATTTGCATGTATATGCAGGTGGTGAGCATCCTCATGAAGCACAAAACCCGAAAGCTATTTAACCATTAAAAACTAAGGAAAAAAGAAATGCCAACAACTAACACTTCAGGCAGAAGAAAAACAGCCGTTGCACGTATCTACCTTACAGATGGTAGCGGTGCAATTACCGTAAACGGTAAAGATTACAAAGAATACTTCCCTACATTGCCATTGCAATACATCGTTACTCAGAGTACTGAGGTTTCTGGTTCTGCCGGATTATATGATGTTAAAGTAAATGTTGCAGGTGGTGGTGTAAAAGGACAGGCGGAAGCCGTTCGTTTAGCTATCGCGAAAGCAATTGTTGAACTCGATGCTGATAAGAAGCCTTCATTGCGCGCTAAAGGTTTAATGACACGTGATAACCGTATGGTTGAGCGTAAAAAACCAGGTCGCAAGAAAGCACGTAAGAAATTCCAATTCAGTAAACGATAATTTAAGGAGAACAACAAAATGGCAAGAACAACATACGACGAGTTACTGGATGCTGGTGTACACTTTGGTCACCTTACCCGCAAATGGGATCCTAAAATGTCACAGTACATTTTTATGGAGCGCAACGGTATACACATTATCGATCTAAATAAAACCTTATCAAAGGTTGAAGAAGCTGCTGCAGCTATAAAACAAATTGTAAAATCAGGACGTAAAGTATTATTCGTAGCTACAAAGAAACAAGCGAAAGATATTGTTGCTGAATATTCAAAAACAGTAAACATGCCTTTCATAACCGAACGTTGGTTAGGTGGTATGCTAACTAACTTTGCAACTGTACGTAAGTCGATCAAAAAGATGTCAAATATCGATAAATTGACTAAAGACGGTACTTACACTAACCTTTCTAAAAAAGAAAGATTGATGATACAGCGTGAGCGTATCAAATTAGAAACTTTATTAGGTGGTATTGCCGATTTAAATCGCTTACCTGCCGCTTTGTTTTTAATTGATGTTAAAAAAGAGCATATCGCGGTATCTGAAGCATTAAAGTTAAATATCCCAACCTTTGCAATGGTTGATACTAACTCTGATCCTTCAAACATCGATTTCCCTATCCCGGCTAATGATGACGCTACCAAATCAATTTCATTGATTACTGGTATCATGATCAAAGCTATAGAAGAAGGTTTGGAAGAACGCAAACGTGAGAAAGATGACGAAGCGGAAAAAGAAGCAGCAGTAGCTAAAGCTAAAGCTGATGCTCCTGAAGTTGCTGACAGAGCCCCGGCTGCTGAAGGTAAAAGAAGCCGTAAAGTAGCTGTTGAAGCTACTGCCGCTGTAGCGGACGATGCTCCTGCCGCAGCTGATACTACAGAAGAATAAGCCCCCCTACCCCCTGAAGGGGGAGAAATAATATTATTAACATACAAACTTCTAAGCCCCCTTTAGGGGGTTTGGGGGTTAATAACTGAAAATAAGATGTCTACAGTACAAATAACTGCATCCGATGTAAATAAACTGCGCCAGCAAACTGGTGCCGGTATGATGGATTGCAAAAAAGCTTTAACTGAAACTAATGGTGATTTTGAAGCAGCTATTGATTTTTTAAGAAAAAAAGGTGCTAAAGTTGCGGCCAGCCGTCAAGACCGTGAGTCTAACGAAGGTGTGGTTATTGCGCGTACATCTGCTGATGGCAAACGTGGTATTATCATCGAGTTAAATTGCGAAACTGATTTCGTAGCTAAAAATGCTGAGTTTGTTGCTTTTGCTAACAGCATTGCTAACGAAGCTGTTGAACAAAACCCAACATCAGTTGAAGAGTTGAACCAATTATCAATTGACGTTGACAATTCACGTATTACTATCGGCGAGGCTTGTATTGACAAAACTGGTAAAATAGGCGAGAAAATTGGTATATCTAAATATGAAGTTGTTGAAGGCGATAAAGTTATTGCTTACATACATGGTAACTTCCGTTTAGGGGTATTAGTTGGCTTAAACAAAGACGTTGCCGGTGCTGACGAAGCAGGAAGAGACGTTGCTATGCAAATTGCAGCTATGAACCCTGTTGCTATTGATAAAGATGGTGTTGATGCAACTGTTATCGAACGCGAATTAGAAATTGCTAAAGACGTGATACGTGCAGAAGGTAAACCGGAAGAAATGGTTGAGAAAATTGCTGCAGGTAAATTAAATAAATTTTACAAAGACTCGACCCTGTTAAATCAGGAGTTTGTTAAGGACTCATCAAAAAATGTATCTCAGTTTTTAGATACGGTTGATAAGGGCCTAACAGTAACTGCCTTTAAACGGGTAGCTTTAGGAGCTTAAATATTTTAATCCTCGCTGAAAAGCGGGGATTTTTTTTGTCAAAAAAATAGTAGAGACGTAATACTTTGCGTCTCTTTGATAATTGCCCTTAGACGCAAAGTATTGCGCCTCTACATTTGAGAAAAATGATAACAGCGTTACATAATCTTCAGCTAATCTCTGATGGTGTTATTACCAACGGTAAAGTTATTTTATTACAAGGCGACCAAATTATTGATATCATTGCAGATACCGATATCCCGCAAGATGCTACAAGCATTGATCTGCAAGGCAATTACCTTGCTCCCGGACTAATTGACCTGCAAATTTACGGAGCAGGCTCTCCCTTATTTTTTGGCGGTGATCCATCCGCAGATGCTTTGGCGCAAATGGAGCATCAGTTATTGCAGGAAGGTTGTACCGGCTTCCTGGCAACCATCGCCACAAATACCGATGAAATTGTTGAGCAAGGGATTGAAGCAGCTTTGCAGCATTGGGATAAACGAATGGGCAACTTTTTAGGACTACACCTGGAAGGCCCTTACCTAAACCCGAAACGCTGCGGCGCACATCCGCCAGCTTTAATTAAGAAAGGTACCTTGGCTCAGGTTAAAAACTGGGTTGAAAAAGCCAATGGCTTAATTAAAATGATAACTCTTGCGCCTGAACTACAGGATGCCGAAGTTTTGAGTTATTTAAATAATCAGGGTATAATACTGTCATCGGGCCATAGTAATGCTACTTATGCCGAGGGAAAAGCATTTTTAAATAAACCCATACAAGCAGTTACACATTTATACAATGCAATGCCGCCAATGCATCACCGTGAACCCGGGTATATACCTGCAATATTTGAGGAGCGGCCATATACAAGTATCGTTGCCGATGGGATTCATGTTGATTATACGATGATCCGATTAGCTAAACGTGAGTTGGGAGATAAATTGTTCCTGATCACCGATGCCGTTAGCGAAAGTAACAAAGGGACTTACCAGCATCAATTTAAAGTTGACAGATATGTAATGCCTGACGATACGCTATCAGGATCATGCTTGACAATGTTAAAGGCCGTGCAGAATTGCGTTGAGCATGTTGGTATTGAACTGGCCGAAGCAATAAACATGGCTTCATTATACCCGGCGCAACTAATAGGCGCAACTACCAACGGCAAAATTGAAAAAGATTTTGATGGCAACATGATTGTATTCGATCAAGCTTTTAATGTTAAAGGAACAATATTTAAAGGCATAACAAAAACAACATAAAATTTTAACAATAGCTTTAATTATATATTTTTGATAAATCCCACACCATCCATGAAATATAAAAGAATATTACTTAAACTCAGCGGCGAATCACTAATGGGCGACAGGCAATACGGCATTGATAACAAGCAGGTTTTGCAATACGCGCAGGATATTAAAGCGGTACATGATAAAGGTATTGAGATAGCTGTTGTTGTAGGTGGTGGTAATATTTTTAGGGGATTAAGTGCCGAAAAATCGGGCATGGAACGTGCCCAGGCAGATTACATGGGGATGCTTGCAACTGTAATAAACTGTATGGCGCTGCAAAACGCGTTAGAAAGCGTTGGTGTTGATACCCGCTTACAATCGGCTATTAAAATGGAGCAGATCTGCGAGCCATATATTCGCCGCCGTGCTATGCACCATTTAGAAGTTGGTAAAATTGTAATATTTGGGGCCGGTACAGGTAACCCATATTTTACTACAGATACCGCGGCATCGCTTCGCGCTATCGAGATTAAAGCTGATGTGGTGTTAAAAGGTACCCGTGTGGATGGTATCTATACCGCCGACCCGGAGGAGGACCCAACCGCTACCCGTTATGACGAAATTTCTTTCCAGGAAGTCTATGATAAGGGCCTTAATGTTATGGATATGACCGCCATTACCCTTTGCCAGGAAAACAAACTACCTATCATTGTGTTCGATATGAACAAGCCCGGTAACTTCATGAAAATTGCCGAAGGCGAGCAGATAGGCACGTTGGTTAAATAGAGGCATCATTTTTTGCTAGGCCCAACCTTATTGGTTTATCTGCGCAATTTTTAACTAACTTTGTCCGTAAATACACCTGGCTTTTACTTTTTTAATGCAGCATAAAAATAACAAGATCTTAGTTGTTGGCGGGGGTAGCTGGGCTACAGCCAACATTAAAATGCTTACGGATAACACCACCGAGAAAGAAGTTTTTTGGTGGATGCGTAATGAGCAGGCGGTAGAGCATGTACATAAATTTGGACATAACCCTAACTATCTTAGTTCGGTAGAGATAAAGGTGCCGGCTGCAAATGTTTCAACAGATCTTAAAGCATTAATTAAACTGGCAGATGTGATCCTGCTTAACGTGCCGGCCGCGTTTATAAAAGAGGCGTTAGTTGATATCACCGTTGAAGACTTTGTCGGTAAAAAAGTAGTATCGGCTATAAAAGGCATAGTACCTGATGAGAACCTCATCATCGGCGAGTTTTGTAATAAGAAATACGATATATCATTTGATGATTTCGCGGTGATAAGTGGCCCTTGCCATGCCGAGGAGGTTGCTCTGGAAAAACTATCGTACCTAACCATCGCATCTGGCGACCCTGAGCTTGCCGCCGAATTTGCAGGCATGCTCAACACCCGTTACATAAAAACTATCGTGTCTGATGACATCTATGGTACCGAATACGCCGCCGTGCTAAAGAATATCTATGCTATGGCCAGCGGTATTTGCCATGGAGTAGGATATGGCGACAATTTTCAGGCGGTATTGATATCAAATGCCATACGCGAGCTGATGCGCTTTGTTGATGCTGTACACCCCATAACCCGTGATATTAAAGAATCTGCCTACCTGGGCGATTTGTTGGTTACCGCTTACTCGCAATTTAGCCGTAACCGTACTTTTGGTAATATGATAGGCAAGGGCTATACGGTAAAATCGGCACAGTTAGAGATGAACATGATAGCCGAGGGATATTATGCCGTTAATTGCCTGCACGAGGTTAATAAACAATACAATGTTGATATGCCTATAGTTGAGGCGGTTTACAACATCCTTTATCAAAAGCGTTCTCCTGCTTTTGAGATGCGCCAACTGGCTGATAAGTTGAATTAGCATCCGTTTTCCATTCACACCAGCATCGCGTATTTAGCAGGTAGTAATTTCGAGTGTTTTTCGGGCATCGCGCCTTTTGCCGGTAGTAATTTTTGCCATTTTTCGGGCATTGGCCCTTATGCCGGTAGTAATTTTGGGTGTTTTCCGGGTATTAGGGTTAATGCCGGTAGCGAGTTTTTAGGCTAAAACCGCCTTGGTTGCTTGGAAAAGCCGTTTTCTTTAATTTCTGGTTGATAATGGCCCGCTTTTATCAAACTTTATAAAAGCGATTTAAAATGGAAGAATATAAAAACTGCCATATCAAATATACAAAATTTAGTTAGCAATGTTGGTGGCAAGGATGTGTCAGTGAGTGGGTATTTAACAAGATGAATCACCCTCAGAAATATTCAACTACAACACCTTTTCCAACCAAAACATTTCTAGCGGTTGTTTTACCGTGCCAAATTGCAGAGGAATTACTAACGGAATAACCTCACCTGTTTTGCTGTAGCCACGCCTTTCGTACCAGTTTATCAACTCAGTGCGGGTAGTGATAACCGTCATAATGATGGCGCTGATATGAATGTTTTGCGCATACACTTCCGCGGCTTGTAATAATTGCTTGCCAAGTCCATTTGTTTGCAGCGCAGGCGATACCGTAAGCATGCCCAGGTAAAGTTTATCACCGCGTTTTTGTAAATAAACACAACCCGTTATTTGGCCCTCGTTATTGGTGTTTTTAAGGATCACGGCTTCGGGATCACTTATTTGTGCTGTAAGACTATCTACGTCAATGCGCTGTCCGTCTATCAGGTTAGCCTCGGTTGTCCAGCCTTTTTTTGAAGTTTCGCCGCGGTAGGCAGAATTGATGAGCGTGACAAGTTCGGGTACGTCGGTAAGAGTAGTAGGTGTAATAGACATGGGGCAAATTTATCAATTTAGGTTAAATGTGGTATTAGAATAAACCCTGAATAGAAGAAGCAACGCCTATTATATTTCCTGCTTTTCGCGTCATTCTTTGTATTAACATCATTGATTGAAAATTACGAATTTGAAGTTCAAGGCAATCAAATATTTCTTTATGATTATCTTTATTTTGCAGATCGATTCTACTTAGTGCTTCAACTGCGCTTTCAAAGTATTTTTTTATTTCTAAAAAGGAAATTTCTATATGTTCTCCCTTTAAACCAATTAACATAGTATCTATAACCTTACTTTGATCAACCTGAAAAAATAAAATGGCTGGGTAATTTATCTTTTGCTTATTATCGAAATATTTAATCATAATATTATCTATTTCGTTCTCTGGTGGACCGAAAATTGGCACTGAAATTAAAGTATTTAATATTCCGGTATTTTTAGGTCGAGGTTTTTCCTTATAATGAAATGTAAAGACCGTTAAATATAAACCTGATATCTCATGCAAAGCGGTCCAATAATCCTGATCCTCTAATACTTTTTTTATCTGAGGAGATTTAAAGTCATGAAGTATAAAAGCAAAAGCTAGCGCTCGATTTTGATCTCGGAATTTATTGCAAATGCCGATAAGATTGTCTTTAAAATACTGAAACTCTTTTTTTTGGTAATTGGTATATATTGGTTGCATTTGAGAATAATGTTTAAATAGCGTAAATTTCAACAGTTAGAATAAGGCATTTATAAATA
>DHIR01000043.1 GCA_002403905.1 Mucilaginibacter sp. UBA4741
GATCATGATTTATGATACAGCCTCATTTTTGTTTTATATATTTTAATACCTTTATAACTAACCCAGTTACAATTAATTTTATGCGACTATCCAATAAAACAACCGTTATTACATTGCTTGTTCTAATGGTTGTAATACTTGTTCAATGCACTAGTTCAACCAATGATTCGCGGCAACTAAGCCAACAGAATTTAGTGAATATGATGTGAGTAAAGGACAAGAAATGGCTGCACAATATTGTCAATCATGCCATAAATTGCCTGATCCATCATTATTGGACAAAGAAACATGGGCTCGCCACATCCTACCGGCTATGCGCTCATACCTGGGTATCCATTTGGCTGCCCCTGCCGGCCGCATACCCAACCCTGGAGACGATGAATATTACCAGGCCACCCGGCCTACAATAACTCCGGCACAATGGAAGCAGTTAGGTGCGTACTATATTACCAGGTCTCCCGAACATTTACCTCCGCTACATCAGGCTGCACCCATACACCAATTACCATTTTTCGAGATAAAACCCACCCCTGCCGAGTGGGTTTCAACACAGTCGTTAACGTCATTTGTAAAAATTGATACAAGTGTAGTTCCTCACCGCCTTATCGTATGCGATGGCCTATCCAACAGGTTAATTATTTTGAATGATAAAGTACAAACAATTAAATCATCCATATTAGATGGCCCTATAGTGGACTTGTTGTTTCAAAAAAATAAAATTATCGCAACTACTATTGGTCCAGACTTAGCGGCAAATAATTTCAAAGTCGGCAATATCAGAGAGATCAATATTGATAAAAAGGGCACAGTTACACCACAAGCCAAGCCTATCTTTCAGCAGTTAAGTCGCCCGGTATCAGTTGATATGGTCGATCTAAACCAGGATGGAAAGAAAGATTACCTTGTTGCGCAGTTTGGTAAAATGATAGGCAGGCTAAGTTGGTTCGAAGGATTTGGAAAGAATAGTAAAGAGCACATATTAAGAGATAAGCCCGGATGCCTAAAAACCATTATTGATTATGGCAACAAGAGTAAGCGTCCTGACATTTGGGCACTTTTTTCGCAAGGCGATGAAGGTATTTTTTTATACACCAATGATGGTAAAGGCAATTTTGAAGAAAAGCGAGTGTTAAGTTTTCCGCCATCTTACGGCTCAACTTCTTTTGACTTGGTTGATTTTAATGGCGACGGATTTAAAGATATCATTTATACCTGCGGCGACAATGCAGATTTTAGCCAGATATTGAAGCCATATCACGGCGTGTACATTTACTTGAATGACGGTAAAAACAATTTCACTCAAAAGTATTTTTATCCTATATATGGTTGCTCTAAAGCTATTGTGAAAGATTTTGATGGCGATGGCGACCTGGACATTGCTACCATTAGCGAATTTCCGGGACATAGAGAAACCTGGGAGGCATTTGTTTATTTTGAGAATAAGGGAGGGCTTAAGTTTCAGACTTATACGTTACCATTAACCACACGATTTACACGTGGAATGACCATGGACGCTGCGGATATAGATGGCGACGGTAAGACCGATCTGTTGTTGGGCGCCGGTTTTGCCGCTGATGATTTAAAGGGCAACGATAAGCAGCCGCTATTTGTGCTGTTAAAAAACATAAGCCCTGGTGCGGGCAAGGCCATTAAAAGAAAATAGCAAATCTTCGGTATTTTTTCGTCAGCCGGTTTTTATTTTATTGGTTTACTATTTTTTCAAATTAAATAGTATAACGTTTATTTTTAGGCTATTGTGGCCTAAAATGTATGGATATTGTTTAAAAAGAAAATTTATTATAATATTGACAATAGGTTATCTTTTCAAGCTATTATTTTGAAGATGAACGACTTTAGAAATGTGGAAAAAAACACTGTTATAAGCTGTTTTAAGTATTTTTTTTTCAGAGAAAACATTTTAGCTTAGCTTTTACAAAAACAAAAAACCTCGTCAATATTTTAAAGGAGAAATTAAATGAAAAAATTCACTGAAGTAAAAGAGTTGATCGCTTCGCTTGAAGCTGATGCCGACAAGTTTTACAACAAGGGTAACAGTGCAGCCGGTACCCGCGTTCGCAAAGGGATGCAAGACCTAAAAAATCTGGCACAATCTATTCGCCTGGAAGTTCAGGAAGCAAAAAACAAAGCATAAATGTATTTCCTCTATGCTTATTATAAAACCCGGCTGCACGCAGCAGGGTTTTTTTATGCGTTTTTAAATTTGACAACTCCTAAAAGTTGCCAAATCTATACCATTAAAATTTCTGAATTTCTTTGATGATCTTATCCGCAGTATAATCACTAACTGCTACTAGTGGTAAGCGCACTTTGTCGCCGCATATACCTAATTGCTTTAGCGCTGTTTTTACGCCCGCAGGGCTGCCTTCAACAAAACAAAGGCGGGTTATGTCTACCAGATCATAATGCCCTTTTTGCGCGCCTTTAAAATCATAGTTTAAACAACGGCGTATCATATCAGATATTTGGTGCGGTAACGCGTTGCCAACTACAGATATCACACCTACAGCACCCAATGCTATCATAGGTAAACTGATAGGGTCATCGCCTGATATCATCAGGAAATCAGCCGGCTTATCGCGCATGATCTGGTTGATCTGGTCGAAATTGCCTGATGCTTCTTTTATACCGACAATGCTTTTAAAATCACGTGCCAGCCTTACGGTTGTCTCGGCACTTACGTTGCTCCCGGTACGGCTGGGTACGTTATATAAAATAATAGGCAGTTTAGCATTTTCGGCAATGGCTTTATAATGCTGGTAAATACCTTCCTGGGTAGGCTTGTTATATTGCGGGCTTGCAGATAGTATAGCATCGTAGCCGGTTATATCAAACGCTTTTACCTGTTCAACAACTTCGGCGGTGTTATTGCCGGCAATGCCTGCTACCAAATTTATACGGCCATCTACAACACCGGCAGTAAAAGCTAAAATCTTCTTCTTCTCATCCGCGCTTAATGTGGCGCTTTCGCCGGTTGTACCTAATGACACGATGTACTCTACACCGCCATCAATTAAATAATTGATGAGTTTTTTAAGCCCGTCATAATCCACTTGCCCGTCTGCAAGAAAAGGAGTAACTATCGCTATCCCCGTTCCGTAAAATTTGTTCATGTTAGTATGTAAAGGGTGCTAAGATAATAAATTTTGATTAGAGGCTTTTAGCACTTTCGTCATTAATATCGAATATTGAATTTTGAATATCGAATTTCGAAGTTAATTTTAGTGTTCGATATTATTTAAAACCCTATACCTAGCCTTATGGCCGAATGTACATTATTACCACTGTTATATGATTGCCCGTAAAGCAGTTTTAGGTTAAGATACCTAACACCAACCCCAACCTCGTAATAGTTTTTAAGCTCGGGCGAACTAAGGTAATTTACGTGAAAAATTTCCTGTAGTTTAAGTTTCCTCAGCAAGGGTATCTTATTGGCAATAAAGCCAGAAAAATTGTGTTCGAAATGGCCCTCAATATACTCGGTATGGGTGCTGTAGGTATAATAATTAAGCAATAAAAAACTGTTGATACCGCTTCGGTAAAAAAGCCCTTCGTTACCTTTAAATTGGTTGTAATCTGTAAAAAACAAACTGTTTGAATTGATAAACTTACCGGCTCCAATATAAAACGATGTGCGGCCATAAAGCCCCATAGGGATATCTGTTTTCATGATATCGGCAGATATCTTATCGTAATCCACATCAGAGCCTAAAATATTTTTAATGCCCTTTGTATAGTTTACATCAATTGTAGGATACTTTGACGGTAAATAGCGTCTGCCATTAGGGTAAGTTTCATAACGGTTACTAAAATCATAACTGGCATGTAATGCTATTTTAAATGCCTGGTTTTGCGGAAATAAGGGTACATCAGCCGTAGGTATTAACGGATTATTAGAGGAGTAAGTCCTGTCATTATCCGAAAAACTATAGGCCGATGTATTTGGCAGCCAATTACGGTTAGCATACTCAACGGCGGCGCTGGCTCTTAATCCACCCACTATACGGCCCGATAACGATGCCGATACAAACTGCTTCTGATATAGCTTTTGATAGTTCTGCTTTGCAAATAAACTATGAACAGTATTTGATAGCGTGGTGATAGGCTGCAGATTATTCATATCCAACACCTCAGACCCCGCATTAAAACCAAACTGAAATTTATTAACCGGGGCAATAATATTAATATCGCCGCTAAAAATATGGTTAGAAAAACCGTAACCGGCATTGGCCGCAAACCTAAAGAAACGGTTGTTTACCGTGTCAATCATTTTAGTAAAAGCAGCCTTATAGTAAAAAGCAAAACCCTGCACCGTGTTAAAGAAAATATCGCCCAGCACCGGGTCGAAATGATAATATTCTTTTTTATAACGGTTCCTTAAATCAATACCGCCAAGTACCAGCGTAATAGGTTTAAATTTATTATTAACCTTATCAACCGAATCAATATAAGTCTTCGATTCGCGCTTAGCGGCCAGCACTTCTTTCTTTTTATAATCTGTTTTTTCTTCTGCAGTTAGCGGTATGGGGCGTTCCTGGTCCCAATAGGTGCTGTCTTTTTTGTTGATGCCTTTAGTTATGCGCAGTACCTCATTAAAATCCTTTTTATTAAAGGTAGGGGCAAAGTCGTAGTTTTTATAGACCGAAATAAAATACCCGCCAAATTTAAATCCGAATATCCCACCAACAAAATCAAAGCTGATGGTTGATGTCATCCAGGCTTTATTATTAACTGGCACAAACTGCTGGTTAATTTTAATAGTATCTACAATATTAATATTGGCTTTTTTGGTTAAGTATAAATTCAAGCCAACCAGTCGCCAGCTATCATCCTGTATATAAATGTACCCTTCAAAACAAGGGTCGTGTGCGCGGCGGGGGATAACCTTTATTTTGTTAACGGTTTTGCTATTCTCAATAGTCTCGCCAATCCAGCGGTAGTTATAGTAAAAAAAGGCATTGTCGGCTATGGGCGATATTAAGGGCCTTAAACTAACCCGGCCCCAATTCTCATAATTCTCATAAAAATTAACCCGCATATCTGTAGCGCGGTTAAAGCTAAACGCCCGGTTACTGCCCGATACTTTTGATGATATCATCTCCTCATGAACATTGCCGGGGTACATATAGCTATACTTAGATTCGGACTCTGACAGGTATATAATACCCCTGCGGTTTGAGTCGAGGCCCAATTGTTTCCCTATATCATCTATATTGCGGCCCAGAAATTTTTTAGGCGCGTCCAATAGTTTTTGTAAACCTTTTATGTAAACATCCGCGGTGTACGCCTTTACTTCATTAAGATAAGTTTTGCGTTTTTTTATCGCTTTGCGAATGATAGCATAGGCAGGGTCCTTACCACCAACATTAACGGCTTGAAGCTGATAGATTTCAATGCTTAGCGTTACATTAACAGTTTTGTTTTGTCGCAGATCAACTGTGCGGCTTTCCTGCTTATAGCCTACCGCTTTGTATTGGATAACATACTGACCGGGTTTTAAATAAAGGCCATATTCACCCTCGCTATTGGCTGATGCGCCCTGGGTAGTGTTTTGGATATACACACTGGCAAAAGGTACCGCGTTACCGGCATCGTCTGTAACCTTACCGCTTACCTTAAATTGTTGCCCAAAAGCGTTACTAAATACAAAGAAAAACACAAGACAAACTAAAGCAGACCGCATGCAAGTGATAAGTTTATGCGAAGATGCATTTATTTGTTAAAAGGTTGCATGGAAGAGATGTTAATTATTGTTAAAGGTGTTTATCAGCAAATTTTAGATTTACGAAGTTTTTAAAACTTCGTAAATCTTTTCACTACCAAAGTGTCCGTCCGCTAAAGGGGCGAACACAAATAAACAGCCGGACACCCAACCCAAAGCGTCATTGCAATGACGTGGCGGAGAAGAGCGAATCTACCCAATCATCCCCATCAACTCCTCATCACTAATAATAGGGATGTTAAGCTTCTGTGCTTTCTCGAGTTTAGCAGGACCCATATTATCGCCCGCTACCAGGTAATTAAGCTTGGCCGATATGCTGCTTAATATCTTGCCGCCGTTTTGTTCTATGATATCTTTTAGCTCATCCCGTGAGCGCTCAAAGGTGCCTGATATGATAAAGGTTTTGCCTGATAATGCTTCGCTGGCTAATACTACTTCTTTCTCATCGCTTACAAATTGTAACCCGGCTGCTTTTAGTTTTTCTATTTCTTCGCGATGTTTTTCGTTAGCGAAATATTCTATAAGGCTATGGGCTATACGTTCGCCAATTTCTTCGGCAACTATTAGCTCATCTAATGTAGCGGCAACCAGGTTGTCTATGTTTTTAAAATGATGCGTTAGTTTTTTAGCAACGGTTTCGCCAATGTAGCGGATGCCTAAGCCAAACAGCACTTTCTCGAAAGGCATTTGTTTTGATTTTTCAATGCCATCCAGCATGTTGTTGATAGATTTTTCGCCGAAACGGCCCATCTGCTTTAACTCATCAGCATGCTCATAGAGTGTGTATAGATCACTTATATGCCTGATGAATCCTTTTTGGTAAAGTGTTTCTATGGTTTCATCGCCCAGCCCATCAATATTCATGGCTTTGCGGCCTATAAAATGCTGCATTTTGCCGGTGATCTGTGGCGGGCAGCCTTCGTCATTAGGGCAATAAAAAGCAGCTTCGCCTTCCTGGCGCTTTAATGGGGTACCACACGCAGGGCATTCGGTTATATAATCAATTGTCGCTGCCGATGGGTTGCGTTTTTCCAAATTTACTTCAATTATCTTCGGGATGATCTCGCCGCCCTTTTCAACAAAAACCCAGTCGCCTTCATGTAAGTCAAGGCGCAGCATTTCGTTAGCGTTATGCAAGGTAGCACGTTTTACGGTGGTGCCTGCCAGCAATACCGGCTTTAGGTTAGCAACCGGGGTAACGGCACCTGTACGGCCCACCTGGTAGGTTACTGCTAGCAATTCGGTTTGGACTTGCTCTGCTTTAAATTTGTAGGATATGGCCCAGCGTGGCGATTTAGCGGTAAAGCCCAATTCCTGCTGCTGGCCATAGCTGTTTACCTTAATTACTATACCATCAATATCATAACTTAAACCGAAACGCTTTTTATCCCACCCGGCAATAAAGGCCAGTACGCCTTCTATATCGCTGCAAAGGCGGCTATGGTCGTTAACTTGAAACCCCCAGCTTTTAACAGCTTCCAGGCTTTCCCAATGGGTTTTAAATAAGGTACGTTCGGTGTATAATCCGTATAAAAAGCAATCTAAGGGGCGCTTAGCAACCTCGCCCGAATCTTGCAGTTTTATGGTGCCCGATGCAAAATTGCGCGGGTTAGCATAGGCTGGGTCGCCATTCTCTACACGTTCTTCGTTTAATCGCTCAAAGGCTTTTAAGTGCATAAAAACCTCGCCGCGTATCTCAAACTCTTCGGGGTAATCACCGCCTTTTAACTGTTTTGGGATGCTTTGTATGGTGCGTACGTTGGTGGTCACTTCATCGCCTTGTGTGCCATCGCCACGGGTAACGGCACGGGCCAGCTTGCCATGCTCATAAGTTAGGCTCATAGATAAGCCATCAAACTTTAACTCGCACACATACTCAAAATTATCGCCTATGGCTTTGCGTATGCGCTGGTCGAAATCAAGCAGGTCCTGCTCATTATAAGTATTGCCTAATGATAGCATGGGCCAGCGGTGCTTTACCGTTTTAAATTCCTTGGTAATAAAACCGCCTACCTTTTGCGTGGGCGAATCAGCATCCAAAAACTCCGGGAACTCTTTCTCGAGCGCTGCAAGGGCCTCTAGTTTTTTATCAAATTCAAAATCGGATATAGCGGGCATAGCCAGCACATAGTAATTATAGCTATGCTGTTTTAACTCTGCCGATAGGGTTTCTATTTGTTTTTTTGCTTCTGCCGATGACATGCAACGAAGATAATAAATTACTTGCGCTGGTTTTTTAGGAATAAAAAATTAAACATTTTTGGCCTAAGGCTGTCTTTACATTAATAATTAACAAATACCATTATGAAAACATTAAGAAGAATTTTATTTGCATCGGCAGCCTTAGTGCTGTTTGCTACTGCTGAAAGCAGCGCCCAGGTTTATGTAAGAACCCGTATGGTACATCACCGTACCGTAGTAACTACGCGCCCGGCCCGGCCATCAGCAAATCATGTTTGGATTGAAAACGAATGGACCCCAAGAGGCCGTACTTATGTGGAACGCCCCGGCTATTGGGCACCTGCACCACGCCCGCATGCCCTATGGATAGCAGGCCATTGGGACCGCCGCCCACGAGGTTATGTTTGGGTAGCAGGCCGCTGGAATTAATAATATAGTTTTTGAAGTGTCCGTCCGTGACTGGGGCCTTAGGCTTAGGTACAGACGGACACTTTTTTATGTGAGAATGTGCATATATGCAGATGTGCAAATGGAATTCATAGCCGTGTCTGATTGGGTGATTCCCCTCTCGGGGATACTTTATGGACACACCTTTCAGGTAAAACCCCATAGGGGTTTAAGCTCGGTAGAAATAAAATTTAGGAATTAGTATGTGCCATGGATACATAACTTGCCGCTTTAAGGTTGACAAAACCTGCTGGCCGAAGACCCATGTATTAAGTTTCGCACCTCCGGAGCGAAAAATTATTTTTAAAACTATATTTCTACCGAGCTTTTGCTCCTAGCGGAGCAACTTTTAATGGTTTCAATAGGCTTAAAATATGCGGTCATGCTACTGACGGTTTCTTCAATTGTGCAATAACTTTCATTTTAATGAAGAAACGTATAATTTTTTTGGAGAGATAGATTAAACTTTGTTACTTTGAGCCTATCTTTGATTTACATTATACAGCCCTATTATTAATTATGAAAAAGCTAACAGTAATTTTAATTGCAGCTACCGCATTAATGTTATTTGCAACTAGCAGCAATGCGCAAGTAGTAGTGAAAAAAAGATTGGTTGAACGCCAGTTGGTGGTTTATCGCTCACCCCGACCATCGGTAAAACATTTTTGGGTTGATGGTGAATGGGTACAGGAAGGAAAGTCCTATGTTGAAGTGCCGGCACATTGGGCCATCGCCCCGCATCCACATGCGTTATGGGTACCAGGCGAATGGAGACCCCGTAAAGGTGGCTATGTTTGGCTGCCTGGTAAGTGGAGATAGTTTAACCCTGATTTATGGAAGTGTCCGTCCGATACTGGAGCCTATAGGTTTTAGACGGATGGACACGCTCTTTTTACATTATAAAATCTTTTTAATAATCGTATTATTGTTATAATGAAACGATTATTAACCAACCTTACCTTCCAGGTTATCCTGGCAATTATACTGGGTGTTATTGTGGGGCTTTACTTTAAACCGTTTGCACCTACAGCGCAGATGATAAGCAAAGTATTTATCAGTTTGATAACGATGCTGATAGCGCCTATCATCTTCTTCACCATTGTACTGGGTATTGCAGGTATGAGCGATATGAAAAAGGTGGGCCGTGTAGGCGGTAAGGCCCTGCTTTACTTTGAGATTGTTACCACCTTCGCCCTTATTATAGGTGTAACCGTTGCCAACCTGGTTAAACCCGGCGAGGGCTTTGTAAGCACCGTAAAGGCCGATACCAGCAAGCTGGAGGTGTACCAAAAGGCAGCATCCGAAATGCATTGGGGCGATTTTTTGGCGCACATTGTACCATCTAACGCGTTTGCTGCTTTTGCAGCAGGCGATATTTTGCAGATCCTATTCTTCGCGATATTATTTGGTTTTGGGTTAAGCAAAATGGGCGACTCGGGCAAAGTAGTGATAGACCTTTTTGAAAAGCTATCTAAAGTGTTCTTTAATATGATGCATATCGTGATGAAGGTGGCCCCGATAGGCGCTTTCGGTGGGATGGCTTATACTATAAGCACTTATGGCATTAAAACACTGCAACCATTGGCTTTGCTGATGGCATCGGTTTATATTACCATGTTCCTGTTCATATTTGTGATATTGAATATTATTTGCCGCATCTATAAATTCAGTTTATGGCAGTATTTAAAACACGTTAAAGAGGAGATACTGATTGTGTTGGGTACCTCATCGTCAGAGTCGGCCTTGCCGGGTATGATGGAAAAGCTGGAGAAATTTGGCTGCTCCAAATCGGTCGTTGGGTTAGTTATCCCGGCGGGCTATTCATTTAATCTGGATGGTACTACTATCTATTTATCTATGTCGGTAATATTTTTGGCGCAGGTGTTTCATATCCCGTTAACGCTGGCGCAGCAATTAGGCATCATCGGCATATTAATGATAACCAGTAAAGGCGCGGCAGGCGTAACCGGCAGCGGCTTTATTGTGCTGACATCAACCCTGGCCGCCATCAAAGTTATCCCGGTTGAGGGCGTGGCGATACTGTTAGGGGTGGATAGGTTTATGTCGGAAGCGAGGGCTATTACTAATGTGATTGGTAATGGTGTTGCTACGATTGTGATTGCGAAGAGTGAGGGGGAGTTTAAGCCCCCAGCCCCCTGAAGGGGGAGCTTTTGATTAACAAGTTGCTCTATTTACTGGCTGTTCCCCCTTCAGGGGGTTAGGGGGTTTGTAAATTTTTCATCATCAAACAAAAAATTCACTCCTCAGACACGTAGCGGGCCGAAAATAATTTTAGCTTTGCGATATAAAAGAAAATCAAACCAATGAGTGTTCTCGTAAATAAAGATTCTAAAGTTATAGTTCAGGGTTTTACAGGTAATGAAGGTAGCTACCACGCATCGCAGATGATAGAGTATGGTACCCAGCTTGTTGGCGGTGTTACGCCGGGCAAAGGTGGCCAAACGCATTTGGACCATCCGGTATTTAATACCGTAGCCGATGCTGTTGCTAAAACCGGTGCCGATGTATCTATCATCTTCGTTCCGCCTGCATTTGCAGCCGACGCGATCATGGAAGCCGCCGAAGCCGGTATTAAAGTTATTGTATGTATCACCGAAGGTATCCCTACAAAGGATATGATTGCGGTTAAAGAATATTTGACGGATAAAGATAGTCGCCTGATAGGCCCTAACTGCCCCGGCATTATTACTGCCGACGAAAGCAAGATTGGTATTATGCCGGGCTTTATCTTCAAAAAAGGTAATGTAGGTGTGGTTTCAAAATCGGGCACGTTAACTTATGAGGCGGTTGACCAGGTTGTTAAAGCCGGTTTAGGCATCACCACCGCCATTGGTATTGGTGGCGACCCAATTATAGGTACACCAACCAAAGAAGCTGTTGAGCTGTTAATGAATGATCCTGAAACACATGGTATCATCATGATAGGCGAGATAGGCGGCGGCATGGAAGCCGAAGCTGCTCTTTGGATAAAAGCAAACGGTACTAAGCCTGTGGTGGGCTTCATAGCTGGCCAGACAGCACCTCCGGGTCGTAGAATGGGCCACGCAGGTGCAATTGTTGGCGGTGCCGATGATACTGCTGCTGCTAAAATGAAGATCATGCGCGAGTGTGGTATCCGTGTTGTAGAGTCGCCTGCCGAAATTGGTGCTGCAATGGCTGAGGAATTGGCGAAATTAGTATAAGATCTGAGATATTAGATTTGAGATATGAGAAATCCTGGTCAAGTTGGCCGGGATTTTTTTGTTTTGATGATGTACGCCGACACTCCTTTTGCTTTAGTCAAACCTATGTAAACATCCATTTTAAAAACAAAGCGTCCTACTGTTTTGTCGTATATTGTATAGGTAGCGGACGGACACTAAACAGTAACTCATTCGCTCAATCACTGATTCACTCATTAAAAATGGAATACAATAAGCTAACATCCGATGAAGAGCGGGTGATATTACATAAAGGCACCGAGCGCCCATTTACCGGCGAATTATTAAATAATAAGGCCGAAGGTTTATACGTTTGCAAACGCTGCGATACGCCGTTATATACATCCGACACTAAATTCGAATCGCATTGCGGTTGGCCAAGTTTTGATGATGAAATACCGGGCGCAGTTAAACGCGTACCTGACGCAGACGGACACCGTGTAGAAATTGTTTGTGCCAATTGCGGTGCCCACCTGGGCCATGTCTTCGAGGGCGAATATTTAACCCCAAAAAACACCCGCCACTGCGTTAATTCTTTGTCGATGAAATTTGTTCCAAAAGCATAGCAAATATTTCGCCGATAAATTTAATTATTCGTTAATAGAGATTTAACATGCTCTTAATCACCATTTTCTAATCTCCACAAATAATTTGTTTATAACTTATGCATGATGTGTAAAACTATCACTAACATCTAAAATACGCAACGCATATCTTTGGATTATAAGTTCTTTAAAGCTATCTAAATTATCGGTGATCCTTGCCGATAAAGAAAGAGAAACCATCTGCCAACCAGCTTGTCGGGTGGGCTGATATACACTGTTAAAAGAGTCAAAAGAGGGATTTGTGAGGGTGATTTTTAAAGTAGTTTAAGATGATGGATTTCGATTTATCATTGTTTAACAACAACTGCTTGGCGGCATTGTCGACTAAAATTACCAGGGTAGTTAAAGAAAATTAAGAGGTTGAACATTAAAATATAGCAAAGCGCATGGCAGAAGAAACAGAATTATTATTAAGAGAGAACAAGGATCGTTTTGTTATTCTACCTATCAAGTATCCCGAAATTTGGGAGATGTATAAAAAATGCGAAGCAAGTTTCTGGACAGCCGAAGAAATTGATCTTTCTGATGATTTAAAACATTGGGAAAGCATGAGTGCAGGCGAGAAACATTTCGTATCACACATCCTGGCATTTTTTGCTGCGAGTGATGGTATTGTGAACGAGAACCTGGCCGTAAACTTTATGAGCGAGGTACAGTTACCAGAGGCTCGTTGCTTCTACGGTTTCCAGATCATGATGGAGAATATCCACTCTGAAACTTATGCTTTACTGATAGATACTTATATTAAGGACCCTACCGAAAAAGACCGTTTGTTCCATGCTATTGATACCGTACCATGTGTAGGTAAAAAGGCAGAATGGGCATTGCGTTGGATCAACAACGGATCATTCGCCGAGCGTTTAATTGCTTTCGCGGCGGTTGAGGGGATCTTCTTCTCGGGCAGTTTCTGTTCTATCTTCTGGTTAAAGAAGCGTGGCCTAATGCCGGGCTTAACTTTTAGCAACGAATTAATATCCCGTGACGAAGGTATGCACTGCGAGTTTGCTTGTTTGTTGTATAGAATGTTAGATACTAAACTATCAAAAGAGGCGGCAACAGCTATCATTACAGACGCTGTTGAAATTGAAAAAGAATTTATCAGCGATGCATTACCGGTTAGCTTGATTGGCATGAACGCTAAGCTAATGAGCCAATATATTGAGTTTGTTGCCGATAGATGGTTAGGCGAGCTTGGTTACGATAAAGTATACGGCGCGAGCAATCCATTTGATTTTATGGAGATGATA
>DHIR01000023.1 GCA_002403905.1 Mucilaginibacter sp. UBA4741
GAGACGCAATGCATTGCGTCTCCTGTACATGAACCAACAGGAGACGCAAAGTATTGCGTCTCTACGGTGATTTTTTTACTCATAAAACCCAAAATACTCTCTGGCGTTATTGTAGCATATATCCTGTACAATTTTACCGGTCCATTCAATATCATTAGGCAACTCGCCGTTCTCAATATCGGTCGCTAGCAGATTACACAATATCCTGCGGAAATACTCATGTCGCGGGAACGACATAAAGCTGCGCGAATCTGTAAGCATACCCACCAAGCGGCTGAGTAAACCAATGTTTGATAACGAGTTCAACTGATCTATCATCCCTCCTTTTTGATCCATAAACCACCAGCTAGAGCCAAACTGTATTTTACCGGCGACTGATCCATCATTAAAATTACCCGTCATGGCGGCAAAAAGATCATTGTTTACCGGGTTGCTGTTGTAGATAATTGTTTTGGCTAGTTTGTTATCAGTGTCCAATCTATCCAGGAATCTTGACAAAGCTTTTCCATGACTAAAATCGCCTATAGAATCCCAGCCGGTATCGGGGCCTAAAGTTGCCAGCCCCCGGGTATTGTTATTGCGCAAGGCACCCAAATGATATTGTTGCACCCAGTTTTTTTCATGATCCCATAAAGCAAACTGGTGCAATAATGCCGATTTAAATTTCAAATTATCTTCAGCAGATATGGCCCGGTTACTTCTTATTTTATTGAAGATGGTTTTAATTTCCCCATTTGTATAATCCACCGAATAGATATGATCTAAGCCGTGATCCGATAACTTACTACCGTTGGCTGCAAAATAATCATGGCGGTCCTTCAGGGCTTTTAAATAACTGTGCAGGTCGTTAATAGTTGTACCTGATACTTCTTCCAGTTTATCAATATAGGCGTTTAACACCTCAATATTATCGGCATTCATTGCCTTATCCGGCCTGAAAGACGGCAATACTTTTACGCCAAAATCGTCCTGTTTTATTTTTTGATGATGAGCCAGGTTATCCAACGGGTCATCTGTTGTACCTACTACCTCGACCTTAAAACGTTTTAACAAACTACGCACACTAAACCCCGGCGATTGCAGTTTCTCAGCGCATTCATCATATATTCTTTTTGCGGTGGCAGGTGATAAAATTTCTTTAATACCAAAATAACGCTGCAACTCTAAATGTGTCCAATGGTATAACGGGTTGCGTAAGGTATAAGGCACTGTAGCGGCCCATTTTTCAAACTTTTCCCGGTCGCTTTTATTACCGGTGATATAATCCTCGTTAACGCCATTGGCACGCATGGCCCGCCATTTATAATGATCACCGTTTAACCAAACGCGTGTTATGTTTGCAAACTGTTTATCTTCGGCTATTTCATCAGGCGGCAGGTGGCAATGGTAATCAATGATAGGCATCGCCTTAGCATAGTCATGATATAGTTTTTGCGCGGTTTTGCTTTCTAATAAAAAGTCGTCATCAAGGAAATTCTTCATTATGCGGTTATAATTTTGCAGACAGCAATTATACTTTTTATAACCTGCTTTATCAACTATAAAAACACTAAACTATGCCATCGTTTGCGGAGCGGTAAACGACAATAACTCGGCAACAAGCGCGGATAAACTTACCGATGCGCAAGCAATAATATCATCGCCGGCCCCATAGTAAATATATAGTGTATCATCAAACAAAGCGGTACCTGTAGGGAAGCAAACATTATCCACATCGCCTGCCAATTCATAATCATGATCAGGGCTAAATAAAGCGTAAGGTAAACGTGCTGTTTCTTTCTGCGGATCGTCTAAATCAAACAATGCCGCGCAGGCCGAATATAAATATCCATTACCTACATTATTAACGCCATGATAAATAACCAACCAACCATGCGCTGTTTCAACCGGCGGGCATCCACCGCCAACATAATCAATTTCATGCTCGTATTTAGGCATAAGCAGAATATGTTCATCCAGATCTTGCAGGTAATTTTTCCAATATCCAGGTGTAAGTTCGGTCAATTCATTAACAGCTGCAATTTGTATATCGGGTTTTATACGGTGCAAAAAAGTTAATTTACCGTCTATTCGGCGCGGAAAGAAAACCAGGTCCTTGTCCATTACTACGGTATCGGCACCATTGTAATCAGCCCGGTACCTTTTTATAAAGTCGTTATTGCTTCTAACAAACTCATCAAATTGGGCATAAGTTATTTTGGGTACAACAATTCCCTTTTTATCAAAATGCTGCAGATCTGTCGATGTTGCAACCGCGCCAAGCGCATCCTTGCCATCAAAAGCGATGTAGGTTAGGTAATAAAGACCATCAATTTTAACTATCCTTGGGTCCTCCATGCCATGTTTTTCGTAATCATACTCGGGCGATAATAGCGGGGCAATTAAACGCGTAGTGATCTTTAACGGCCCATCCAGTTTACAATAGCCAATGGTTGATATATTGCCCTTGCGCACGGCACGATAAAAAAAATGTACAGTATTACCCTCTTTAATTATAGCAGGGTTTAAAACTCCTTCGTTTTCAAATTCCAGGTCGGTAGTCCGAAGGATGACACCTTCTTTTTTAACTGTTATCATTAAGATCTATGCAGTTTTTTTAGAAGTAGCTACCACAACTATACCGCCAATTAATAGTATACCGCCCAGATAAGGCGGCCAGTTAACAGTTTTTTGTCTGTCGGCTGATATCTGTATCGGCCCTGCATCAATAATTTTTTCTTTTTTGGTATAGGTAAACCCGGTCCAAATGATCATGATGGCACCGAGGATAATAAGAGCAATTCCGATTAGTTTAGTATTCATAGCAGTGTGTTTGGTTATACAATGGCTTATTGTAGAAATTGTTTGATACTACTGATAATTAAGAAAACGCATTATCATACTTTCCTTTTTTATCTAAACAAGCTATAATACCTGCTACAACGCGCTTGGTTTCGTTAGGGTCTTTTATGCAGACGGAGGCAACGCCGGCTTCTTTAGCAGGATAATCGTTTCCGCCCGGGAAAATGGCATCGCCAATAAAAATCATTTCTTTCTTTTTGATGTTTAGTATCTCTTTAAGCTTTTTAATACCATAAGCTTTGTCAATACCTGGCTTGGTAATATCAACCGATGTAGTGCCGCCTAAGTTCACAGAAAACTCGGGGATGGTTTTGCTTAATGCTGCCTGTATCTTTTTCCGCTTGGCAAAGCCGGGGTCCCACTCTTTTTTTGCATCTAAAGGCGCTTGTTGTCCTAAAGCCGAGTAGGTGATCTGACTGCCCCTATCCTCTATTTGCTCTCCCCAGGTTTTTTCGGGTTTAAAGCCTTGTTCTTCAACTGCGGTATTTAATGAGGTGATGATCTTCTTTTTTTCATCAGCGGTAAAATCTTCCGAATACAATTTTTTCCAGCCCAATTTATATTGGTAAAACTTCGTGCCACAAGTAGGCAGTATAGATAAGTTTTTAAATGATTTTTTATTAGTCAAATGCGACAGCACCTGCTTTTCAAACTGGGGCCAATCGCCGCCCGATATGATGGCTACTTTGGCAACATCTATCAACGCGTTCAATATCTTTATCATCTCCTTATCAATGGCAGCCTTACTTTCGGCAAGCGTGCCATCCAGGTCAAAAACAATTAGTTTCTTCATATAATTTGGTTCTACCAGGTTTCCAGATCAACACTATATTCTCCCCTGCGTGCCAGGTTATCCATACTCGCCCTAAAATAGAGCATTTGTTGTGCTTTTTCAACATTTTCATCCCTGCCTTTCCAAATCTCCAACGCCGGTTGCTGTATGGCCCTGGCAAATGAAAAGGTTAGCGGCCAGGGCAGTTTATCTTCATACTTTACATGCATGGCATGCAAATGGCCCGTAGCTTCCCACGGCTCTTGTCCGCCTGATAAAAAGGCTACTCCCGCGACTTCAGGAGGTACTGTTGCTAACAGGCACTCTACAGTAGCGGTTGCTACTTCGTCCGTACTGTTTTGTACGGGGCAATCTGTACCGGCAATTACCATATTGGGTTTTAACAATAAACCCTGCAAGTTCACTCCTTGTATTTTTAACTGGTTAAATAGTTCTTTAATGGTTTCTTCAGTTACATGGCGGCAGGTTTCAATCGTATGATCGCCATCCATTAAAACTTCCGGCTCCACAATGGGTACAATATTTGCTTGCTGGCAAAGCGCCGCGTATTTGGCTAATGTTTGTGTATTTGCTTTTATATTTTCATGTGTAGGCGTTCCTTTACCTATAGTAATAACCGCGCGCCATTTAGCAAAACGTGGGCTCAGACTGTAATATTTACTTAATCGTTCGGGCAATCCATCCAAACCATTGGTGATTTTCTCGCTGGGCGATCTGGGCATTGCTACCGTCCCCTCATCAACCTTAATACCGGGGATAATACCGGCCTGCTTTAATACATCAACAAACAAAACGTCATCGTCTGTTTTTTGGTAGATGGTCTCATCAAACAATATGGCACCGCTTATACACTCGCCTAAGTTGGGTGTGGTAACTATTAACTGACGATATTTTCTTCTATATTCTTCGGTTTGGGGGATGCCGGCTTCGGCAAAACGTTTATTGCAGGTTGGCAGGCTTTCGTCCATGGCTAACAGACCCTTATCCCCTTCCATTAATGCCGCCGCGGTTTGTTGTAATTCTTCAATATTCATAACATAGTAACAACAAGTGATAAGGTTAATTGTGTTGTACAATCAGCATAAAAAAAGGGACTGCCCTACCCGGACAGTCCCTTTTCTATTTTATCAATAAATTATATCTATCTACCTCTCATTGGCCTTATCAGGTCCAATTCAGGCATAGTATAACCTTTGGTACGGCCTACTGTTGCATCCCTTATTTTTTGCACATCTTCCGGCAATACCACACTTCCTTTGTTGCCAAAATCACTGCGGATATAGCTTAATACCGATGCTATATAAGCATTATCATTACCGCCTAGCGCAGGCATTACATCAGGATAGGCGGTTCCTCTTATTGGGCCGCCTAATCCATAAAGCAAAATCCTTATCAGGATATCAGGGTTTTGCGTGTTTACATCACGGTTGCCGGCCAATGCAGGCGCGGTCATGGCCCCTCCGGCGCCGGTTATTACCCCTTTGGCATCAGTGCCATGACAAGTAAAGCATAGTTGCTTAAATATTACCTGCCCTTGAGCCACAAGTTTAGCGCCTTGCACATTTAACAATTTCTGCCTGGCTAACTGCTCGGCCTTTGCACGTATTTTATTCTCGTAAGTTCTTTGCGAAGCAGTAAGCATCGGATCATTAGGATAATTTTTGATCAGATCGGCAATTATTGCTGTTGATTTAGCCGAGTTAACAAAACGCATTGATAACAATAACTGGAAACGCACATCGGCGCTTAGGTCGGTGCTCATTTTCTCCAGCATATCAATAGCGTGGCTATCTTTTTTCATAAAGTCTTCACCAATCCAAACGGTGGTGTTACGCACTTGCCAGTCTGGATCTTTTAAGGCTTTACCAAAAGTTTCAGCATCCATAGCGTCCAATCCGTTTAAGGTCCACAATGCATGGATCTTAGCCAATTGACCACCACTGGCAGCCAACGTTTTTAACGCGGGCACTACTGATTTATCTTGCCTAAGCACTAATAGTTTTTGAGCGTTGTCTCTTGTCCAGCCGTTCATGCTGTTTAAGTGGTCAACCAATTGCGCACTGGTTTCTTCCAGCATATGCGGGCGGGCGAATGATGTTTTGTAATTATCATTTACCAAACGGTAAATACGGCCGCGGCCCACGTTCATCTGCAATCCTTTTTGCTGTATTTTTGGACGCAGGTAACTGTCTGCTTTTGTCCACTCGCTTTCCTGTATAATACCGTGATACATATCCACAATATACATACAGCCATCAGGGCCCGTAATAGTATTCACCGGCCTGAAGTTAATATCGGTTGATGCCAGGAACTCTGATTTATCATAAGCATTTTTTAAAGTAACCTTGCCTTCAACGTCAGATACTTTTGCCCTACGTATTAGTCTTCCTACCGGCTCGCAAATAAACAAGTCGCCCCGCAATTCAGTGGGCAATTTATCGCCCCTAAAAATTGACTGCCCACAGCTAGCTGTAAAATGGTTCAATGTACTATCTTTAAGGCGCAGCCTGTTTAAACCACCTTGTACGTCAGGCGTAGTTACAATAGGCCATACCGGGTTGAAAGTAGCAGGATCGTAACGGTCGGGCGTATTCAACTGCCCGTAATGCAGGTTTTGTTGAAAATCCAGAGCAGGGTCTTCACTTCCTGCTGATGAGAAGAACAACCTTCCATAATCGTCGTTACCTAAACCCCATTGCGGCGGTGAGCCTTCCAATAAGCTATCAGCTATTGCTTTATCGCCGCTTACGGTAAAACGCACCTGGTCGTAAGTTAAATATAAACGGTTATCCAGGTTCCATATCAAACCGCTTTTTTGGTGCTCCAGGTTATTGGTATTGGTGCCATGATTCTCGTAAGCCAGCCAGTTTTTATCAGCTACACCGTCGCCATTGGTGTCCTGGTAACAATAAACACTGTTTGACCATGTTTGGCTTATTAATAAGCGCCCATGATCAAGCGGTTGTAATGTTCTTGGTAAGGTAAGGTTATCGGCAAATACGGTCATTTTGTCCATTACACCATCGCCGTTGGTATCTTCCAGTAATTTTATTTTACATGTAGCATTACGCTCACCGGTACCATTAACGTCAAGCATGTAGGTATTCAGTTCGGCAACATACATTCTGCCGTCACCATCCCAGGCAATAGCAACCGGCTGGCTCACCATGGGCTCGCTTGCAACCAATTGCAGGTGATAACCCGCCGGCACATAAATATGTTTCATTTCCTCGATAGGAGATTTTGGGGTTGGGTCGGGATGCATATCAACCAATATACGGCCTGATGCATCGCGTTGTACAGGATATTGGGTAACATATTTTTGTACCGATTTACAAGTGTAAAACAGCACTACCGATGCGCATACCACAACTAAAAGCCATTTGTAATTTTTCTTCATGTTTAAAGGGTTATAATTTTATTTATAATATTTTAACATAGCGTATCCTATCGCTCTAAACCATTGCGGTTTGGCGGATAGTATAGCATTATCTGTATGGCCTAATTTAGGTTAGATTATATTGGTTATAATCTTAAAAGCCGGTATAGTAATCTATATAAATATTGATTGCTATACCGGCAAGTATGCTATTATTAGAGGTTATAAACACATTGGTTAGATGCCATAACCTGTATAAGCTTATTCTATTTAAGAGATAAAATATATTCTACCATCTTTTTAACATCAGCGGCTGGAACCGTTGGGTGTGGTGCCATTGGCACTTCGCCCCATACGCCAGTACCACCGGTAATTACCTTTTGCGTTAGTTTTTCGTAGTTAGCTGCTGTTGCAGGATATTTTTTAGCAACATCTTTATAAGCAGGGCCTACAATTTTAACGTCCAATCTATGGCAGGTAAGGCAATCATTTTTTGCAAGTAATTGCTTTCCTTCTTCAAGAGCTACAGCGCTTGGTTTAGCTGATACAGCAGTTTTTTTAACAACCGTGGTTGTTTTTTTAGTGGTTTTTTTAACAACTTTTTGTGCAAATGAATTTACGGCAAACGTTGCTATAATAAAGGCGGTTAAGATGGTAATCCTCTTCATGTTGGTATTAGTATGTAATTTAAAATTGATTTTTAATTGTTAGTATGACTTATTATCTGGAAAGAGGTTTAACAAGCATCAAATGGTTTGCCTATATCTTTTTAATAACAGCGATGAACAAAGTTAATTAATATGGCTACAAAATCAATAGCTATGCAATACTTAAAATACTAAATGCATTTGCAAGGTTTATATCTACTTAATACCGTAATCTATTAAAGCACCACCAAAGTGTATTTTTGAGCTTTCAATACTGCTTTTTATGCGATAACAGAACTTATCGCCAATGTTTGGAGAGATAAATACTACCATTTTTGTAGTATAATTGTTACTTAAAAAATAATCAATGCAACAAAAAAGGGATAGCAAAAGCTATCCTTTTTTTGTAAAACTGGAGAATATATCCAATTAGTTAGCCCTTCTTGACTCAGCTTTTTTTGCCTGGTAAGCTAAAGGAACAATAATGGCAGCTAATAATGCAACAACTTCTAATACTACTAACATGATGTTTTGATTTTAATGTTTTATTTAAATGATTAATGTCTACTGAAAACAATTATTTCTTTCTGATACGCCTGGTGATCTTACAATTAGCAGCCACATCGGAAAGAACAAATTGCATTCTTTCGTACAGCCTGCGTCACAAAATATGCCATAAAATTTCAAGGCCTTTTGTGAGCCTCAAAGTCAAATTTTGAAATTAACTAATTAAAAAAATCGTTTATAAATGTTAGATCTTACTGAAATATTATTCGTGTTTTAAAATCGCCACGAAAAAAAAGGCTGTTACAAAAGACAAAAAAAAATATTTTTCATAAAAAATCAGAAATTGGTGTAAAAAACGCTGCCAAATAGAAAATTTACGATTTCTGAGAGCCTAAAACTTCAAAAAGTGATGTAAAATGCAGTTTCGACCGAAAAATAACGGCTTTTTTTGCCTTCGGCACAAAAAATACCATTTCTAAACTTCAGTTAATATTACCTTAATAAAATAAAATATTTTTTCTGCCAACTTGTCGCAAACATGACACGGCTGACATTTACTGACAAAATGTACGTAAAACGCCGTTATTTAGGGCCGAAATTACAAAAATGACCATCATCGTATATAAAATCAACTAAAACACCCCGTGCCAATTTCATTTAGGCGATATAATGGCATTTTAATTATGATGTTTGTAATAAACAGGAGATATTGTTGAGTAGTTCTCATTTCCCGGCAATGTTTCGAAATAGAACAAGTGTTTAAGCATGCGTATTAACTTTATATAATTTAACAGCAAACAACAAGATAAACGCGTAACATATAATTGGCAAATAGTAAGCTGTTGCCACATTATGATCGGCAACCAAACCCATCAGGTATGGAAACACCGCGCCGCCTGATACCCCCATTACTATAAACGATGAAGCCTGTTGCTTATAAGGGCCCAGATCTTTCAACCCTAAACTGTAAATAGTTGGGTACATCACACTAAAAAAGAAATTAAGCACCATTAGCGCTATAAATGACACCCAGCCAAAAGACTGTGCTATTATTAAACACATGGTAATACTGCCCGTAGCAAAAATAGCCAGGAATGTGTTGGGCCTTATATACCGCAGCAAAAACGCACCCGAAAAACGGCCGATTGTTTTTAACACCATGCTTAAAGCAAAAAAGTAAGCGGCTTTTTCGGCAGAGAGTTTCATTACCTCTACACCGTATATAATAAAGAAGGCCCAGGTACCGGCTTGTGCTGCTACATTACAAAACTGTGCCAGTATGGCCCAAACAAAATGCCGGTGCTTAAATAATCCTTTTAGGTTTTGGGGCTTAGCTTCTATATCCGGTATAATTAATTCAGAGCCGTCTTCGTTTTTTAAACCATGTTCTGTTATAGGTGGAATTTTTAAAAAGAAAAATCCGCACGCTATTAATAATATAGCGCATCCAATAATAGTATAAACCACCTTAACCTCATACAGGTCATGCGAGTGCTCCTGCCCTGCTTTTAATATAAAATAGCCGCCAATTAGCGGGCCCACTATACCACCTATACCGTTGAAGCCCTGCGCAAAATTTAAACGCTGCGCACTTGTTTCCTGGCTACCAAGGCTGGCAACAAATGGATGAGCAACAGTTTCGAGCGTGGCCATACCACAAGCCAGTATAAATAGCGATACCCTGAAAAAAGTAAATGATGCCATGTTTGCTGCCGGTATAAATAAAAACGCGCCGCTTGCAAACAGCAATAAGCCTAGCAACACACCATGTTTATAGCCAAACCTTTTCATGAACAGGCCGGCAGGTATACCCATTACTGCATAAGCGCCAAAAATAGAAAATTGTATAAGTGTTGATTTTGATTTGCTGATATGCAGCACTTCTTTAAAATGCTTATTCAACACATCGCCCATGGTCATGGATATGCCCCACATCATAAACAGGGTTACTACACATATTAACGTAACCACATATTTACGCTCAGTAAAAGCGTGTTTTGTATTGTTGGGCACCTTGGTTTATTTAAGATTATAATTGGATATGCTATTTTAAACAAAAAAACCGAATACCGGATTACCCATATTGTTAATTGCATCTAAAATATTTAACAATCAGCATCTTAACCAAAATTAAGGCTACTAAAGTAATGTAGCTTGTAGCTACAAGATAAACTGATAAAAAATCATGCTTTATTTTTACAAGTCGCTTTATTTTTTACCGTACCTTTTCAAAAATTAACATTAAACTCATTTACTATTAATGCGTTAACTCTTTATGGCGACAGTAGCACTACGCAGTACGGCGGGTAAATGGATCATGGTTTCAACCATATTGGCATCAGCAATGGCGTTTATTGATGCTACCGCGTTAAATGTTGTTTTACCATCCCTGCAGCAAAGTTTAAAAGCTACTGGTGCCGATCTGTTTTGGATATTAAACGCCTACCTGCTCATGCTGGCCTCGTTGATATTAATAGGCGGCACCATGGGCGATAAGCTGGGCCGTAAAAAGATATTCATGGCCGGCATATTTATATTCATATTGGGCTCGGCAGCTTGTGGTATAGCCAGCAGCGTATTGTTATTAGTTGTTTTTAGGGTTTTGCAGGGTATAGGCGGTGCATTAATGATACCGGGGAGCTTATCCCTTATTTCATCCTCCATCAACGCCAAAGAACGCGGTAAGGCTATAGGCACCTGGTCGGCATTTACAACGGTGGTAACTATGGGCGGCCCAATATTAGGCGGCGCTTTGGCCGATGCCGGTTTATGGCGTTATATATTCTTTATTAATGTCCCCATTGGCATAGCCGCATTATTAATGCTTGGTTTTAAAGTAAAGGAGATAAAAGACGAGGATAATAAAGCCGGCCTTGATTTCTCCGGTGCTATAACAATAGCTTTAGGATTAGCCTTAATAACCTTTGGGTTTTTGCGGGTACCAACTGTTGGTTTATATAACATACAAGCTTATGGCTCGCTGGCTTTAGGCGTGCTTTTTCTGATCGTATTTATCATCATCGAAATAAAAAGCACCAACCCAATGATGCCGCTTAAACTATTTGCCAATGCTACTTTTAGCGGGGCCAATTTGCTTACGTTTTTTCTGTATGCGGGATTAGGCGCAGGTATGCTGTTCCTGTCGCTTAATTTGGTGCAGGTGCAGGGTTACAGCCAACTGCAATCAGGATTAACCTTTTTACCATTTACTGTGTTGATGATAACTATTGCCCGCTTTGCCGGTAGCCTGGCAGATAAGCATGGGCCACGCCTTTTTTTAGTTTGCGGGCCTGCAATTGCCGGAGCGGGCTTACTCATCCTATCTTTTGTTAAACAAACCGGCGGACCAGCAGATTACTGGACTACTTTCTTCCCCGGCGTATTGGTGTTGGGTTTAGGTATGTCGTTTACCGTTGCCCCACTCACTGCCGCGGTAATGGGTTCGGTAAGCGATCATTTTTCGGGCACGGCATCGGGCATTAATAATGCTATGACGCGCATATCAGGTGTTTTTGCTAACGCGATATTTGGCGCGCTGGCAGTACTGTTTTTTTCGGGAGCGTTGCAGCAGCAACTCAAGGCAATTCCACTTGATGTAAAGGATAAGCAATTAATAATGCAGCAAGCTACCAACCTGGGGAATGCTAAAGTACCTGTCAGCGTTTCAACTACAAACAAACGCATTATTGAGAAAGCCTATCATGCAGGTTTTATAAATGCGTATGCGGGCATTATGCGTATATCAGCCGCTCTGGGATTTTTAGGGGCTTTGATGGCGTTGATCTTTATAAGAAATAAAGCAGTAAAAGGGCTTGATGGCTAACTATCAGGCAATAATTACATAGTAGGCGCCTGCGGATAAATGTTCCACAATTGTTCAGTCGTATTGCGCTTTGCCGCCAATATAATGGCCGAGTTAACCGTACCCTTATTATCCGCCGGGGTTACATACAGATCAGTACCTTTTAGTTTGATTAGGTAAGTATCTTTCTTAACAGTTATAAATTCATACTGCTGTTTGGTATCGCCGGATATAAGTGGCTGTTCATCAAACGCAACATCGGCACTTGCCAGCGCAACCGGCTGAAAGGTTTTATGTGTTAACAGGTTTTGCAACTGGTAAGTGTTTTCATCTGTCTTTTTAAAGTTCCAGGTCATGCACTTCCAGTTTTCGGGGTAGTAGGCTACCAGTGGGGTACCGTTTTTTGATCCGGCATCTTTTACACGTAAAAGCATACCTGTCTGCACGTTCTTGATAGCATAATCGCCTTTAATATCCTGCGAAAAAGCGACAAACCAAAAGCTTACAAAAGCTATTAACAGTGATACTTTTTTCATAATATTATGTTTTTACAATAACTATGGATGCACGATAGTCCAGCCCTCGTTACCACGGATGATGATCTCGCCGTTACCGCTTGGCACATAGCCTATAAAATCAAACAAAGCTGCTTTCTCAATCTTTCTTTCTCTTATGGTATTCTCGCACTCTGCCAATATCACGCCTTTTTTCTGCAAGCCTAATAGCATTGATTCATACTTGCCGGATTTTAAAAACATGGTATAACCACCTGCAAACGCAACCAACTCTATCTCTACTTTACCTTTTAAACGCGGATCTTCCAGCGCATTATTGATATTACGCAGGGTCATACCAATTTTAGCTGATGCTGTATCATCAACAAAATAAAGAGCTTTGTAGTGCTGTAGTGAAGCTGTTGCTCCTTTAAAATCAGCGTTAGATGTTTGCGCTGATGCAGTTTTTACTGCCGCTACAGCTAAAATAATTATAAAGTATTTAAGTAGATTTTTCATAATATAAAGTTATGCTTTTTTAGTTATTGATTTTTTCTGAATATAGGCTATTGGTTTATACGGGCCAAATTTATGCTGACTTTGGCTAAATTGATCTGCATAAGGGCCAAACGGGAAGTCGATAGGTTTTTTACTAATATCTTTCCAATCTTTATGCTGATCAAAATGTGGCCGTGGTTGCGAATTAACAAATGCGGCAACGTTCCAGGCTTCTTCATCTGTTAACTGCGGATTTTTGTAGGTAGTGCCAAACGGCATATTGCTCTTAACAAACGCCGCGAAAGTGGTTATCCTATACAAACCAGCCCCATCATTATAACTATGTTTACCCCACAAAGGCGGGTAAGTATAAACAGTTTGATCTGCCGATAACAACCCCACGCCTGTTGCGCCGTGGCAAACCTGGCATTTTTGTATAAATACAGTTTTCCCTTTTATCGGATTAGCCGCTTTATCCATGTAGGCGAGTTTTAACACACTGCTGCCTGCCGATTTTTGCCCTTTTGGTACATCCTTGCCCAGCCATTTAATATAGGTTATCATGGCTTTCATTTCCCGGCTTCTGGTATCTAAAGTCTTTCCATTTAAGCTGCGTTGAAAGCAGCCGTTTATCCGCCCCGCTATTGACATTACATTACCCGTGCGTGGCATATACTGCGGATAAGTGGCGGCAGTAGCCATTAAGTTTAATCCGTAGAATTTAGCACCGGCATCGTTATGGCAGTTTTGGCAATTCATACCGTTGGTTAAGGCGGCAACTTTTCCTTTCGGGCCTAGATAATAAGCCGTGCGCGCTATCAGATCTTTGCCATATAGCAATTCCTTATCGGCAGGGTGTTTGGCGTTCTGTGACCTGGCGATCATCCCACTCAGTAAAAAGAAAATAATAAGCCTAACGCGCATGGTTATAATTGTCGATGGCAAAATAACAAAAAAGCGAATAACCTTTGGCTACCCGCTTTCAATATTTTTAGTGAAGATTAGCGTTGTTCGTTATAAACTTCAAATTCTGATATAGATGGTGTACGGTTATAGCCTAAAATTTGTACGCGCACTTTGTTGGCCCATATGCGGTTAAAGCGGTGTACTTTAACGTTCTTGGCTATCTCGCCGTCCAATAAAGTTTTCCAGGCACCATCAACATAATATTCTAATTTATACTTGTTAATGTTGGCTCTATTCTCGGCAATTACAATGGTGTTAAATCCGGTTTCGCGTTTAAAGCTGATCTCTAACCACGGTTGTTTAACAGTAGGGCTTGATGTCCATGAGGTTCTGAAACTATCATCGTTTGCAAAATCGCTGATGTTCATATCATCGCTCCAGCTTGAGTTTGCAGGCATATTTTTAGCCAGATTTTGCGATATAATAGGCGCGTCCAGGTCTGGCAATGCGGCAACCGGGCCGCTGTTTTTCCAGAGTTTGCCAATGGCTTTTAAGCCTTCTAAAGCATTATCATCAAAAAGACCATCACGATTTGGCGCAACGTTCAGTATAAAATTACAACGGTCATTGTTTAGGGTAATCAACTGGTCATTAACCAATTTAGCAGCATCCTTAACCGGCGTGGTAGGGAAATCAGTTTTCCAGAACCAAGAGCTTTGTATAGGCAAACAAGCTAATGACGGCATGTAGTTGCTGGCTTTTTCCATGCGTTGACCGGCACCCATTTCGTAAGTTTTAATATCGGTATAGTACAAGCCTTGTCCAGGATATTTGGCACCGTTCAAATCCATCAATAAACAATCAGGCTGCAGCTTTTTTACCAGGTGATAAATATCCTCAAAAGGCACATCATCATAACTAATTCTTGACCATGGGGCATCCCAACCATCAATGATCAACGCTTCAATTTTACCGTATTTGGTTAACAGCTCGGTTATTTGTGTTTTAACCATTTCTATATGGCTTGGCTGTATCTGGTTAGGGCGTAGTTTATGGTGCGTATCCAGTATAGAATAATACAGCATCACCTTTAAGCCGTTGGCTCTAAACGCGTCAACATACTCTTTAACCACATCGCGTTTAAGCGGGCTGTTCATTACGTTATAGTCGGTGCTTTTGGTATCCCAGATACAAAAGCCGCTATGGTGTTTGGTGGTTAAACAACCATAGGTCATATTGGCTGATTTTGCTGCTTTGGCCCATTGGTCGCAGTTTAATTTGGTGGGATTAAATAATGATGGTGATGCTTCAGGATCAGGCCAGTCAGCATCCGCATACGTTGGGATGTTAAAGTGGATAAACATACCAAAACGCAGATCAACAAACTGTTGCTGCAGCTTTTTTAAATGCTGTACATCCTGCGCAAAAACCGATGAAAGGCTTAACAAAGTAAGCAGCACTACTAATTGTAATTTTTTAAGGATCATGGGGTAATTAATTATATATCCGGGTGATGTATTTTATACTAATTGGTTTACAAATAACGCATTTGTTGCGCCTGTAAAGTTTTGCATAATAAGCTATTTATTAAGCGATATTGGAAAATAGTTATCCAATATCATCCTGCGATGCATATTAGGCTAAACTTTGGGAAGTTACGAATTTACCAAACTTACTTAGACAATCTTGATCTTCGCAGTTATTTATCAACCACCCCTGCTTACCCACCTCAACCGTACAAGGCCCATAACTAAACACCCTTATCATTCTCTTTTTTGCTTCGCGACTTAACTTTTGCAATACATCCTGCAGCATTTTCCCCTCGAACGGCGTGTACATAAAAAACACGGCACCTGTCGAATAATCAGCATCACTGGCATCGGTATTAATAAATTCGATATTGGTTAAATTAAGACTGGCGGCACAGGTATCTGCATAGCTACAAAAAGCAGGCTCGAACTCTATGCCTTTTGCTGTTACACCAGTTAACAAATTCACTAAAATACTAACCTGGCCCAGGCCCGAACCGATATCAAAGAAAACATCGGTGGATTTAAAATCAGCACGCTTAATTAATTCTAAAATTATACGGGTCGGTGTTTTTTGGTAGAATACCATTTCCGGCTCACGGACTATCGTTTCGTCGGGCAGAGATTGATCTATCAGCAAACCATTAAAAAACACATCGAGGTTATCATAGCCAGGTTTATCCTCCAGAAGAAATGAATTTAAATCATTATCAAAATATTCGCTGATTTGGTTTAGCAATAATTGCCCTCTTAACTCCCCGGTCGATATCTTAGCACGAAGCTGCCAGAACATTTGGGTATTTACAGCTTCCAGATCGTGCTTAACTTTTTCGGCGTATTGCTTCAGAGTAGCTAGCTCGTTAATACCGTCTATCCTATCAATAATATGAAACTCAATATCATCAATAGCTTGCGCTCTTAAATTGAAATTCTTTTCGTGGTAAAGTCTTTCGTCATTAACGATAGCTTTTATATCATCCAATAGTTCAGCATATAGCTTATTATCACTACTTGTCATATACGATAACCAACACTTTAAACTCTTATATTCAACCAATTAACACTAATTTTTTCTCTGAAATAATTGCAAATAACTAACTTTATATTTAACTTAGTATACAAGTTCAAAATTAGGAGGAGTCGTTATGAAGAAAAAAGCTACCCTAGTTGCCCAGCCTGATAAGACTGAAACTAAGTCAGAATTAACACCTTGTCAAAACTTTAATCAAAAAATGTATCGTGAGCATGCACATGCCGATCACACACATGGCAGGATTAATAAATTTCCATTTGGAAGCAGCCACGGGCCGTCGCCTTTTTAAATAGGGTATCGAACCAATAGTTTGCTATAAGCTAATTGTTTTGGCGTGGATTTTTTTTGCCTATCCAAAACTCTTATCATCTGCCGATGGCCCATAAATAGACGGCACGGCAATATCATTTAAACGCATACACCGTTAACTGCTACGCTTTAAGCACTAATAGGTCGGTCGATGTGGATATTTACAAATGGTTTGCACAAATGCATTAACGTGTATTATGGTACAGTACAGTTTGCTATTCTATCCCCCAATGCTCATTAGGCTTTGGCCCCATCTCTAATACTAATGATCCGCCTTTTAATAACTCACTAGCCTCAAACTTAAACGAGTTTAACGCCTTGCCATTTAAAGTAGCCTTTTGCACATACATATTATTGCGCGATGTATTGTTAGCCGTAATGGTAAACTTACCGCCGCGGCCAAATTTATGGCCCAGGTCTATCTGTACCTGTTTAAACAGTGGGCTGCCTATCTCGTAAACCGGGTTGGCAGCCGTACCGCCATCTGTTTGAAACAGGCCCATAGCAACCATCACCAGCCATGCACTCATTTGGCCCTGATCCTCATCGCCTAGATAAGCATCGCCCACATCATATCCATAAAAACGCTCCATTATTGATCTGCTCCACTTTTGGGTAGACCACGGTTTACCGGCCCAATTAAACAAAAACGCAAAATGCATAGATTGCTGGTTGCCCTGCACTACCGGGTAGTCCCAATATTGATCGTTCATACCGTTATAGCGCCATGGCTCGCTTAGTTTAAAGCCCCACTCCAGGCGGTCAATAAATTTCTTCCTGCCTATCATATTGGCTAATGCCGGTACATCCTGCGGTACAAAATAAGTTAATTGCCAGGCATTGCCTTCCACATATTGCGCATTAGCACCGCTTTTAAACGGATCGAAGTTTTTAGACCACTCGCCGTTGCTCAGTTTCATATGGCAATAGCCGGCCGTATCAATGGCGTTTTTCCACCAATAGCCCCTATCATTAAATTTGTTGTAAATAGCTGTTTTACCTAACGATTTGGCTAGTTGCCCCACTGTCCAATCATCATAAGACGACTCCATGGTATTAGAGAATCTACCCAAATCAGACGGTACATAATGATATTTCTCATAAGCCACCATATCCCTATTACCGGCAAAACCTGTAAAGACTTTTTGCGCCGGCGTAGTTTGCATTTTTACCGATGCGGCCAAAACCTTATTCGCATCAAAATTGCGGATACCCATTTGGTATGCCGATACGATCAGCGGTATTTCATGCTCACCCACCATAACCGGTACAAAATTCATCCCGGCAGGTCCCTTTGCCAGCCAGCCATAAGCATCGTACATAGCTAGCTGCGAGTTTACCCAACGGTTGCTCCACTCGGGGGTTATCAGGTTCCATACCTGGTTAAGGTTCCAGAAAGTGTTCCAAAAGGCATCGCAGCCCATGGCTACATCGTCTTTATTTTTTAGCTGCTGAATTTTTCCATCCGTACCACGCCATTGGCCGTTTATATCGCTCCAGGTACTACGGCTACAAACCGAACGATACATAGAGTTATAAAAACGCATTTTATCCAGCCTGTTGGTGGTGGTTATTTTTACCCGGTTAAATATATCGTTCCATGCATTTAGCTGGTTTTGTTTGATCGCACTAAAACTCCAGCCGAAGGGTTTAGTAACTTCAGTGGTTAAATTTTCATCCGCATTTGCCAAACTCACCAATGAAATTGCCGACCGCACCTGCACCACCGGGTTAACCTTAGCATCAAACTGTAAAAACACACCGGCATTTTTTATGTCCTTCGCTTCCAGCTCATCGCCGTATTGTATGGCATTGTTGATCCAGCTACCCATACTTTTTATAGGCTTGTCAAACTCTAAAACAAAGTAAATAGTATAATCCTGGTCAGCATCGGTACTCCATATCCCTTTAGAAAACTGGTGCGAAGAACCCTCAATGCGGTAATCGCTAACCTTTTTAAGTTTTACATTTTTAAGCTGATAATCATACTCAGCCGGGATATGCAGATCAACCAATATCCTTGCGCTGTCCCTGTCTTTAGGGAAAGTAAATCGCTCAAATCCACAACGGGTAGTGGCGGTAACTTCGGCTTTAATATTGTAATCGGTTAATTGTGCTTTGTATAAGCCTATCGGCGCTTCCTCGGTACGTTTATCAATGCCAGAGCGATAACCTGAACCTGGTTTTAACTCATTACCAACCGTAGTTTTTAGTTTACCATTGGTTGGGAAAATACCCAAGCCGCCCATCGTCCATTCGTGGATATGGCTAAACGTGCCAATGCTTTCATAACTGGGCTGATAACCCGCCTGCCAACCCGCGTTTTGATTATCGGGACTCATTTTAACCATGCTAAACGGCATCCACGGGCCGGGTGCTATCATCCAACGGGAGTGCGCTGTACCTAAACGTGTATCGACATAATTAGCTAACGTTTGTATTCTTTGGGGCGATCTTTTTACTGTCCCTTGTTCAACAAGCCTATCATTCTCGAATATTTTGTAGCTACTTTGTTTTGCCGCTGTTACCGCCGGCATTAACGCTTCAAGTTCGTACGACCCTTTTTCTAATATCTCGGTAAATATTGGCTTGCCATCCAACTCAACCCTTAGCTTTGGTGTGCCTTTTAAATATTTGGCACTTACAATTAATGGTTGTGTTTTTTTGCCGTTGTCAGCTAATTCATAATCAGCGGCTTTAACACTAGTTACAAATAACTGCCCCGGTTGCTGTAAATTAGCTTGCGATGGGCCTTCCAGGCTAACCTGGTCAAACATTATCCATGACCCTTGCACAACAGTTATGGCAATGCTGTTGCCGCCTTTTTTTATCATGCCCTGTTTAACAGGTATCTCAATTGTTTTTGGCGTTGCCGATGCCAGATTGCCGACCAATGATGCGGTATCTATAAACTTCTCATTCAACTTTGGATTAGGTTGTTTATTTACATCATAACCGGCGGCAGTTAATTGCAGGCGCTCGTCCTGCTCATTAATACTTACTTTAAGCATAGGCAGAAATTTCTTGGCGTAATCTGTCAGTTTAATTACCAGTTTATAGCGCCCTTTAGTGGGTAGGTCTTTAACTGTAAACAATAAGTTTACCTGATTGGTGCGCCAGCCTGCGGTTGGCCATGTACCACCCCAGGTATCAGCCGGGCCTGGCAGCACGTATGGGAAATCGTTTTTCTCTTTCGAGTAATCAATTACAAAAAATTTATCCTCGTAGCCAAAATCATGTTCTATAAAATTTTTAAATCCGTTTGGGGCCAAAGAAAATTCGTTAGGTAAATTATCAGCCTTACCAACGGCCCAAACAGTTTTTTGGTTGGATTGCGCATTTGCCACAAGTGCTAATACATTGATCATACAAACCAGTAAAAATCCTTTTTTCATAATAATAAAAGTGCTACAGTTATATTCAGTTTAATAATATGTACATACATTACTACAAAAAACAAGACATGTATAGCATATCCTCTTTGTCAAATTTTAATGCAGTATGGTTGTTGAATTGGTTTACAATAACAAAGAAACTTAAAATACTGTTAATTCCTAAAAAAAGTTACTACTAACCTGTTACCTGCACCCCTCCTGCGCGTTATAATAACCGGCGCTTTTTGCAGTGCCCTGCATTACGTGATGAAAAAAACAGGCTATATTGCTCATCATAATTTTACCGGTAAATTCAGTCGGGCCATGCTTACCACCTATTGATGTATTAAATACCGCTGTTTGCCCGGCTGCCAATGTTTGCCTGTAAAGGCAGGCCGAGCCGTATAACTCGGGCGCACGTGTGCAATTAGGTATGTAATATCCTTTGTCGTACGGAACCGTTTTATCGGCGGTGCCATGATAGAATATGGTGGGTACCGCATTGGTTTTGGTAATTAAAGTAGAATCGGGCAAGGCACCCCACATATCACAAATACCTTTTATTTTAAATTTATCGGTGTATATATTACCTGCATTATTAATATTCCCCAGGGTAGTAACTGCATTGCCCAGTTTTTCGCTGGCAAATTTTTGAGTAAGATAGGTTATATCCAATGCTATAACACCGCCCGCGCTACCGCCGCCAATAAATAACCATTTGGTATCTATATGATATTTTTTGGCATTAGAGACAAGAAAACGCATAGCCGCGTGAGCATCCTGTATACCACGGTAGTTGGCCAGTGTAAGACTATTTATATCTAAACTTGCGCAACCGCCAAGCGCGCTTAGCGCATTCCAACCTAAACGGTAGTTTATGGTAACTGCAACAAATCCAGAATCAGCCAGTTGTTTGCAAAGCGCGCCCATATTTTCTTTATTTCCATTTAAGAAAGTGCCGCCATGTATCAACATAACCATCGGATATTTTTTACCATCGACAATATTTGGTGGATAATAAATATCCATATTTAGTGCCTGGTTTTTGCCCTCGCTGTTGATATTACTTCCGTAAACAATATTACGCTCGCTGGTATCTCGTTGTTGAATAACAATTTTTTCGGAATTACCGGATCTCCAGGCAACAGAGCCTAATACAATTACTAAACAAAGCAGGGACAGAAAAATTGATTTTCGCATGGTTTTATTAATAGGGATAATTAACGCGTAATTTAACAAAAAATGATAGTCGGTTTTTAACTTTTGATTTTTGACAAGGATTAACCTAGCACTATGGTTGCACCACCTTCCATTGGTTATCATAAAAACTTGCATGCACCAACTGCCCTATCCCTTCCTTTAACATACCTAAACGGAATACCATAATATCAGCAAAGCCACTTCCACCTGTAAAATACTGATTAGCATTTACTGCATTCATTCCCTCAATACCTGTTCCTGCAATTACAGAGATTATGTTATCTGATGTCCCCCCCATTGGCCAAACAAAGTAAGTTCCCAAATCACCACCTGTCCATTGTTTTGCTCCAACTTTCACCGTGCCGTTTGAAACATCGATCGGGCAATCATTTAGCAAGGTTTTCCATGCAGCGTTGGTAGATGAATTGCCGATCAATACCACATTTCTGCCCGGATATTTTGCTTTCGAATATTCTTTATCACTGATAATATCAAAAGCACCGTTATCGCGGTAATACCAGCTTTCGGCATCATAACGAGCCTTGGCTATGCTCCACTGTTTCTCTTGCTCCGTACCACCTGTTGCGTATACATACAGCATATTTTTGTTGAACCCTTCTTTAAAAGTGCCGTTACGACGAGGCCCCTTATCGTGCAGATCGGGTTGCGCTACAAGCTTCCATGCTTTATCCTCCTTCTTTAAAAAGATGCTGTCATTATCAGTAACTGTAGTATATTTTATCATGTTTAAACCATCCAGCATAACATTCACGTCTTTGTTTCTTGGGAAAGCAGCCAATTTTAACTTTAACAACACTACGTTATCTAATGATCCGGTTATAGTTGCTGATTTTTTATCCCTGTTTAACCTTATCCTGCTGTATTGAAATGGAATGATCTGCTGATATATTGTAGCCCAATGATTTGAGGCGGAAATACCGGGACTGGCTGTTGTGAAATCAATGACATTTATATCATTATCAAGAGGAATCGTATGCCTTTTAAACATATCAAATATAGGCTGCCAATCCACCGCCTGGTCGCTCCACCAATGCGAACCACCCGGATACTCGTAATACTGAAAATCAGCATGGAAGCCGGCTAAAAGCTGTTTCATTTGGCGTGCAAATGCTACGGGTACTGTTTCATCTGCATCTCCATGCAAAATATGCACACCCACCTGCTTGTAGTTTAGCGCCAGCTTGGGTACATCACTTTGGTTGCTGGCACTCAATAACAGTTTACCAAAAGCAGTCGAACTGGTGTCGGGGATTATACCATCTGCCGAGCCATAAGTTTTTAATGTAGGGTAGCCGGAGCATGGCGCAATCGCGGCCCATTTATCCGGGTACGTTGCGCCTAAAAACCAGGTGCCATGCCCACCCATTGAGTGGCCCGTCAGGTATATATGTTGCGGATCAGGCTTAAATTCTTTTTTGGCGATGTCTAATACCTCCAGCGCGTCTAATCGTCCCCAGTCTTCCCAGTTAAAGCCACGTGGCCTGCGGTTGGTAGGGCTAACCAAATTACCCCAATCTTTAGATTTGTATGCCCTTACCTGGTTAATAGCCTCAACCCCCGCCCCATGAACAGAAAAGAATAGCGATGCGCCATCCTGCTGCCCACCAATTTGCGGCGCAACCGAATAATATTGCAGGCTGCCATCAATAGCGCTTACAAACGTTTCGCTGTATTTATCACCTTTTAATGTACTTTCAATTTTAAGCATTGCCTTATCCAGCGTCTTTCCGTTTTGCAGTAATGTCAATGAGCAATCGTTCATCGCTTTGCCTTGTATAGCGGTTCCGTCTAACGTAAAATAGATTTTGCGGGTAGCATACGGTGGGATGGTTTGCAGTGTGCTTCTGGCCTCTTTCCCTAATAAACTGCTCAATATCTGCAATTTTTAAGAGGTACGGCGGTAGTATTAATAACTACTACGGCTGCCTTCATTGTAGCAGTGCCGCTGCCGGCAACAATAATTGGCCTGGTGGCATCCCTTACATCCAGCAATACCGGTTTCTCCGGAAAGGTCAAGCCTCCCTGCACCATCCGCCCGCGGGCGAAAAAGTCATTGCGGCCCTTTTTTAGTTTTACAACAATATTCATCCAGCCGAAGCTGTATGGGTCGCCCATGTGTAGTTCGCCGTTAACAAAAACAGCACTGTTACCATTCATGTTCAGTATTGCCGCCTGCTCTTTGGCCGACTCATAACTAAAGTATAAATAGGTACCCTCCCCGCCCCTTATCCTGAATTTGTTAGCGGTATCTGCCGTTACTTTAGTCCACTTGGGGTCGTTACCCGTTTTATTATTTTCAATATTATTCCCCTCTACCGGGGCCACAAACGCGCCCTTATATATGGCGTATGCCAGAGGGTCCTGGTATAGCGCAGCCCTGTTATAATTGGCAATAACCCTTATAGATAAGCCCGTGGTGAATGGATAACTTTTTTGAGCATAGGTCTTAACCGTTAAAGACATGAATATCAGCAGAACACAACAAAACTGATGTGGCTTAAATTGCAAAAGGGATTTGGTCATACACAAACCTAATAAAAAAAGAGTGGCTTGCAAAGGTGCAAAAGGGAGTGTTCCACTTTGAAAGCGGAACACTTTGGAACGGGTGGAACCTTGAGACCGATATTAAAAAAAAAGAAAAAAAAACTTCTACCTATTTTTATTTTTACACCTTAGTGAAATTTTGCAAATCACTACTAATAACTCATGTTCCTAAATAAGATCAAATCCGGCGAATCGGGAGTTTTACTTTACGGTATCACTCCTCCAAAATCAGAAACAAGTCCTGAAAAAGTTGCTGAGATAGCTGAAAAAACTATTACAAGGTTAATCCCTCTGGATCTTGATGCGCTTGTTGTGTATGATGTACAGGATGAATCTGCCCGTACTTCAGAGGAGAGGCCATTTCCTTTTCTGAAAGCTTTAGATCCTTTTATGTTTGCAAGCAGCTATCTTCAGGATTTAAAGATCCCTAAAATAATATACCGCCCTGCCGGGAAGTTCTTAAAAGAAGAATTATCAGATTGGCTGGATGATCTTCATAAAAATAATTTCTATCCGGTTTTTGTGGGAGTACCTGCACCGGATTTTCCTGTTAAAACAAGTTTGCCGGAAGCATATAAGATTTGGAGCAAAAATGAAAGCACTTCAGTAATAGGCGCAGTGACCATTCCCGAAAGGCATGAAATATTAAAAGACGAGGATAAACGGATCATTGAAAAGGTAAACTGTGGGGTATCTTATTTTATTTCTCAGTGTGTTTTTAATATAGCATATGCGAAGCAGGTTATAGAAGATCTTAGTTGTACTTGCAAAAAAGAAAATATAAAGTTCCCTACCATCATTTTTACGCTTACAGCCTGTGGCTCGGCAAAGACATTGAATTTTATGGAGTGGCTGGGCATTCATGTCCCTACTGAATTGAAGGAAGATCTTAACAATTCTAAAGACATTCTTGAAAAGTCTGTCAATGTTTGTCTTGATATCGCTTCAGAACTTGCCGTTTTTTGCACAGAATGGTCAATCCCCTTTGGGTTCAATATTGAAAGTGTTGCTATCAGAAAGGAAGAAATTGAAGCATCAATATATATGGTGAATAAAATTGCAGAGATGCTGGATAAAAAAGGTATCAGAACGATGAAAAATGTATCAATATAATCATTTAACCAGAACAGCAACTGAAAGTTATAACTCTTATATTCGTTAGGTTTACCGCTGTCCGAAGTTTGCAACTTCGGACCATTATTCATGGTACATCCTCAATAGCGAAGGTTTCGGTTCAGGAATAGCCAAACCTATCTGGCAAAATCATTCAGCATATTCACCAATAATTTGCCGGCTACCGGGTCAGTAATGGCTTTATCCAGCCTAATCTCTGACAATATAACATGTCCGCTATCATTGATCTTTACAATAGAAAAGCCTTTTATGTTATCAAGTTTGCTCATCCTTTCGGTTATATCTCCGGCTAAATAACCATGTATTTTAGTGTAAGATGCCAGCGCTTCTACATTAGGATTGCGGTTAATGCGGTACGCGCCCCAAATTGCAGATGGGCTTTCGCGTTGGTTGTTATTAAAATAGCGCGTTTCCAGTGGTTCTATACCATTAAACACGAGCGATTCGGGTATGTCCATGGTTGTGATCTCGCCATTGTCTATAAATAAACTCCGGATATATTCGGGGTATAAACTATGCGCTATGCTGCCGCAACCGCTTAATAATACGTTTGCGCCACCCGCCACTAAGTTCCTGATGCTTTTTATCTCCTCCATGGTTGTATTGGCAGAATCGAGACCCGAGAACACATATACATCGGCCTTTTGCTTCAATACATCAGCAAATACCAGCGCCCTATTATATTTCACGCCCAGGTAGTTAAGCGATGGGGTAATTGTTTTACCTGTTTCAAACACCTCTATTTTTTTACCCTGCAGTTGATGAGTTGCAAAACTATTTTTATCCGCTATCACTATATCATAATCATTCTCTGAAATAGTTTTTTCATTAATTACCAGCTTTAACACCAACTTACTTTTATTAGTTTGTTTAGGCAGGCTTTGTGGAATCATTATTTTGGGTGTTATCCAATGCCGGGTGTAGTGTTCAACTTTGGGTACAGCAACGCTGCCTGTAGCCAGTGACTTACCATTATTATCAACAATTTGCCATTGTAATTGTGATGCGGGTAAAACATTGCCATTTTCCTGGTCGTTAATAACACAAATACGCGTTGGAAGTTGGGTTCCAGCGTAAAAATTCCTGCCCCAAAGCTCGGCAGAAACCAATACCGGCCGTAATGCCTTTTGCATACCATAATATACCGGAAAGGGCTTTATACGGCTTGCCGAATAAACATTACTAAACCAGGTAACCAATGCAAAATGCATAATACCGGAAGCCTTATCATCACTTCGCCTTAAAGCCTCGGCCAATTCTTTGGTAATAAATGTCTGCGGCGTCATAAAATAGGCCGGATCGCAATACTCATAGGTATATTTCCCTGCTAACGACTGGGGATTTTGGTGTACGTAATTATAGAACCTGGTAGCGTGCCCTGTTTCATCTGTATAACCGGTAGACATTTCCTGGCTTATCAATGGCCGGCCGGGGGTTTTATTGTTTTTTTGCCACTCTCCGTTAAAATAATTAAATACCGAATAATTGTACCAGTTAAAGTAAGCATGTATGTCATCAATATCCCCATCATCAATATCTTTAAAGTAATCGGCACCAAATTTTTTAATATTACGCTTATAATTTGAATCAAAAACTATGGGCCGTGTCGGGTCAATTACCCGCATCTGCTTAACCACATCCGATATGATCTTCATTTTTACTTTTACACGTTCGGGATCCGGGTCATTATCATAAAACTTCATTTCGTTGTTTACCGTCCATAGCAACAGGGAAGGATGGTTACGGTACTTTTTCAGCAGATCATAAAACTCATATTTCCACAAATCTACCAGGTTTTGCGTGGGCATACTACTGTTAAGAAATAACCAGGGCCAGGTGCCTTCATAACTTACCCCTATGCCATTTTTATCAAATGCATCCATCCAGGTTTCGGTAGCCGGTACAGTATGTGTACGCGTTACCATTGTATTTCCCTTGCGCATTAGTTTGGTGAATTTATCGGCAAGGGCGGTATCATTAGGAGCCAAAGGCAGTGAGGTATGATCGGCACCACGCAGCCAGTAACGCTTGCCGTTTAGGTACAGGTAATCGCCTACAGACTTAAAAGTACGAAAGCCCGACCTGATCATTTTTGAATCAATCACCTTGTTGTTACCGGTCAATAAATTAAACTTAAAGTCATACAAATTTGGATGCTCTGGCGACCATAACAGCGGCCGCAGGTGGTTAACGCTATAGGTAAAAACCTTCTCCTCGCCGGCTTTAAGTTCAAGCTGTTTTAATGATGTGTTATTGTACAATACATCCTTTTTTTCGTTACCGGCAATACCGGTATTAATAGAGAAAACCGCAGGCTTGTCTGCATAATTTTTTACGGTGATATCAAAATCGGCACCGTTAAGGTTTGATTTAATAAATATATCTTCAATACGCAGCGGATCGGTGATAGTAAGTGATACCGGCTGCCAAATTCCGGCAGGGCCATCGCCAAGCATCCCGTGGGCCATATCTTTCACCATGTTTTGAGTTACCGCAACAGTTACCGCCACATCAACCACTTTGTCTCCGTCCTTTATATCTTTTACATAATCCCTTATCACCTTTACCACTACCAGGTTTTTACCCGGTTTTAGTATTTTTGATGCATCCACCTGGAAATTACCAAACATGCCTATATGGCTGCCGGCCTTTATGCCATTGATATAAACTTCGGCCACTTTAGCAACAGCATCAAATGAAAGCTGCATATTTTTACCACTAATATTTTGCGGCAGGTTAAGCCATTGGCGGTACCAGCCTATGCTGGTATTTTTATAATCAAAGGTATATGCCGCGCAACGGTCGGTTTCTTTTTGATAAAAGTTGTCGGATACACCTTTGCTGGCCGTATTATATCTTTCGCCATGCAACCATACCCTAATCGGACTCCAAAAATTGGGGACGGTTAATACATGCCAGTTGTTATCATTTTCATTTGGCATAATCGCTTTTGCATCATCAGTAATTTCATACCCGGGCGAAAACAGCCACTTACCATTTAAAGATATTGAGGTACGGCCGCTACCCACATTAGTTATTTGTATAGGTTTATAAGCCGCGCGTTCCTGTTTACGCTGTACCTCTTTATCCCTGGTAATGGCTGCATATTCCTGAACATTACCGGCAGGCAGCTCATTAGCACTAATAGCTTTAATAGACAGATCATCAAACTCATTGGTTATCCAACTGCCCCCTAATGTCACCTTACCGTTAGGCGACAAATTACTAAGCTTATCGGCCACATCAATACGTGGTAAAAGTTCATTATTTAAAAACACACGTATCCGGTTATCGGCTACCTGTATTTTAAAGTAATACCATTTTCCGGGCATTGGTTGAAAATCAAGCGCGCGCAGTGCCAAAAAATCATCAGAGCCCATATAACCAAGGCGGGCCAGGTACAAATCTTTTTGTATCCCGCCTTTTAACATTAGTATATACCGGTCATCGCGGTTGCCTGCCCTGAAACCCGCGCATATCTGAACCTGATCTGCACTTGCGGGCACTCGGGCTTTAAACTTAATTTCGTAATTCTGCCATTTATAATCACCAAAACTTAGGTAAGCATCTTTAGTTGTTAATACAGAATTAGCTATTATACATGCCCCCCTGCCTGTTTTTTCATAGCTGGTATTTGCCGAATCAAAATTTTCAGTCAGTTTAAAACTAAACTGACCATATAATTTTGATACGGTCAAGATAACAAGCAGGTTGATTATAAAAAGCTTCAGTAATTTTTTCATCGGTGCAATTAATTGAGTAAGATTAGTTAATCTTTTTGATAGTTAGAGCCTGTTTAAAAATAGATGAATAAAATTGTTATGTGTTAGAGCCTGTTTAAATTTTA
>DHIR01000179.1:0-208 GCA_002403905.1 Mucilaginibacter sp. UBA4741
ATAAAAATCTTCCATAATGGTTTTGCAGGGTTCGCCTAATAACTGGAGCGCACTTTCCATTTTGTTAAACTGTATATCTCTGTCACTATGTTGATCAACATCTTCTTCCTCTATCGGCAAAAATTCCTGGAAATCCCGGATATCACCACCATATCTGTTGATCTGGGTTAACCTTTTTAACCAAAGCCTGCGGCAAATTGAATAAATA
>DHIR01000179.1:479-797 GCA_002403905.1 Mucilaginibacter sp. UBA4741
AGCCTGCGGCAAATTGAATAAATATAAGTTTTAAGCTTACTGCTTAACTCAAAATCGCCGGCTTTAACCTTATTATAAAGAACAATTATAGCCTCCTGGTATATATCCTTTGCATCATCCTCATTACCGTTGTTGTTAATGATCAGCTGCAATATCATCGGGAAATACGCCGTATACAATCGTTTTAAGGCGCTTTCCGAGTTATTAAGTATTCCAAGGATAACCTCGCTATCCGTCGGTGTTGAATCTTTTAAATGTTTATTCACTACTTAATAACTATACTTAATACTATTAATACAAAATTGTAACCCATTGCCG
>DHIR01000179.1:1100-1369 GCA_002403905.1 Mucilaginibacter sp. UBA4741
AAAAATCTAAATTAAATAAATATTACGCTTGGCATTTTAAATTTTCCTCCTAAATATATCCTTTTTAGTGGTATTTAACCCTATAAAATCAATAACACTTTCATTTGTAAATACTTAAATAATGTGCGATAAAAATATTGGCATGTTTAATGTAGATGGGTTATAATTATTTATAGAGTTATTAACTCCCCAATACACGATACACTTTAAATCAAAATACAATCATGAAAAACTCATTCAAAACCGGTTTATTGGCGTTGGCTATAGCG
>DHIR01000179.1:1543-2911 GCA_002403905.1 Mucilaginibacter sp. UBA4741
AGCCAGTTCATTTGCGGCCTGTAAAGGTAAAGGCTCTGCAGCTGTTGATTCTGTAAAAACAGATTCGTCCAGCATTACTTCAGTTACCGACTCTACTAAAAAAGACACCACCACTGTACCCGACTCGTTGAAAAAGGATACCACCATAATTACTAAAAAAACAGAAGTTAAAACTAATACTACCGAGGTTAAGAAAAAACCTTAATGGCCCTTTGCCAGTTAAAAAGGCTCCGAAAAACCGGGGCCTTTTTAATTTCATTCTAATCTCATTCTAATGTGTTTCTAATTTTTATTGGCTTACTTTGCGATTATAGTAATTTTTTATTAAATTACTTTTGATTAATCAAACTATACTCACTTAAATCCAACAAAACACAATGAAAAATTCATTCAAAATTGCGGCTGTTGCATTAGCCATGACTTCTTTAGTTGCTTGCAAAGGCAAAGGTGGCGCTGCTACAGATTCTGTAAAAGTTGATTCAACAAAAAAAGACACTACAGTAAAAGTTGACTCAAAAAAAGACACTACTAAAGTAATTACAACAGTGAAAAAAGATTCAATGAAAAAAATGTAATCTTTAGCTTTTATAGCTGAAACGAGGTCGTTATTTAAAAAATAACGACCTCGTTTTTGTTTGGTTATTAGCGCGCGTTGTCCATAGGGTTACCTTTTTTAACTAAATGTATTAACAGTACATCTTTTTTAAAACCTATAAAATGAAAAACTTATTAAAAACTGCCGCAGTAGCTTTGGTTATTGCTACTGCTGCCATTTCATGCGATCCGCCTAAAAGCACTACAACAACAGTAGATTCGCTGAAAAAAGATACTACAATTAAGGTTGATTCGACCAAAAAAGATACAACAACGGCTACAACAACCGTAAAAAAAGATTCAGTTAAAAAATAAAATTTGCATCTTTTATACCTGATTATTAGTTTTTTATCAAAAGGTGATACATTATTTTACAAATAGTGGGTTACCTTTTGTTGTTTATTGTATTAATATCAAAACTATATAGTCACTTTTTTAAAAAAATTAACATGAAAAATTCATTCAAAATCGCAGCTTTAGCTTTAGTTATCGCTTCTTTCGCTGCTTGTAAAGGTTCTAGTACTGCAACTACAGATTCAGTTAAAACTGATTCAGTAAAAACTGATTCAACTAAAGTTGATACAGCTAAAGTTGACACTACTAAAAAAGATACTACTAAAAAAATGTAATCTTTGTTAGTAAACAACAAAAAAGCCTCCCGATTTATCGCGGAGGCTTTTTTGTTTACAAGACTTATTTACTTTATTTACTTAATGTTGTTCTACCGAATCGCGCAATGCTTTAATCTCATCATGCGATTGTGATAATATAGCT
>DHIR01000179.1:3091-8153 GCA_002403905.1 Mucilaginibacter sp. UBA4741
GGATAATATAGCTTGCTGGTCGTTCAGGATATCCCTGATGTATGCCGGCAAATACTCTTCGTTTAAAGCAGACTGGTAAGCTTTTTTAATGGCGTCTTCGCCAAACTCGCAATCTTCTAAAATGCTTTTTTCGCTATGGCCGGTAAAAGCCGCCCTAACTTCAAGCCAGGTACGATGTATGGTACCGCTTATTGAAGTGGTATTATCCGCATCGGCCCCTAACACCTGCACTTCTTCGGTTAAAGTTGATTTAAATTGCTGGCTCTCTAATATCTTATTATTAAAAACAGATACCAATTCGCCGTCATCCTTAGTTTCCTTAATGGCGTTTTCATAACCTTTAATACGGTCATTGTTAATTTGAACCAGGTCGTTCAAAGTTTCGATTGTTGCTTTATTGTTTTCCATTTTAATAGTTATTTATTATGGATGTAACCAAAAGCGAGCCAAAATTAACCAAAGAGAAATTTAATTTCAAAAATTAGTTATTTGCTACCACCGGTAAACATCGAAAAGATCCAGATAATAATACCAATTACTATTACTACAGCTAAAATGCCTACAAACGCACCTGCTTTAAATATGCCGCCAATAACAGAACAACTGCTTAAGGCCATCATGGCCAAAAGAATAAGGGATATGTTTAATTTTTTCATGGGTTAAAGTGTTTACAATTGGCATACAATAACTAAGCCTTTTTAATATCCGCTTTGCGGGATAAGCGCGTGCTTACAACAATGTATAGCAATAGCTACACCGGTATCCTTTATTTAGAAATTGATTTATTATTCCCTGATAATTGAGGCAGATAACTAATTTTGGCGCTATGGCATCTCCTATCTTTTCTATCCGGCAGGTAAGCGTTCGGTTTTTAAATAATGTATTGTTTAATCAATTAAATTTTACAGTAAATAAAGGCGAGAACTGGGCACTGGTAGGCGAAAGCGGCTCTGGCAAAAGCACATTGCTGCAAACCATAGCCGGAAATTTCAATATAACCGGCGGCGAGATCAGGTATCATTTCTTTGAAGATTATTTAGCGCAACACCCCGGCAATCCCGATCATTTAACACATCATAAACTGGTTGCAATAGTTGAGGCTAAGCATCATTTTAAAAATCTATCAAACACAGGCGATTTTTATTATCAGCAACGCTATAATTCATCGGATAGTGAAGATGCTTTAACGGTTGCCGAATATCTGCACACCATTAAACCCGCGCCACAACCTAATATTTACTGGCATTTTGATAAGATCATTGCTACCCTAAAATTGGATCAGTTAAGTGATAAGCAGTTGATCAAACTATCAAACGGCGAAACCAAACGATTAAGAATTGCCGCGGCTCTTTTAAAAAATCCGGTTTTATTGCTGATGGATAGCCCGTTAACCGGGCTTGATGTGCAAACGCGTAAAGAATTTAATGGTGTTATAAACGAGATAACCAAATCGGGCATTACCGTGGTAATGGCTACATCGCCTTATGAAATACCGGATGCGATAACCAATGTAGCCGGATTGAAGAGTGGTGTTATTACTAATTCGATAGCCAAGGCTGATTTTAAACCTGAGCTGGTTGAACCAAAACAGGATGATAATATTGATAAAGATGAGTTACGCTCATTATTAAATACGCATAATACTGAATCTGATTACCAACAGATCATCAGCATGAATAATGTACACGTTAAATATGGCAGCAATGTTATTTTAAATGAGGTAGACTGGCAGGTTAACCCCGGCGATAGGTGGGCGCTGCTTGGACATAACGGCGCGGGCAAATCAACCTTATTAAGTTTAATAAATGGCGATAACCCACAGGCTTACGCTAATGATATTATCCTGTTTGATAAAAAGCGCGGCACCGGCGAAAGCATCTGGGATATTAAAAAGAAGATAGGCTTTGTATCGCCCGAGCTGCACCAGTATTTTCCTACAGATAATAGTTGTTTACAGATAATCGAATCGGGCTATTATGATACGCTGGGGTTATTCAGGCCAAGCAATAAAGAAAAAGCCGAAACCGCTTTACGCTGGATGAGGGCATTAGAGATAGATAAATACGCCCGCACCCTATTAAAAAACATTCCCGCCAGTGCGCAGCGACTATGCCTGCTGGCCCGGGCCTTAATAAAGAACCCTCCCCTGCTAATATTTGATGAACCTTGCCAGGGAATGGACAGCCACCAGCAGCAACATTTTAAAAATTTGGTTGATACCATTTGCAGCTTGAGTAAGGTTACTTTAATATATGTAACCCATTACCAGCATGAAATTCCGGAGAGTGTGGATAAGGTTTTGAAGTTGGAAAAGGGGGAAGTGGTGGTGTAATCGCAAATGTTAATAAAATTCTGATAGTTTAATTTACAGTATTAATTAGTAAATTTGGTATTATGATACGCACTATATTAAAATCCGACAAGAATAGCCTAACGCTTGAGTTACCGAACGATATGGTTGGGAAGTTAATTGAAGTGATCGCTTTTGAAGTAGATAAAGCCGAGACACCTATTTACATTGAAGCAGTAGAAAAATCAGAAAAAATTGCGGCAATTGATAAAGTGCTAAGTAAGTATCGTGTAAATCTGTCCGGCTTTAAATTTAACAGGGACGAGGCTAACGATTATGATTAAGGTAGCCATTGATACCAATGTACTTATTTATCTTCATGACACCGAGCTATCATATAAAAGAGAAAAGGCAAATGAACTTATTTCTATAAATCCTGTAATTTGCGCCCAGGTTATAAGTGAATATCTTAACGTATGTCATAAACGGTTAAAAATAACCAAGCAAGATTCGCTTAACTCACTAATGGCATGGCTTCCTTATTGCGAACTGTCAGTTTTTGGGTCTGTTATTTACACTAAATCGATGGGGCTTATTCAAAAATATCAGTTTCAGATGTTTGATGCAATCATTGTTTCTTCTGCTTTACTTTCTGATTGTGAAATTTTATACTCAGAAGACATGCAACATAATTTAATTGTAGAGAAACAGCTAAAAATTGTAAATCCTTTTATTTAAACCTTCGAACAATCCTCTCTTCCCTAAAAAAATCACACTAACCCTACAATCAAATAAATCAGCGATTCAGACAAAAAAATCGTATATTTGATAGAGGCCGTACACCAGCTTTAACCACCCAAAATTTCCAAATCCTATTTTCTAAATTTCGCCTTTGTTCTTTGATAGCAATCATTAAGAAATTGATATTCAATTATTTAATTAAAAATATTACTACCGGCAAAACCTTTAATACCCGATAAATGCCAATTTTTACTACCGGCATTATGCCTGATGCCCGATAAATGGTCTTTTTTACTACCGGTATTAGAGCCTATACCTGGAAAACGGTGTTTTTTACTACCGGCTTAACTACTAATGTCGGTGTGATTTTTTTACAAACGGCAGATCGATCTGCCCGCTAAAGTAATCAGCAATTATCTACAATATCGTATATTTGCCTTATGAATACTGCCGATCTGTTACAGCGTGCTTCGCGGTTTGAATTTTTAAGTATTGAGGAAGGCGTTTACCTGCACCACAACGCGTCAACAGCCGACTTAATGTATGTGGCCAACGAGCTGCGTAAAAAGCAAGTGCCGCATGGTAAAGTAACCTGGCAGATAGACCGTAATGTTAATACCACCAACGTTTGTATAGCCAATTGCAAATTTTGCAACTTCTTTCGTCGCCCCGGTCATGAGGATAGCTATATAACTGATATTGAAACGTATAAACAAAAGATAGAAGAAACCTTCCGGTTAGGCGGCGATCAGCTTTTATTACAAGGCGGCCACCACCCTGACTTAGGTTTAAAATTCTATACTGATCTGTTCAGCGAATTAAAAAAACTATATCCAACGCTTAAACTACACTCCTTAGGTCCACCGGAGATTGCGCACGTTGCAAAACTGGAGAACATGAGCCATATTGATGTATTGCGTGCCATGAAGGAATCAGGGTTGGATTCACTACCCGGTGCCGGTGCAGAAATATTGAACGATCGTGTACGCCGCCTGATATCAAAAGGTAAATGCGGCGGTAAAGAATGGCTGGATGTTATGCGCGCGGCACATCAGCTTAACCTGCCAAGCTCGGCCACGATGATGTTTGGGCACGTAGAAACTATTGAAGAGCGTTTTGAGCATCTGGTTTGGATCCGCGAGGTACAGTCAGAAAAACCCGAGGGGCATTATGGATTTATAGCCTTCATCCCCTGGCCATTCCAGGATGACGGCACGCTATTGCGCAAAGTGCGCGGCATCACCAACAATGTAACCGGCGATGAGTATATCCGCATGATAGCTTTAAGCCGTATCATGTTGCCAAACATTAAAAACATACAGGCCTCGTGGCTAACCGTAGGTAAGCAGGTTGCCCAGATCTGTTTAAACGCGGGCGCTAATGATTTTGGTTCTATCATGATCGAAGAGAACGTGGTATCCGCCGCAGGCGCGCCGCACCGCTTTACAGCCAAAGGTATACAGGATTCTATAATAGCTGCCGGATTTGAGCCGCAGCTCCGTAATCAAAAATACGAGTGGCGTGATGTGCCTGCGCAATTAGAAGAGCAGGTGATAAACTATTAATTTTTCACTACAATTGTGACAGCATACTTAGTTTTCCAGCTTTTTTTTAAATAAAACTTGCTACACCTGCCGGGAATACTAAATTTACCGAACAATGGAAAATCCGGAATTGTATATAGAAGCGTTAGTTTTTGCATCCGAGCAAAGCATTCGTATCGAAGAGATATTGTATTGCTTACAGGCAACCTTCGAGCGGGATTTTACAATTGAGGAAGTAAGCGCGAGCCTGGCAAATATTAAAGCTAAATACTCATCTGAAAATTTAGCTATTGAATTGATTAATGTAAACAATGGGTACCAGTTTTTAACCAAGAAAACTTATCACCCGGTTATTAGCCTTTTGCAACTGCAGCGATCAAAAAAGAAGTTGAGCCAAGCCGCTTTAGAAACATTGGCAATTATAGCCTACAAGCAGCCTGTAACTAAAACTGATGTAGAACAGATACGTGGTGTAAACTGCGATTAT
>DHIR01000050.1:0-11352 GCA_002403905.1 Mucilaginibacter sp. UBA4741
TTAAAATCATAATGCTCCTCAATATCCACGCAGGATGTAAAGCAGAACATTATTAAGAGGAGAATTGGGATATAGAATTTCTTCATTAATCAAACTTACTAAATTAAGCTGAAAGGCAAAAGGATAAATTTAGGTGAAAGGTAAAAGGCGAAAGGTTAAAGGTTATTTTCAAATCAAAAAAATACACTACCTCAGATATAGACTATCTTTTACCTTTCGCCTTTTACCTCAAAACCTTACCTTTGCGCCCTATTATGGCACACCAGGTTCCGGAAGACGGCACATTACTTCCTTTAATGGAAGAGTTTTATACAATACAGGGAGAGGGATATCATACCGGTAAGGCGGCTTATTTTATTCGACTTGGTGGCTGCGATGTGGGCTGCCATTGGTGCGATGTTAAAGAAAGCTGGGATGCCGAACTACACCCGCTAACTGCTGTAGACCAAATAGTCGAAAACGCTATACTTTACCCCGGCAAAGCCGTTGTTGTTACCGGTGGCGAACCATTGATCTATAATTTGGATTACTTAACCACGCAACTACAAGACAGAGGAATTAAAACCTTTATTGAAACATCAGGCGCTTATCCCCTTTCGGGCCATTGGGATTGGATATGTTTGTCTCCTAAAAAATTTAAAGGGCCAACACCGCAGGTGGCTCAACACGCTAACGAGTTAAAGGTTATCATCTTCAATAAATCAGACTTTTTATTTGCCGAACAACATGCCGAGTTGGTGCCCCCCGGTTGTAAACTTTATTTGCAGCCCGAATGGTCAAAATCAAAAGAAATGACACCACTTATTGTTGATTATGTAATGAATAACCCTAAATGGGAAATATCATTACAAACCCATAAGTATTTAAATATCCCTTAATAGTTGTAACTTAGAGTACAAACTATTGTATCCCCACGGATGAAAAATGTAATACTTCTTTCTTTATTGCTTTTTCTATCGGTTTTTGTCTACGGCCAACAACAATATACTACCACTAACAAGGAGGCTATAAAATATTTCGCGTTAGCAAACCAAAGTATTGACGAGCATCAGTACGATCAGGCCATAGCGCAACTACAAAAGGCTATTGGCGAGGATAACAATTTCATAGAGGCCCATGCTCAACTTGGCGATATCATGCACCTGCAACGCAACAACAAAGGCGCTGTAGAAGAATTTAGAAAAGTAATAGCCCTCAATCCTGATTTTAGCCGTGCCGTTTATATTAAAATAGCCGATATGGAAATATCAGAATCGCTGTATCCTGACGCGCTTAAACATCTGCAAAAATATTTAAGCTATGCCGGCATAACAGAACAAAATAAGTTTTACGCTCAAAAACTCATTAAAGATTGCATTTTCAGTATGGAGGCCCTGCAACACCCCATTGCATTTAAACCCATTAACATGGGGCCCAATATTAATACGGCTGCTGATGAATACTCACCGGTATCGACCGCAGATGATAAAACTATTATCTACACTCGACAAATAGCTTTAAATGAGGATTTTTACCAAAGCAGTAAAGTAAATAATGAATGGCAAAAGTCTACTTATTTAAGCGATAAGATCAATACGCCTAATTATAACGAAGGTTCTGAATCTATATCTCAGGATGGTAAGTTTCTTTTCTTTACCGGCTGTAACCGCCCCGATGGCCGCGGGCGCTGTGATATTTATGTAGCACAAAAAAAGGGTGACGACTGGGGTAAGCCCTTTGATTTGAGTCCGCCGGTTAATACTGCTGGTTGGGAATCGCAGCCATCAATTAGTGCCGATGGGCGCACACTGTATTTTGTAAGCAACCGCAAAGGTGGTTATGGGGGTTATGATATCTGGAAATCAACCCTTACCGAAAAAGGCTGGGGCGAACCTGAGAACCTGGGGCCAAACATTAATACATCTTATAACGAACAATCGCCGTTTATTCACCCGGATGATAGTACCTTATACTTTTGCTCGAACGGCTGGCCGGGCATGGGTGGGCAGGACCTATTTGTGAGTCGCTTAGGTAAGGATGGCAAATGGCAGGTACCTAAAAACCTGGGCTATCCTATTAATACAAATGGTGACGAGAGCGGATTGAGCCTTACAGCTAATGGAAACTTTGCCTTTTTCTCGTCAAACAAACTAGATGGCTATGGCGGTTTTGATATCTATACTTTTGAAATGCCGCCTGAATTGCGCCCGCACATAGTTACTTATGTAAAAGGCTTTGTGAGCGATGCCAAGACCCGGCAACCGCTGGAATCGGCAGTGGAGATAATTGCGTTAGAAAGCAATAAATCAGTTTACCAGGACTACAGTTCGGGGGATCGCGGCGATTTTTTGGCGACTATTTCTGCCGGTAAAAATTATGGTTTAAATATTTCTAAACCGGGGTACTTGTTTTATTCAGAAAACTTTTCGCTGGTTGGGCATACGTCAAGCAATCCATTTAATATTACAGTATTGTTAGAGCCTATTGAGGTTGGCAACAAGGTGATATTAAAAAACATATTTTTTGATACCAATAAATACCAGCTTGAACTCGAATCAAGATCAGAACTACAAAAGCTGATAGAATTTATGGCTTTAAACCCTACCGTACATATTGAAATATCAGGCCATACAGATAACGTGGGTAATGATGAACTGAACAAAACATTATCAGAAAACCGCGCCAAATCTGTGTACGATTACCTGATAAGTGGTAAAGTTGACCCCAGCCGGATGATATACAAAGGCTACGGTAAAACCATGCCGATAGCCCCCAATATTACTGATGAAGACCGCGCCAAGAACCGCAGAACGGAGTTTAAGATAATTGCTAAGTAAAAAAGCCTCCAAAAATAAATTTGAAGGCTCGGTATTATTATAAGGCTAATAATTAGTTTCCTAGTTCAGACATAAACTTTATCCGCATCAGTTGTACTTCTTCGCGGGTATAATCATCGCTGCCCAGTTCGGCCAGCGCGTCGTCTATCGAGTCGACTTCGGCAGTGCGGAAGTAATCAAATACTTCTTCCTGCTTATCCTCGTCTATAACCTCATCAATAAAATAGTTAAGGTTTAGTTTGGTGCCCGAGTTTACAATGGTTTCTACCTCTTTTAAAATCTCTTCATACGTCAAACCTTTAGAGGCTGCTATATCGTCAAGATTTAAATGACGGTCTATATTCTGAATAATAAATACTTTAAGTGCCGATTTATTGGCGGCGCTTTTGATCACCATATCAATAGGGCGGTCAATATCATTATCTTCTACATATTTTTTTATCAGGTCGATAAACGGAGCGCCAAATTTAAGCGCCTTACCTGCTCCTACGCCCGATATTTGTTTCAGTTCGTCCTGCGTGATAGGGTAATGCGTACACATCTCCTCTAATGATGGATCCTGGAACAATACAAACGGAGGTAAGCCCTTTTGTTTAGCTATCTTTTTGCGCAGGTCTTTTAGCACCTGCAGCAATTCGGTATCTAAAGCGCCGCCGCCTTGTTTTGGCCCGTCTTCGTTGTCATCATCATCAGCTGCTTCAATAACCCGGTTTAATATAAAGCGTATACTATGCGGGTTATCTAAAAACGAATGACCTAGCTTAGTCAAACGCAACAAACCATATTGATCAATATCTTTTGATAGATAATTGTTTAACAAAGCCTGGCGCAGCAACGAATTCCATAAAATTTCGCCATCACCTTTACCTGTACCAAACAAGTCTAATAAATTATGCTCATAGTTTTGGATCTGCTGGGTTTCAACCCCCATCAATATATTAATGATGTGATGATCGTCAAACTTCTCGCCTATTTGCTTAATAATATTAAGTGCTTTATGTAGCTGTTCTTCGGCATCAAAATGTGTTTTTGGCGCGCAGCAGTTGTCGCACATGTTGTTACAACCGGCCTCGTTAAAATTTTCGCCAAAATAATGCAATAACTGCTTACGGCGGCAAACTGATGACTCGGCATAGTCAATAACCTCTTTTAAGATCTGGGTACCAATTTCACGTTCGGCAACCGGCTTATCTTTCATAAACTTCTGTAGCTTATCAATATCCTTTTGTGAATAGAAAGCCACACAAACACCTTCGCCACCATCACGCCCGGCCCTGCCTGTTTCCTGATAATAGCCTTCCATGCTTTTAGGCACATCATGGTGTATAACGTAACGCACATCGGGTTTATCTATACCCATACCAAAGGCTATGGTCGCTACGATAACATCCACATCTTCCATCAGAAATTTATCCTGCGTATCTGCCCTTACTTTAGGGTCGAGGCCGGCATGGTAAGGCAATGCCTTAATACCGTTTAATGACAATGCTTCGGCTACCTCTTCAACCTTTTTACGGCTCAGGCAGTATATAATGCCAGATTTTCCCTGGTTTTGCTTAACGTATTTTACTATCTCTTTAATTACATTACGTTTTGCACGCACTTCGTAAAAAAGGTTCGACCTGTTAAAAGATGATTTGTAGATGGTAGCATTATTCATCTGCAGGTTTTTCTGTATATCCTGCTGTACCTTAGGCGTAGCCGTAGCTGTTAGTGCAATAATTGGAATATCATCGCCTATATTGCTTATAACCTGGCGTATCTTGCGGTATTCGGGCCTGAAATCATGGCCCCACTCTGATATACAATGCGCTTCATCAACCGCTACAAACGACACTTTATTAAGGCGTAAAAAATCTACATTTTCCTGCTTGGTTAATGATTCGGGCGCTACATAAAGCAGTTTGGTTTTACCGCTTACTACGTCCTCTTTAACCCTTACTATATCTGCTTTTGTTAGCGATGAATTTAAAAAATGTGCTATGCTGTCTGATCCGCCGAAGGCCCTTAGCTGGTCAACCTGATTTTTCATTAAAGCAATAAGCGGCGAAATTACAATAGCGGTACCCTCGCTCATTAGCGCTGGCAATTGGTAACACATGGACTTACCACCACCGGTAGGCATGATAACAAATGTATCATTCCCGGCCAAAATGTTGGTTATAATCGCTTCCTGCTCACCTTTAAAATTATCGAACCCGAAAAAATTTTGAAGGTTATCAAAAAGCGACTTTTTTGTTTCTATCATTATAGGTATGCGTAATTGTTTGAATTTAAAAGTTTAAAGTAACAAATTTTTATGAATAAACGATAGATTTACTTTAAAATTTTATACTGAAATGATTATTGTATAAAACCATCATGCGTTGTAATTAAAAATAAACAAACGTATGATAGCTTCAACACCCATTAAAAACAATTTGATGGATGAAAAACAATTTGTTTATTTATTCTTTTTATATGCTGTGGCATTTTGGCTGTTAATTATTTAGCATGGTTTAATGATTATTTAACAGATAAATACCCACATTTGCTACGGATAACACCAAACATAATTTCTACAACTTAAACATGAATAAAAACTATTATGCCATAATTATGGCAGGCGGTATTGGAAGCCGTTTCTGGCCCATAAGCAGAACATCACATCCAAAACAATTTATTGATATACTGGGCACCGGCAAAACCTTGATACAAAATACATATGATCGTTTTTTAAAAGTATGCCCTAAAGAAAATATTTACGTAGTTACTAACGAAAACTATACCGCTATAGTAAAAGACCAGTTGCCGGATATGGCCGACAACCAGATACTAACCGAGCCTGTAATGCGCAACACAGCGCCTTGCGTGGCTTATGGCTGCTTTAAAATAGAAAGCATTAATCCTGATGCCGCAATTGTTGTAGCCCCTTCAGACCACCTTATACTGGACGAGGCTGGATTTGTAGCGGCAATTGAAAAATCATTAAAAACCGCTACCGAGCATCAATGCCTGGTTACACTGGGTATTAAACCATCAAGGCCTGATACAGGTTACGGCTATATCCAGTACACCGATAACATCATCAATAACGATTTCCATAAAGTAAAAACATTTACCGAAAAACCTACGCTGGAGATTGCCAAAACCTTTTTACAAAGCGGCGATTTTTTATGGAACGCGGGCATATTTGTATGGTCGGCCAAAGCTATTGTTAGGGCATTTGAACAGCACCTGCCCGAAATGAATGATATTTTTGCCGAAGCACGCCCGTATTACAACACCGACAGCGAAAGAACCCATGTTAACCAGGCTTACCTGCAATGCACCAATATTTCTATTGATTATGGCATTATGGAAAAAGCGGATAATGTGTATGTACTACCGTCTGAATTTGGATGGTCTGACCTGGGTACCTGGGCATCTATTTATGACCTGGCCGATAAAGATTACGTAGGCAACGCGGTTATCCCGTCAGAAAAAGTGATCATGTATGATTCATCAAACTGCATGGTTAACATACCCCAGGATAAACTGGTTATTATACAGGGCCTGCATGGTTATATCGTAGTAGAATCAAACAACACCTTACTCATTTGCCCGCGCGACCAGGAACAGCACGTTAAAAAAGTAGTTGCTGATGTGAAGCAACAGTTTGGAACGAAGTATATTTAGCCCCCTAAAGGGGGAACTAATCGAACAACAAAAAAAGCGTCTTGAAATTCAAGGCGCTTTTTTTGTTGGATATCAATTAGTTGCGATAATTATTTTACTATCTTTATTATATTATTAACCACCTCATGTTCCCCCTTCAGGGGGTTAGGGGGCTAAACCTTTTACAATTATGAATCCTTCATTAATTAACTGGCCGGCGGTGTTAGTTGCGGCCCTGTCAAGCTTCGCAGTAGGCGGTGTTTGGTACAACCCAAAAGTATTTGGTAACATGTGGATGGTCGACAGCAACCTGTCGCAAGAGCAGGTACAAAAATCAAACATGGCCCGCACCTTTGGCTTTACCGCATTTTTTTGTTTGATATCATCAGCTAATCTGGCGGCTTTTTTGGCGGTGCCAACAACTACTACCTCATGGGGCGCTACAGCAGGCTTTTTAGCCGGGATATGGACATTTGGCGCCATAGCCACCCATAGCCTTTTCGAACTAAAAAGCTGGCGCTATATTTTTATTAATGGCGGATATAGCGTAGTTGCGCTAACGGTTATGGGTGCGATATTGGAGCCTGGAGGTAGCCCCCCAACCCCTGAAGGGGGAGTTGATCAGCGAACGTTTATAATATTGAACACTGAATATCGAATGTCGAATTATGAAGTTTAATATTTACCAGTACTTCATAATTCGACATTGGAAATTCAACATTCGTTATTAATAATTGCTCCCCTTTAGGGGTTAGGGGGCTAATTATTCCAGATTTGTAAAGATCAAGTGCTTGTTGCAATATATTTTCAATTGTATCCACAGGCAAATCTTCATTCACATCAAACAACATGATCTTCATTCGTGAGCGTCTTTCTATAATCAGATCAGGATGCTCAATATGTTTACCTTCAACAATACCGATATAAGACTGATGCGTAGCTTTATGCACCCATAAATAGCAAAACATTTTGCCTTTATAACAGAAAAACGGCATGCGGTATTTCCACGCAGCCGTTATGTCTTTGTCTTGTTTTAATATGATAGCTTTTAGGGCCAGTAAAGTTTCGCTTACCGGTTCTGAGTGTTGGAGATAGAAGTTGTCAAGGTCGCTTAAAACCGCCATTGTTTACTATATATATTGGCAACTAATCTCTAATTAACTAATCACTAATCACTTTTTTTCCCCAAATTTGCGCCATATTTTAGTTACGTGTTGGAAACATATATTCGTCTAACTTTTTTTGTTCTTTTTCTGCTGGTATTTATTGTCCAGTTATATTACCTCATCAGTAACCATAAATCGCTTTCGGCTTATGTAGTACCGGACGAATTGCCTGAAGTTGAAATACCTATATCTGTAATAATAAGTGCGCGTAACGAAGCCAAGAACTTAACTGAATATCTGCCTTCTATCTTACAACAAAACTATCCCGATTTTGAAGTTGTAGTAGTTAATGATTGCTCGTCAGATTCGTCTGATATGGTTTTGGACGAGTTTAAAGAAATCTATCCCAACCTTAAAGTAGTTACCATTACAGAACATGTACGCTTTAAAACAGGCAAAAAATTCGCGCTTACTTTAGGCATTAAAGCTGCCAAAAACGAACACCTTTTATTTACCGATGCCGATTGCGAACCAGTATCGACCAACTGGATAACCCGCATGGCCAGTCATTTTACTGGCAATGTACAATTGGTGTTAGGTTACTCGCCTTATTATAAAAGAGGTAATTTTTTAAACTCGTTAATTAGGTTTGAAACTTTAAAAACGGCTATAAATTACCTTTCGGCAGCTTTAAACGGCGATCCTTATATGGGCATAGGCCGCAACATGGCTTATACCAAAACGCTGTTTTTTTCGAACAAGGGCTTTGCGGCCCACATGCATGTACTGTCTGGCGATGATGATCTGTTTGTAAATCAAAATGCTACCGCTACTAATACTGCTATCGAGATAAATCCTGAATCGTTTGTATATACATCGGCTAAAGTTGATCTACAAAGTTTGTATCGCCAAAAAAAACGTCACATGGGTGTTGGTAAATTATATAAAAACAGCCATCGCCGTATGTTAAGTTTCGATGCTATAAGCGGTTTTATGTTTTATGCTCTATTTGTCTGCTGTTTAGCGACTTACTTCGAGCCATTGCTGGCGTTAGGTTTATTTGTATTTAGATGGATAGCACAAATATTGGTTTATCGCAAAACGTTTAAAAAACTAAATGCGGCATCGCAGTTGTGGTATCTGCCTTTTCTTGATTTTGTTTACTACATTTATATAAATGTTTTTGGACTAATAGGCACCTTTGTAAAAACTACTCAATGGAAATAAATTCCAATTTTACCGAGAATGCTAAGAATGATTTCCACCTGGTAGTTAAGGCACGGGGGGGAAGCCAAAAGGCGTATGCCGACCTTATGCAGCGGTATAAAGACTCTATATATTTTATGGTGCTAAAAATGGTTAACAACAAGGAGGACGCTATGGACCTTACGGTTGAAACCTTTGCCAAAGCGTTTGAAAAACTGGATAAATACCAACCCGATTATGCCTTTAGCACCTGGTTATTTAGGGTAGCTACCAATAACTGTATTGATTTTATCCGCAAAAAGAAACTAAATACCACCTCTATACATGGTATGACGGATGAGGACGGTGATGAAAAACCATTGCAGATAAAAGCAGACGTTTTAAATCCCGAAGAAACCTCTATAAAAAAACAACAGACCGAAGAGCTTAAATTATTAATACAAAGCTTACCGGCCCGTTACCGCAACTTAATTACGCTGCGTTATTTTGATGAATTATCGTACGAAGAAATTGCACAACAGTTGGACCTGCCTCTGGGCACCGTTAAGGCGCAATTATTCAGGGCCAGGTACCTGCTTGGTAATATCTTAAATCGCTTTGACAGGGATGACATCTGATCAGCTTTTTACATACTTTCCTAATTTAAGCCCCGCGCAACAACAACAGTTTGAGCAATTGCCCGCGTTATACGAGTTTTGGAACAACCAGATCAACGTAATATCGCGTAAGGATATCGATCAGTTGTTTGAGCGACATGTACTGCACTCGTTAGGCATTGCCAAAATAATGCCTTTTTTACCCGGCGAAAGTGTGTTGGATGTAGGTACAGGTGGCGGTTTCCCCGGCATACCGTTAGCTATATTATTTCCTGAAACAAAGTTCTATTTGGTTGATTCTATCGGCAAAAAAATAAAGGTGGTACAGGAAGTTGCAAAGTCGCTTGGCCTTAAAAACCTGCGTGCCGAACACCTGCGTGCCGAGCAGGTTGATGAGAAATTTGATTTCATCGTATCGCGTGCAGTAACCCGGTTGGGCGAGTTTTATCCGTGGATTAAAGGCAAGTTTACCCGTACATCAAAAAACACCTTACCCAGCGGCATCCTCTACCTAAAAGGCGGCGACCTTGCCGACGAGATAAAAGAGTCTGGCCTTAAAGTGCAGCAATTTTACCTGAAAGATTATTTCGCCGAAGAGTTTTTTGAGACTAAGCAGGTGATATATGTGAAGGGGTAGGCCTGATTATTTCTTTGCCAAAGTGTATTCGCCCCAAAAATCTGTAGTGGAAAATGATGTGGTTAGTATAGGTGGCGGTGGAGGACCGGCAGTAAGTATATTTGCGGGTCGGCGGATCTCGGCCGGCGGGTTTACCTTGATCTGGTAACTAAAAGCATCGGCGCCATTGTTGGGTAATGCTAAATACTTTAAGGGGATAGCCAATTCCAAAGTGTAAGCTAAATTGCTGTCAAATTTGGATACTGCTTTTAGGACCAGGTCGTTATAAACAGAGATTGAAGGATCTGTAATAGCTGGGATGCCTGATACATTGATCAGTTTATCTTTTGCTTCCAATAATTGATTCAGGTCATCAACTTTCGGTGTTATCGTTTTATCCTCGCGCTTTTCATTTGTCTTCCTACCAAATCTGTTAGAAACAGCCGACATATCCGCATCGCGTAAAACAGGGTAAGTTATGGTTACGGCGTTTGCGTCTTTTTTCTTTAAGGTATGATTGATAGTTAAGGTTATGCCACCCCTTAAGATCTTATCAATTACATCATCATAACCGGCCTGTATAATTAAATACAGTTTTTCGTCATCGTTACATAAGGTGTAAAAAATATCAGTAGCATTATTATGCGCCTGGAATTTACCCGCCCATTCCGTTGTCATGCCATCAATCTTTATATCAGATGGTGCAAGGATGCTTTTTTCTTGTTTATTGGGTAGTTTTTGCGCGATGACATTAGCAGCAAATAGTAAAGTAAATGCAGCAAAAGCGATAATTGTTTTCATGGTAAGGTTATAATGGTTGTATAAAAAAACAAATTATAAAGTACAACAATAAGCCGGGCAAATTTGCCCGGCTTAGGTTTTTGAAAAGGTAGAGGTTATTATTTTTTTAAATAGCCGCGTATTACAATATCATTAAGTATGAGGCTGCCGGGCGGGTTAATCGGTATATCAATAGCATTTGGATTATAAGTTTTAGGAGATCCGGTGCTTCTTGATTTGAGTAGTACTTCAGTTGAATTATTCGCGCCTGCATAACCAAGTGTAAACGACACCGGCAATACATATTGTACGCCCGGTTTTAACCCTTCAAATTCGGTACATGTTTGTAACGCGCTTACAATTTCATCGCCCATAGCTGCCGACGGGGTGCGCACTACCTTTGCGTATTGCAGCTTATGATTGGCATCAACAGAAAATAATGTGATAACACGGCCCCCGATTGTATCCTGCCTGTCGACGGCAGGGTATTTGATTTTCTGGCTGAAATACCTGCCCAATTTTTGCAAGTCTGGTTTTGCAATGGTATCAACTTTTTCGTTTGATGCTTTTGCATCACGCTTAACAATCGGCGGCGG
>DHIR01000050.1:11578-17195 GCA_002403905.1 Mucilaginibacter sp. UBA4741
GGCGGCGGAAATTTTACCGAACCTTTTGGTAGTGGTGGAAAAGTATAACCGTATTTGCTTTTTAGCAAAGCTAATTCGCCGGCGGTAGCCTCGTTTAGTGACACCATTATATATTTGCCATTTGCATCATAAACTATTACCCGGGTATTAAATTTATTGTCCAGGTGTTCAAAATATTCATCATATTCAAACCCCTTGCCGGTGTGCTTTAAGTTATAAGTCCAGTCCGATACAACCCATGAACTAATGCAGTTTGGGTCGTCTCCGCGGTAAATATCAATATCTGATGTTGGCTGGCCATTATAAAATATAACAAGCGATTTACGGTGGCCGGGTTTATCATTAACCGGCATATTAAATGTTTTATAAGCTTTTAGAGCTTTTGCATCAAATTCGCGCCCCCCGCTTTTCTCTATTTTAATGTTAGCTAACATGCCATTATTTGCCACGTCAAAGCCAACCACCACAAAGCCGCCTTTATCCTTTTCGGCAGGGTTATAGCTTACCGTTTTCATAACCTGGTGGAACAAGTACTCATAACCTTTACTAGTAAAGCTGGGGATAGGAAGTCGCCGTCTCTTCTCACTGTTTATATGGGATTTAGTAATAGCAGTTTCTGCCGGTTTCTCCGCGGCGGTATGATTGACAGGTACGACTGCCGGGTCAATATCAACCCAACCATAAGTTTTACTAAACGCCAGGGTTGAAACACAAAGTAACCCCGCGCAAAGTGGTAATGCAACCAAATATTTTAGTCGAGCCACCCGGCCCGAGCGTTGCTGATTAAGCATAATGATTCTCTTTTTTAACAGACTATAACTAAAAAACGAGTGGGTTATAGATGAACCGCCGGCGCCATAAGCATTGTTAACTAAAAAGGATGAATAGGCGAGGGCATCAGATTCATAAGTGGCGGTTTGCTCATCGGCAATATATTCGTGCACGGTTTTAAGGCTGTTTTGCAATAGGTAGATAAAAGGATTAAACCAGCTTACAACTTTCAACAATTCCAGGAAAATAATATCAACCGAGTGCCGTTGGCGGATATGTACCAGCTCATGCGTAATAATAGTATTCGCCCCCGGTGCATTATTGCCAATAAACAGGTAATTAAAAAAGGAGAACGCCACGTCAGTTTCGGGCAGATAAACCAGTTTGTATTTGTCTTGTTTAATACGTTGCGCATTACGCATCAGCTTAAATAAGGTGTATAGTTTAATAGCCAATACTATTAATAATATGCAGGCACCAATTATATAAGCATACCATAAATAATCGTCTATAGTTAAATGATGCTCTTCAACCACCGGGGTTATTGTAATTGGAGAAGCAATTTGGGTGGGAATATAGTCTTGAGGCACTATATAGCTTGTTGTTACTGCGACAGGTTCAGCCGGTTTTAGCGCGCCTACCTGCAAAATGGGTAATACGAACGACATGATACAGCTAAATAACAGGTAGCCCCTGTTTAGCTGGTAATGGGTCTCTTTGGTTAAGAACACGCAGTAGGCCAAATAAAATACCCCCAGGTATATATTGGCTTCTGCAAGATAGTGCAGCCAGTTCATGATTTTTTGGTTTTTAGGTTTTCTATTAGTTTGGTTAGGTCGTTAAGTTCCTTTATACCCAGTTTCTTCTCATTGGCAATAAAGGATACCAAGCTCTCGTAAGAGTTGCTGAAGTAGTTGCTCATCATCTTATCAAAAGTAAATTTGCGGTACTGCGCCTCGGTGATGAGCGCGAAGTAAACGTGCGAGTTGCCGTATGCCTTATGGTCAATAAATCCTTTACCTTCCAGTACCCTAACTACCGTGGATACCGTGTTGTATGCAGGTTTGGGGTCGTTCATTTTTTCTATAATGTCTTTTACAATGGCTTCGTTTAATTGCCATAGTATTTGCATTACTTGTTCTTCGGCTTTGGTTAATTCTTTAATCTTCATAGTAAACTATTTTTGTAGTTGAGTAAAGGTAGAACTATTTTTATAGTTTGCAAACTATTTTTGTAGTTTTTTTTAGCCCCTTCTAAATCTTCCCCGGTAGGGGAGACTTTTATATCATTTTAATTATTATCTACTTTTAAGTCTCCCCTACCGGGGGAGATTTAGCGGGGCTAATAAAAAATAACAATTGCTAAAATTTATAGCAATATTTTTTCTACATTAGTTGCACTTTAAACTTTATGTCGCAACTCCATCAAATAGCTTTAACTTATGTAAATAATATCGGCCACACTTTAGGCAAGGTGCTGGTAAGCCATTTGGGTAGTGCCGAGGCGGTATTTAACGGATCGCCCAATAAATTGCTGGGTATACCCGGTATTGGTGATAAAACTGTACGTGAGCTTAACTTTGACGAGGCCCTGCAAAAAGCCGCCGAAGAATTAAAGTTTGTAGAGAAGAACGGCATCGACGTTATTTTTTATACCGATAGCCGCTATCCAAAGCGATTAAAAAACTGCATCGACTCGCCCATACTATTATATAGTAAAGGCAATGCCGATTTAAACGCCCGAAAGATAATTAGTATAGTAGGCACCCGCAACGCCACAGACTATGGCCGCCAGCTTTGCGAAGAGTTAATAGCTGAGGTACAACAATATGATGTATTGGTTATAAGCGGCCTGGCGCATGGCATTGATGTAATAGCACATAAGAATGCCTTAAAAACAAGGTTGCTACAGTTGGTGTATTGGGCCACGGTTTGGATAGGGTGTATCCGGCAGCAAACCGTGTAACTGCCGATAAAATGCTGGAGAATGGCGGCTTGTTAACCGAATATCCATCGGGCACCATCCCCGGCAGGGAAAACTTCCCGGCGCGTAACCGTATAGTAGCCGGTATTGCTGATGCTACCATAGTAATAGAGGCCAGCGTAAAAGGCGGCGCGTTAATAACTGCCGAAATTGCTAACTCGTATAATCGGGATGTATTTGCGTTCCCGGGTAGGGTGGGCGATGTATACTCGGAAGGGTGTAACTTTTTAATCAGGAATAATAAAGCCGCATTGCTTACTTGCGTAGCCGACCTGGCTTATAGCCTGGGATGGGAAAAGCCGGATGATGCCAAGCCTGTAGAGCAGTTTATGTTGCCGCTTGATCTATCGCCTGATGAGCGAACCATATTTGATGTTATACAGCAACATAGCACCCCGCTGGCTATTGATGACCTCACCATAAAAACAAACATGCCCATGAGCCAACTGGCCATGAATTTACTGAATATGGAAATGCAGGGTTTTATCCGGAGTTTGCCGGGTAAGATGTATAGGGTGAGTTAGAGTCAAGAGACAAGAATCAAGAGCCAGGACAGATTTTAGTAAATCTTGATTCTTGCCTCTTGATTCTTGTCTCTTCTTTAGGCTCTTCTTATCAACCCTAAAAGCAAAGCAACAATAGCTATAACTAATAATACGTGAATTATTCCGCCAGCAGAATAATAGAAAAATCCGAATGCCCAACCTATAATAAGTATAACGGCAATAATGTATAATAAACCTCTCATTTTAAATAAGTTTTAGTTGTGAATTATATTTGGTTTATAACTAAAACTATTCCAAAAAAGGCGTTAACGCAAAAAGCCTCGTATAAACGAGGCTTTTTTATAATGTTCGAGTATAATTAGTACTCGTCTTCGTTAAAAAAGAAGTCATCTTTTGTAGGGTAATCAGGCCATATCTCTTCAATATTTTCGTAAGGCTCTCCGTCATCCTCTAATGCCTGTAGGTTTTCAATCACCTCAACCGGTGCTCCAGAGCGTATAGCGTAATCAATTAATTCGTCTTTAGTTGCGGGCCATGGTGCATCCTCCAGGTGAGATGCTAATTCGAGTGTCCAGTACATATTTATCTTATAATTTTAGTTAATTTATTAATTTTCAATTTCCGCAAAAGTATAATATTTTTATATTGATTATCAATATATTTTTTTAATTTTTTTTCAGCCTCGGAATCCATTGGTTTTCAGGTATGTTATGGTCATTTGCCAGTTTGCGGGCCAGCGTGAATAAATAATCGCTCAGCCTGTTCAGATAGATAATAACTTTGTCGTCTACAACACTTTCTTCGGCTAAGTGTACAGTCAGGCGCTCGGCGCGGCGGCATACACAACGTGCTATATGGCAATAGGATATTACGGTACTGCCGCCCGGCAAAATAAAATATTTCAATTCGGGCAGTTGCTCGTTCATGGTATCCATTTCTTTTTCCAGTGATTCAATATCTTCGACAAACAAGTCAGGGATTACCATTTTTGATTTCTCCGGGTCGGCCGCTAATGACGAACCTATGGTAAACAGCCTATCCTGCACTTCTTTTAAAAAATCTTTATCGTGTGGGGTAATGTCCTGGTCGCGTATTAAACCTATATAGCTGTTCAGTTCGTCTACCGTCCCATAGCTTTCAATACGCAGGTGATGCTTGGGCACGCGGGTACCGCCAATTAATGATGTAAAACCTTTATCGCCTGTTTTGGTATATATCTTCATACGGGTTTAAAATTGACTAAACATAATTAATTATTAGCTATTATTTTAATTATACATACCTAAAACTTGCTTTATATTTACATCATTACTATTTATATATACGCTGTGAAACACATCCTATTATCAACCAAATTTATTTTACTGTTTGCTTCGGCATTGCTGCTGTTAAGTTTTAAGTGCGGCGGCACAACATCATCTACCGGAAATAAACCTGCACATGCTTTTAATTTAATTACCGAAAAACAGTTTAACGACCTCTTTCCACAACGCGCTCAATTTTATACTTACCAGGCTTTTATTAAAGCGATAAAAGAACTGGGGTTGATAAAAGTAAAGATCAGCCGCAGGGCAGTATCGGTTTATCAGTTTATCCGTACCGATAAAGGCACCGGCAAAGCAACTATTGTACGCCAGGACGCAGACTGGAACGAAGCCTGGGCCAAAGTAAAACCGGATAGTACTTATACTATTGATTATGGTAATTTTTGTACCGAAGGCGATGTAGCTACTAATAAAAAAGAGCTGGCCGCCTTTTTTGCGCAAGTGGCACACGAAACCCGCCACGGCATGAATGGCACTTATACCGATGGCCTTATGCTTACCCACGAAAGCGATACCTCATTATCTTATATTGCCGAAAACGATGAATACCCACCCGTTCACGGCAAAAAGTATTATGGCCGTGGGCCCATGCAGCTAAGCTATAATGGTAACTACGGGTACGCGTCCGACTGTATTTTTGGTGATCATAAAATACTGCTAAACAACCCCGACCTGGTAACAACCGATCCGGTGGTGGCTTTTAAAGCCGCTATTTATTTTTGGATGACACCGCAAACACATAAGCCATCGGCACATGATGTAATGATAGGTAAGTGGAAGGCTAATGCCGCTGATAAAGCGGCCAACCGCATCCCCGGTTTTGGTATGGTGATAGATATTATTAACGGCGCGGTTGAATGTAACCAGGGCGATAACTTCCCAAACATGATGGACAGGATTGCTTTTTACCAACACTTTTTAACTAAGCTGGGTGCCAGCGACCCTAATTGTGTTTGCAGTTGCGGGAAGATGAGGGCGTACTAGACTAGGATTTATAGGATAAAAGGATTTTAGGATTGCCGCGATAAAAAA
>DHIR01000142.1 GCA_002403905.1 Mucilaginibacter sp. UBA4741
AACGGCTTCTGCCGCATTTGTTCAAACAATGCCATGCAACAAAGATGAGAAATTTTATTTTATGGACACCAATAGCACGAATTTACCGGGTGCTAGTTGCACTAATTATTGTGTTTATTTAACGCGAGTATAAACAATAAGGCATTCTTAATGCAATTTTGTATCCACATAATTAGCACAATAAACCGGCGGATTATCAGTTTAATATTATATAAAGCACCTGCTGTTTTCTGGTTCGAAAACATAGTAACCGATAGTATTTTTCTACTATATGTCAAACAGCAGAGAGCTATCCCATCTGTAGTTTGTAATTATTTAAATTTAAAACAGAATTTAACCCTATTTTAGGAGTTAAATGCAGCTATGGCCTGATAATTACATTATAGTTGTTGGTTTGTGAAATTGTTAACTCTTTTATTATTATTTAGCCGGAGATGCCTGTTGTGCTGCACTTGTTTGCTCACATCAGTTTGTTGTTTTGCGCAACAAACCACCGTTAATGGTAAAATCACCGATTCTGACACAAGGCAACCGCTGCCAATGGTAAGTATTACCTTTGCTAATACCCATAAAGGCACCAGCACGGATAGCGAAGGTAAATTTACTTTATCAGCTTCCGGTTTGTTTTCACGCATCGTAATCTCCGCCGTAGGGTATCAGTCACTAATAAGGGTAATAGAGCCGGGAACGGCAAACGAAATACAAGTTAAACTGGAAAAAAGCCGGACACGGCTTAAAGAAGTAGCTATTAACGCCCGAAGTACCAAACCCTATCATAATAAGGATAACCCGGCAGTTGAGTTGATTAGGCGGGTCATCGCCCATAAAGACGCTAACCGTGCGCAGCGTGCAGATTACTTGCAATTTGACCAGTATGAGCGTATCGGGCTTACGCTTTTTGATATGCCACACCTATTGGTGAATAACTTTTTGTTCAGGCCTTATCGGTTTATACTAGATACCGTTGGAGGAAAACTGTCTGCAAATGTATATCTGAGCGAAAAACGGTACCGTTGGTATCTGCGTAAAGAACCTGCCAAGGCTATTAAAATATTAGAAGCTCAAAAAGAAAGCAATATTGTTAAATTTATAGATACTGCCGGCGTTAATATCTATCTGAACCGGCTTTATGGCGACCAGATTGATATTTATGAAAACAATATATTTATAATTAACAACCAGTTATTAAGCCCCATCGCTGACCACTCGCCCGACTTTTATAAGTTTTTCATTACCGATACCATCAGGTCTGACAAAGACACCTTGGTGGAACTGAGTTTTATACCCCGCAATAAAGGCGACCTGCTTTTCGAAGGGCATTTACTGGTTTCGCTGAACGGCAGCTATGCGGTAACCTCCTGCGAGTTAAATGTGAACAGCCAGATCAACATTAATTTTTTGCGCAGCCTGAAAGTGGTATTGGATTTTCAAAAGCAAACTTCGGGCCGTTACTTCCTGGTTAAAAGCGATGCGAAAGCAGATTTTGGCATTTTAAAAACCAAGGGGTTCGGGGTAAAAGGCGAACGGACTATCTATTATTCCAACTATTTGGTTGACCAGCCGCTTGACCCTCTATTTTACAAGGGCAAAAGCGAACAGGTTTTGCCCAACTTTAATCAGTCTGACAGTGCTTACTGGGCGAAACAACGGCCGGATACCCTGCTAGAAAGCGAAGTTAACTTCTATCGTCACGTCAGTCGCCTTGAAAAAATGAAGTCTTTTAAAAGAGCTACCTGGATTGCTTCTACACTCAGCGGTGGCTTTGCCGATACCGGACCTTTTCAGTTCGACACAGGCGACTTTGCATCTTATAGCCCATTAGAAGGTTTACGCCTGGGCATAGGCGGGCGCACCACACCACAATTTAATAAAACCATTTATTTAGAAGGTTATCTTGCTGATGGCACGCTGGACCGCCAGTTAAAATATAACGCAACTGTTTATTACTCATTCAATGAAACGCCCCATTATCGTTACCCTAACAATTATTTAAAGTTTAGCCAGCAATATGATATTAGCCAGTCGGGAGATAATTTAACAAGCAGGAATTTCCGGACACCGCTTTCATCTTTCCAGACCGGAACAAGCCGTTATTATTTTTACTCGCATGTTTTTAATTTGGATTATGTAAAAGAATTTGATAACCATTTTTCTTTTGATATAGGCTTCTATAATCGAAGACAGCAAGCTGCAGGTGCATTGATGTACACTTTAAATAATCCGCAGCAAACGGTAGTAGATCATATAACATCAAGCGTTATTACTTTATCATTGCGCTACGCACCGCATGAACAGCTTTTCCAGGGAACCTATTATCGCGACATTATCCAAAATAAATACTCTGTAATTACACTACTGGCCAGCCAGGGGCTTAATGGCGTATTAAACGGCACAAACAATTATAGGTCTTTAGGCGCCGTTGTAATAAAACGCTTTTACTTATCACAGTTGGGATTTGCGGATTTTACCTTGCTTGGCGGAATGATCATTGGCAAGGTCCCGTATCCGCTATTAAATATCAGCACAGCCAATCAATCCATTGTATATGAGCCGAATGCCTACAATCAAATGCATTACCTGGAATTTGTGAACGATCATTATGCCGCGGTAAACATTACGCAGAGCTTTAATGGCTTTTTTTTAAACAAGATTCCGTTGATCGATCGTTTAAAGTGGCGCGAGTATCTGTCTTTTAAAGCTCTTTATGGCGGTTTGCGGGCCGAAAATAATCCGGCGCTGACCAGCGGCCTATATAATTTCCCGGTACCTGTAGCGGGAACTACCGGCACCTATACTTTAGGAAATATCCCTTATACCGAAGCGGGCGCTGGTATAGGCAATATCTTTAAAGTATTGCGGGTTGATGGTATCAGGCGGTTCACTTATCTTGACCACCCGGGCGTTTCAAAATATGGTATTAAATTTACGCTAAATGTTGATTTGTAGCTGTCGATTTTGAAACAGTTGAAACGTATGTGTCTGATAATTCGATTTTACTTGGTGTTATTCGTGTTCATATCTTCTACCTTTGCAGCATGATTAATTATTTTGACTTTTACGCCATCCCCCAATCATTCAACCCCGATGCCGCGCAGCTTAAAAAGAAATTCTACGAGTTAAGCAAACAATATCACCCCGATTTTTATGCGAACGATGAAGAAGCCAAACAGCAGAAAATACTTGAGTTATCTACTATAAATAACAAAGCCTATCAAACACTTTCTGACCCACCTAAGCGGCTAGAATACATTTTAAGACTACATGACCTGGTATCAGACGGCGCAAAACCACAACTTCCGGCAGATTTTTTAATGGAGATGATGGATATTAACGAACGCTTAATGGAAGTTGATAATGCAACAGAATTGGGCCATATAACTGCGGAAGTACTTGCTGTTGAAAGTGATATAGACGAAAGCTTAGCCAGCCTTACCGCTGATTATGAGCAGTTAGACGATACCGCCAAAGACAGCCGATTAAACGATATTGCAAATATTTACTATCGGCAAAAATATCTGTTGCGAATTAAGGAGAGTTTAAATACATTTGCATCCCGCTTCTGAGAGGTTGAAAGACACACTTAGACAAAGCATGCCCAGCTGGCGGAATTGGTAGACGCGCTGGTCTCAAACACCTGTGGGAAACCGTGCCGGTTCGACTCCGGCGCTGGGTACA
>DHIR01000293.1 GCA_002403905.1 Mucilaginibacter sp. UBA4741
GTATCTAACAGGTAATTCATAACCCTAAAAACTCTTCTTCTGTTATTTTAAAATCGGGAGCAAAAGTAAATTTTGCTTTTCCTTCTAAAATCCCCAGTTTACGTTTTGCTTGTTTGGGTAGTTCAGGAAGAAAGTATCCAACAACTTCTTTTTTCTTACCAAAGGTTACAGCTATTTTTTCACCCCCCTTTACTTGTTCAAGCACCTCCGAGAAGTGAGTTTTGAACTGTCCTACACTCATTGTTTTCATATCGACACAATCTTTTATCAAATATAAATTATATTTGACAACTTGTCAAGTAAATACATTCAGGATAAAATTTTACAACTGGTAACTAATAGCTACTTTAGCTTTTAATGCTCGAAAAGAACAATAAAAAAACCATCCGCGCCTGGGCCATGTTTGATTGGGCCAATTCGGCTTATAATTTGGTTATTACGTCAACCATCTTTCCGGCCTATTATGTGGCTATAACGGCCAATAAAGCAAACGGGGATAGAGTAATGTTCTTCGGCAAGAGTTTTGTAAATACGGCCCTGTCTGATTATGCTTTGGCGATATCTTACTTAGTTGTGGCGCTGTTGTTACCAATCCTAACCTCCATAGCCGACTACCAGGGCAATAAAAAGATCTTTATGAAATGCTTTACATGGCTGGGCGCCTTATCATGCTGTTGCCTGTTCTTTTTTAAGCTGAGCAGTTTAGAGTTTGGCATTATTTGTTTTGGCCTGGCGGCGATAGGCTATACCGGTGGATTTGTGTTTTACAACTCCTATCTGCCAGAAATAGCTACGCTGGATATGCAGGATAAAGTAAGCGCCAAGGGTTTTACTTATGGCTATATAGGCAGTGTTATTTTACAAGTTATTTGCTTCGTATTTGTGCTTTTTCCAAAAGTGTTTGGGTTAACCGCGGGTAGCTCGGCACAATTATCGTTTTTACTGGTAGGGGTGTGGTGGATAGGGTTTGCCTATATACCGTTTACCATATTGCCTAAAGGCAGCCCTAACGCGCAAACGCATCACAATAATCTAATTAAAGGCGGTTTTATTGAGCTGGCTAAAGTTTGGCGACAAGTAAAGAAAATGCCATTGCTTAAACGTTATTTACCCGCATTTTTTTTTTACTCGATGGGGGTACAAACCATTATGTTGGTCGCGGCCAGTTTTGGTGCTAAAATATTGCATTTGCCTACTGCCAATTTAATAACGGTAGTGTTAATTATACAGTTGGTTGCCATAGCCGGTGCAAACTTAATGTCTAAACTATCAGAGACGTATGGCAATGTATTAGTATTGGCATTTGTAGTTGTAGTTTGGATATTTGCCTGCGTAGGCGCTTATTTTACTACAACAGCGTTTCAGTTTTATATTTTAGCGGGTGTTGTGGGGATGATAATGGGAGGGATACAATCGCTTTCACGGTCGACCTATTCTAAGTATTTGCCGCAGGATATACCGGATACCGCGTCTTTCTTTAGTTTTTATGATGTTACCGAAAAGCTGGCCATAGTTGGCGGTATGTTTAGCTTTGGTTTTATTGAAGAGTTAACGGGCAATATGCGCAACTCGGCTTTAATGCTTTGTATTTTCTTTTTTATAGGTTTGATATTATTGATATCGTTACATAAAGAAGAAAAGCGGCTAAAAACCAATAAACCTTAATTAAAAGCTAAACATAGTTATATAAAACTCATTACTTTTTCTGAAATTAGCGCCCAATGAAGACCGAACTATTTATTCCTTGTTTTATAGACCAGCTATACCCCGAAACAGCTTTTAATACCGTTAAACTTTTAGAGAAAGCAGGCTGTACGGTAACGTATAACACGGAGCAAACGTGCTGCGGCCAACCCGCTTTTAATGCCGGTTTTTGGGATGATGCTAAAGAAGTAGGTAGTAAATTTTTGAATAGTTTTTCGGAAGATAGCGTTATCGTAGCTCCATCTGCATCATGTACCGGCATGGTAAAAAACTATTATAACGATCTGTTTACCAATACAGTAGTGCATAACAAGTGCAGGACTATTCAAGGTAATATATATGAACTTTCAGACTTCCTGGTAAACATATTGCAGTTTGATTATTTCGGTGCCGAGCTGGAAGGCCGTGCCGTTTATCATGATAGCTGCGCCGCTTTACGCGAATGCCATATTAAAGCAGAACCTCGCCAATTGCTGTCAAAGGTAATAGGGTTGGAGCTGGTTGATCTGCCGCAAGGCGATACCTGTTGTGGTTTTGGTGGCACGTTTGCTGTTAAGTTTGATGCCATATCAAGCGCCATGGCGCAGCAAAAAGTAGATAACGCCTTATCTGTAGGTGCCGAATATATTATTTCTACAGATGCATCGTGCTTATTACACCTGCAAGGCTATATTGAAAAAAACAACCTGCCCATTAAATGTATGCACCTGGCTGATGTGCTGGCGCATGGTTGGGGGAATGTATAAGATTTTTATTTAAATTTCGTTACTTTAACCAGATATACAATTGAATGTCAGAACGATAACGATATTATAAATATTACCTAATTAATTCATCATGAGAAAGCTAATTATACTGGCGTTTATTGTGATCGCCAAAATCACATTCGCTCAAAACAAAGACACCATAGGGCTGCAAACACCTTTTGCTAATGGCGAGGTTGCTTATCAAAAAACCTTTAAAGCGCCCGGTAAATCAATAACCTTACTTTTTAATAATTCGCGATCATGGTTTGAAAAGCGATACGACAACCTGGACAGCATAAAAATGCAGAACAGCGCTGCCGGCCACCTAAGCGGAATAGGCTGGGAGGTGTTGACATTTAAAGGCCCTCTGGGTATGGACGTTCCAAGCAGGGCAGGGATGACAATTGCTATAATGTCAAAAGATGATAGCTACAGCGTTCATATATCGCGTATCATCTTAGGGTATGAAGAAGAGCCGGGCAAGCCACGTACTTATTTTACAGCCGAGGATCTGATGAACCATGTGCTGGGAAAGAAATATCCAAAAGGAACCATTGATCCGGTTCCGTTCAATAAAAAACGCTCTAAGAAGGCACTTGAAAGTTTAAATGCATTGGTTGGTGGTATGATGACTTCTATTAGTCAAACCATGGGCGGTAAGTAGGTGAAATTATATTATAGAATGGTGTTAAAAGGCAAATATTGGTGGCTTTTTGTAAGATATATGAGCCTAAACGCACCTTGTAAACAAGCGTATCTAAGGTAATTAGGTGTTCCACTTTATATGTTCCATCCAAATTGGTCAAAAAGTCAGCGATTTTGTTAATCAACTTATTTACAAATAATTAACATGATTTACTTAAAGTTATAGTGCTGTTGCAGGGTGTTCCACCTTTTTTGTTAAGCTATTAATTGACAAATAGTTACAAAAAATGCTGATTTAAGTGTACCACTATTTCATGATACACCTGTAAACAAAAAAGCAGATAACGATGAGTTATCCGCTTTTGCTTTTGGAGCTATCTTGCTTACAACTTAGTATTACTCAATAACGACAGCCCTGCATCAATATATTGTCCGCCAATAGTTTGTTTGCAATGAATGGCTATAATGTTTTTACCATTGGGTTTAATCGCTGCTTTACCTTCGGCGTTCATCGGGACAACGGTATAGGAAGACGAATACCCGCTAATAGACGCAGCTTTAACACCATTGATATACACCTCGCAATCCTCATCGTGATGAATATATAATACCAGTTTGTCCTTCTCAGCAGCTGACAGGTCACCTAAAGTAAATTCCTGTCTTAGCCAGATGTTGTTGGTATTCCAAACGGTTTTTATGTTGCCGCCCGGAGTGCCGCGTGTACCAAAGCCGGCTAATCCACTTTTCCATGAACCATCGTTAAATGCGGTTTCAAACCAATCGCCTACAGGTTGCTCTGTAGTATATTTCCATGTTCTCGCTTCTTTTTGTGATGATGGTAAAACCTCTTTGATATATAAGTTATCATTGATAACCTTGGTGTTTGAAGCATATATCTTGTCAACGCCTCCTTTTATTACCTCACGGTCATAGGTCATTAAACCATTTAATTCTACTTCAACATCGGTTATCTCCGTGTAAACAGCAGCACTTAAGCCCATGTTTGTTTTAAATAGCGTTAGGTCATCAGCAAACTTATCATACAGGTCTGTATACTCTTTTTTATTGTTGATCATGATGTAAGTATCACCAACCTTCCACGTATGGCCGGGTATGATATAGCCAATACCACCATACTCGCCGCAGGCCAATACCTGCTTGGTGCTAAACGGAACCGCAGGAGGAGGGTAGCTGTGTATATCTAAAAAGTCGCCCACGCCAAAATGGTTACCACCGCTTGCCTGGTTAATTAAGCGCGATGGGTCAAGCTTGTGCACCATATTAACTAACCCTGTAGTATTATGCTGCGCCTGTCCTTCGTTAAATATTACCCAGTTAACAATACAAGGCGAGTTCCAATGTGTCCTTATCAAACGGGTTAGTTCTGATCTAAACTCTACCGTATCAACCGGGGGCGTGTGCGCAGTATATGAGTTTGGCGATGGCATGTCCTGCCAAACCATAATACCCAGTTTATCGGCCCAATAATACCAGCGATAAGGCTCGTATTTAATATGCTTACGCACCATATTAAAGCCAAACTTCTTGATCATTTCCAGGTCGTACCTCAACGCTTCGTCAGTAGGGGCGGTATAGCCACCATCCGGCCAAAACCCCTGATCTAACGGGCCTAACTGGAACAGAAACTTGTTATTTAAGTATAACTTCTTATAACCGCCGTCTTCTTCAACCGATATTTTGCGCATACCAAAATAACTGGTAACGGCATCTGTATTTGCCTCGTCTTTATTTAAGTCGATATCCAGATTATATAGAAACGGACTATCAGGCGACCAAAGCTTGGCATTAGCTACGCTGATACTTGTTTCAACATTAGGTTTAATCGTTTCAGTAGTTACTACGTTGTTACCATCTTTTACCTTTACAGTAATATTAGCGCCTCTTACATTACCAAAGGTGTTTACTGTAAGTTTTACTACAGAATTATCAACGTCAGGAACAATCTTAATTTCTCTTATACTAACACGCGCTACTGGCTCCAGCCAAACAGTTTGCCAAATACCTGTAACCGAGGTGTACATTATACCCTGCGGATTTAAAGTTTGTTTGCCACGCGGGAAACCACCTTCGTCTGTAGGGTCCCAAACACGTACGGTAAGCTCCTGTTTGCCTGTGGTAGCTAAGGCCCTGGTGATATTATAAGTAAACGGATCATAACCACCTTTGTGTAAACCTATACGTTTGCCGTTTATAAATACTTCCGACTCAAAATCAACAGCACCAAAATGAATGAGTACTTGTTTGCCTTTCCACCCGCTTGGTACAGTGAATGTACGGCGATACCATAAACGGTCATGATGCTCTTTAACTCCGGATAAGGCAGACTCGACAGGGAAGGGTACCAATATGGTTTTATCAAGTTTACCAGTTGGTAATACATCACCTACAGCACCGGGTTGGTATTGCCATAAACCGTTAAGGTTAAGCCATTCTTTACGCACCAATTGCGGACGCGGATATTCTGGTAATACATTGGCCGGGTTTACATCTTTGGCAAACTTGCTCATTAGCGGGGCCTTTTTAAGCTCCCAGCTTTGTGCAAACGTTGCCGATGAAAATCCTGCACATACCAGCAGGATGACCAGTTTCTTAATATTCATAAGTAAATAGGTTGGTATTGGATTTGGTTTAGGTGGTAAAACTAATTAAAGTTTTTAAGAATGTTTATTCTGTATAGTTGTTGTTTGGCAACTTTATTGCTACAAATAAGCGTGCAACGATATAGAACAGCCAATCAAGATACTGGTGTTATTGCCTACGAAACCAGCAAGAATAGCATTCGTATAAAATTCAGAGATGGGTCTATATATGCATACACCAATAAAAGCGCCGGCATTGCAGCTATCTCCGAAATGAAAACCCTGGCTAATAAAGGAGAGGGGTTAACCACTTATATTAACCAGCATGTAAGGGATCATTATCAATCTAAATTGAAATAGAATCTGACACTATTGTCTCTTAATAATTCCAAAATAATCGTACTTTCGCAACTCAAAATAAATGATCACACACGTAGGTGATCATGAAACGTAATTTTATAAACTTTAAATCATAGTTGTAGATGATTAATATTACACTACCCGATGGGTCCGTTCGTCAGTATGACAAAGGGATCACAGCCATGCAGATAGCATTGTCTATCTCCGAAGGCTTAGCCCGTAACGTATTAGCCGCCGAAGTTGACGGCGAAGTTTGGGACTCAAGCCGCGCAATTGAAAAAGATTCAAGCGTAAAATTGTTAACCTGGAATGATACTAAAGGTAAATCAACCTTTTGGCACTCATCGGCCCACTTAATGGCCGAAGCGTTGGAAGCACTTTATCCCGGCACCAAATTTGGTATCGGTCCCGCTATCGAGACCGGCTTTTACTATGATGTTGACTTTGGCGACAAGGTTTTATCGTCAGATGAATTTAAACAAATCGAAGATACGATCATTGAGTTGGCAAAAACCAAAGCCGAGTTTGTACGCAAGCCTGTATCTAAAGCCGATGCCATAGCTTATTTTACTGAGAAAGATGACGAGTACAAGCTGGACCTGTTAAAGGATCTGCCTGATGGTGCCATTACTTTTTATACACAAGGTAACTTTACAGATCTTTGCCGCGGCCCGCATATACCTAACACTGGCTTTGTTAAAGCCGTTAAGGTAATGAGCCTTGCCGGTGCTTACTGGCGCGGCGATGAAAGCCGTAAACAGTTAACCCGGATCTACGGCGTGACTTTCCCTAAAGCAAGCGAGTTAACAGATTACCTGCATTTACTGGAAGAAGCTAAGAAACGCGACCACCGTAAATTGGGGAAAGAACTGGAGTTATTTGCTTTCTCTGAAAAAGTGGGTATGGGCCTCCCATTGTGGTTGCCAAAAGGTACTGCTTTGCGCGAGCGTCTGGTTAACTTCTTGCAAAAAGCCCAGCAAAAAGCAGGTTATGAGCAGGTAATTACACCGCATATCGGTCACAAAAACCTGTATGTAACATCTGGTCACTATGAAAAATACGGTGCTGATTCTTTCCAGCCGATAAAAACACCGCAGGAGGGAGAGGAATTCTTCTTAAAACCGATGAACTGTCCGCACCATTGCGAGATATATAAAACAAAACCACGGTCATACAAAGATCTTCCGGTTAGGTTAGCAGAGTTTGGTACCGTTTACCGTTACGAGCAAAG
>DHIR01000220.1 GCA_002403905.1 Mucilaginibacter sp. UBA4741
TGTATTCTTATTTACCGACTACACCTGGTAGAAAGAAGATGGTTAGCTTTGTGAATTTTAGGCCAGCAATAGGTATATCACCCGAAAAGGGTAAAAAGCTAAATATGTGGGCGCTTAATCTAAATCATATGTGGAAACCTTACACTAGCTATTCGCCGGATTTCACTGATTTGGCCATAAAAGCTGTTGTCGATTATTAATAATAAATTAACAAACTCAGGGTGATTCACAAAAGTGATTCACTCCAAATTTTGAATTTCCTTAAAATAATATAAGTAATTAATTTACAATTATTTAATACAATTCACTTAAAGTTTTTATACTGATTCAAAGTGATTCACTCTGTTGTTGTAAATCGCTTTAATACAAATGCTTACAAGCAAAAAGTGATTCAGGTGATTCAAAGTGATTCACTTTTCGTGAATCACTACATTACCGTAAAATAGCATTAATTGGAAGGGGCAAGGCCCAGCAGCTTTGCCGGGTTTTTACGGGCAATGAGGTCTATGTCATGCTCAGTCAATCCGTTTGCTTTAAGCTGTGCAATAAAGGTTCGCATGCCATCAGGATGAAGCGGATTGTTCTTTTGGCCGAGGTCTGAATCAATAATAAAATGTTCGGCACCTACTGTTTTAATTACATTGGCATAATTGGCAATAGTAGCCAGGTTCTTAGCATAACTTAACCCTGCTGGCTGAAAGCAAAACTCTATAATAGCGCCCATTGCTGCCATTTGTTTAACCTGGCCCAACGTAGCGCCCAATAACATTGCATGGGTAACAACTATGTTTTTAACGCCTGCCTGCTTTGCCGCCGGTATCAGTATCAATGATTCTTGGGGGGATGAATGCCCGGTCTCGAACACCAAATTGTTTTTAGCTATTAGTTGAAATACTTCTGCTAGTTCGGGCACAGGTTTGCCGTCCTTTACAACTGGTACAAACTGGCGTGGGTCGGGAGCATGCTCAAAGCCATTCTCCGCATCAACCGTAGGCAGCCAAACAACCTTACCACGGTGGCCCTCTATCTGTATCATGCGCTTGATGGCCTCGGCATTAATACCGCCTACAGACCGGTTTAAAACAATCCCTCCAAATACTTCAATACCACCACCAACTTCCTGCATGGCTACTTGCGCCCTGTCGGCAGTCATGGTGTAATGGTTCTTGAGTACGATACCGCGCATGCCATCCTTTTTAGCAAGGCGTGCTAACTCCACATCGTTTATGGAGCGAACAGATATATCGGGCCCGGTATGACAATGAAAATCGATAACACCGGCAAGCGAGTTGGTATCTGCAGGCACTGTCTTTTGCGCCGATACCGAAGTAGTCAGCGACAACACAATACCTGCAAATAATAACCCGGCTTTGTTTATCATTTAATGACCTATCGTTTGGTTAAAGAGAAAGGCTTGTCGGCAGCGCCGGTACCCCTTTGTTCGTTAGGTTTATCACTCATTTCCAGTTTTAAAACGCCACCGTTGGTTAGGTCGCCATGAGTGATAAAGTTTTTAGTATAAGTACTTCCGTTTAAGGTTGCCGATTGGATATACACATGATCCTTGTCATTAGCAGGAGCATCTATTATAAATTTCTTGCCATTCTCTAAGTTCAGAGTAATCTTTTTAAACATCGGGCTGCCTAAAGCATATTCGCCGGTGCCCGGTGTCACGCTATACATGCCTATCGCACTTAATACGTACCATGAAGATGTTTGTCCCTGGTCCTCATCGCCCGGATAACCGTTTTCTGTAGCATTGTATAATTTATACATAGCATCCCTTGAATGGAATTGTGCTTTCCATGGCTCACCTGCGTAATCATACAGATAGATCATATGCTGTATAGGCTGGTTACCTTGTGCGTACTGGCCCATGTTGGCTGCAACCATCTCGGTCATCTCGTGGATCATGCCCCTGTAGGTACCTACATTAACCTTGTTTGGCTCGCTAAATACAGAATCCAACTTGGCGTTAAAGTTATTGTTGCCACCCATCAGGTTAATTAAACCTTGTGTGTCTTGAAAAACCGACCAGGTATAATGCCATGAGTTACCCTCTGTAAACGGCCCGCCCCATTCAATAGGGTCGAAGTTTTTGGTCCACTCGCCGTCAGGTCCTTTGCCCTGCATAAAGTGGGTTGCCGGGTTATATACGTTTTTGTAATTATACATCTGGCGGGCAAATATGTCCATGTAATATTTATTACCGGTCATCTTAGCTAACTGGTAACCGCACCAATCGTCATAAGCATATTCTAAAGTTTTAGCTGTTGATTCGCGATAAGTAGGGTACGGTACATAACCTAACTCATAATACTCTTTCCAGCCTTCACGGCCATTTGCCGGGCCCCACGGACCTTTGGTTGATGCTTCGTGCATATAAGCTGACAGCGCTTCTTTAGGGTCGAATGTATGGATACCTTTTGCCCATGCATCAGCCAGTAATGATATGGCATGATTGCCCACCATACTACCCGCTTCACTTGGAAAAGACCATGATGGCAGCCAGCCACACTGTTTATAAGCATCTAACATAGCCTGCATATAGCGGCCATGCATTTCTGGTTGTATTAAACTGTTTAGCGGGAATTGTGCCCTGAAAGTGTCCCAGAAACCCGTATCAGTATACATGTAACCCGGATTTACCGTGCCGTCATACGGACTAAAGTAATAGGGCTTGCCATCGGCACCAATCTCATAAAACTTCCTTGAAAACAAACTGGCACGGAAGAAGCAAGAATAGAAAGTTTCTCTATCTGCCTGGGTACCGCCTTCAACTACAATCTTACCTAACGATTTGTTCCAAACCGCGGCGGCATTTGCTTTGGTTTGTTCTAATGTTTTATCGGCACCCAACTCGTTCTTTAGCGTTAACTCCGCCTGCTCTAAACTGATGTATGATGAAGCAGTTTTTACCTGAACTTTGGCGCCATCTTTAAATTGTATGTAAGCGCCTTTGCCTAAACCTTCGGCAGACATTGAGTCGGCGCTGATGGTGTTTTTCTTATTCTCCCAGGTACCATAAGCCTTAATAGGCTGGTCGAACTGCATAGCGAAATAGCTTTTCCAGCCATTTTTAAACCCGCGTCCGTTGTTTACATAGCCGGTTATTCTGTTTTCCTTCGGATATATTTTAACACCACTTAATTTGGTATAACCATCAAGTACCAAAAAACTTTTTTTACCTGATGGATAAGTGAATCGTAAATGCGCCCCCCGTTCGGTAGGTGAAATCTCTGTAATGATCTTATTGTCAAACTGAACTTTGTAGTAATTAGGTTTAGCTATCTCGTTAGCATGGCTAAACTTGGCTTCGCGTTTGTTTTCATCAACTACCAGTTCGCTCATCGGCATTAGTGAAAAAACCGCATAGTCGTTAGTCCATGAACTACACTGATGTGCTTGCTGAAAGCCCCGGATATGATCTAAAAAATATTGATATTTCCAGCCATCGCCATTTTTACCGGTTTGCGGTGTCCAGGTATGCATGGCAAATGGTAACGCGGTAGTAGGGTAGGTGTTACCCCTAGTTAACTTAAATTGCGAGTTAGTGCCTTGTAAAGTGTTAACATAATTAACAAGATTTGGCTGTTGTGCAAATGCTGTATTGATAAGCAGCAATGGCGTAAAAAAAAGATGCTTTAATTTCATTTTTGTTCGGGATTGGCCTAAATAAGGGTGTCGCCTGGTTATAGCGGTTTAACAGCCCAATTATAGCAAAAAAATAAAACTTTTGGATAGAATTGCCCTATTGTAATAACTTACTTACGTATAATTAATTCAACTTTGCCAGTAGGCTATCTAGTTGTTTTGCCAAATCATGTTCGCCCGGACGAAGCGCATCTTCATTAACAATCAAGCCATTTGGGTCAATTAAAATAAAGCGGGGTACGGTAGAGATCCTGAAAAAATCGGCGAAATCAGACTTGCCATCATAATTGATCAACTGCTGCCCAATAAGATGACTATCCTTTACAAATTTTTTCCATTTTAACTCATCTTGTTTTCTGTCTATAGAGATGCTGACGAATTGTATCTTTTTTCCTTCGTATTTTTTCTCCAATGATTTTAAGTCGGGCATTTCGGCTATGCATGATACGCACCACGTTGCCCACAAATCAATATAAACATACTTTCCACGAAAATCAGATAGCGAAACCTTTTTTCCGTTTGCGCCGATACATTGAAAATCAGGCGACGGTAAGCCCTCTTTTGTTTTTGTACCCCAGTAAAGCCTTTTAATGTCTTCTATATACTCTTTGTTGGTTGCTGTCACGATGTATTGCTGGTAGGTTTGATCTTTCTCCCTGTTAATCTTAAATCGGTATAGCACGTATTGATATTCTACTTCCTGCCTGATAAAACTGTTGTTTATGTTTTCGCTAATTACTTTGTCAGACAGGTCTTTTCCTTTTACAGATCTATCGGCAGCAAAGGCTTTGTTCATTAACGCAACGTACTTTTTGTCATACAGTACTCTATAATCCTCTGATGAACGGTAGGCAAGTTCATTATTCATGTCGAAATCTCTAAATGGATCAAGCCTTACGCTATCAGCAGGTGATAAAGACTTAATATGTGCTGCCTGCACTGCCTGCTTATATTTTTTCCATAGTTCGGCTGTTTGGCCAAGCTTAAAATAATCTTGTAATAACGGTCCCGCTTCTTTCTCTTTTATAGTATCTATACCGTAACGGGCGCGGTAATCATTGGTTATTCTTTTACAAAAGTAGTTGATGCATTCTGTCTGTGAGTTTTTAAAATAGGCAGACACAACCGGGTTATTAATCAGTTTAAAGGCGGCCGAAGTATAAGATTTAACTTTCGCTAAAAAATCATCAGGTTCCATCATGTTTAACTTGTCTGACAGGTATCGGCCCGTCATTAAAAATATTGAGGCGGCAAGTTCATCCTTTTGAGCAATGATGTCATTTTCAATGCTTCCTTTACCGCTATACTCAATAGCTCCGTTCCCCCTTGATACGTCTAACGACATACCGGGTTCGAGATAAACTTTAACACCTGCATTTCTTAAAGAATAATACCCGGCAGGCAATATCAAACCCGCCGAAAAAATCATATTTTTATTAATCGGTATTTCGGCTTTTAGGTGGTCTAACCACACAATATCCATGTTTTCGTCCGATATGTTTGGCCAAAAACCGGATAAGTCAATTTGCTGTGCAAATGTATTTGTAGCTGTAAACAAAAGTAGAATGGTGATAAAGCGTTTCATGAGTGGCAGGTTTAAATGGTTAACCAAATATAAAAAAAACCTGGTACTTTCGCACCGGGCTCTGTAATATTATCATCAATGTTTGTTAACTTTTACATACTTGTTACCAGCCCATTTTTAATTACTAAACCAGCTGTAAAAATCAGTCCTTTATCCATCCTTGCAGCCACCGTTTTTTTAACCACATCCGCATTGCGTGATACTTTCTGGTTAAACACTTGCTTGCCATCTATGGTGACGGTTACTTTTTTATCAAGGTTTACCAATCCGTCATTTAAGTACAGATACAGTGTTTCGTTTTGGTTTTCAAGGATAGTAATATCATTGCCTGATACGGCTACACGGGCCTTTAAACCTTGCTTCGCACTCTCAATAGGTGTACCTAACCAATAAAACTGATCCCGTAAAATATCATCCTGTATCCAGATCACATCTTTTGGCAACGGGTTTCTTTTGTAGGATGCCAACCACGGTACAGCAATGGTATCTTTTCTGTTCATCCAATGCGGCATATCGGAGTAAACATGTGTTTCGTGGATAAAGCTTCCTTTATAAACTTCTTGCAGACTATCCAGTCGCTTGCCCCATTGTGCAACTAATATGTTTCTATTATACGCCGCATCCTTACCACCCACAAATGCCATGAAAGGAATATTCTTTAAGTTCAAAATTTGTGCATCGCCGGGGTGTCCGGCCATCATGGAGGCCGCGCCCCAATAATCGGCCAAACGCGGTGCTAATTGAAAAACGCCATCGCCGCCTGCAGAGTACCCCATTACATAGATCTTGTTAGGGTTAACATCTTCCATAACAATAGCATCTTTAACAACTTCTGCTAATAGCTCATCCATAGGGTAGTCATGCCACATGTTCCAGGCATCTTTAGGGCTGCGTGGAACAAAATATACGCCTTCTTTTAGTTTATATAGTTTCTTTTGGTTTTCCCATTGCCCATCGTTAACCTTTGGTGCAGTACCACCGCCGCCATGTAACGAAATATACATGCTCCTACCATCCGCCGGTTTCTCGCCAAATATCTGGTTGGTAAATTTTAATATATACTCCTTATACTGAATTTGCTTGGCGGCCCATTCGGCTTCAGCTTTTGGTTTTTGCAGGTCCATTTGTGCTTTAAGCTCAGTTGCGGCTATAGCATCAGCTTTTTTACGGCTTAGGTTAGTTTGCGAGAAAGCCGAAACACTGCCAAGCAGTATTAAGGTAACTAAAGTAACTAATTTAAGATTTGGTTGGGTTTTAATCATGGAGATATTTTTGTTGGCTAAATTTAATAACATTCTTATTATAACTATGATAACCGATAAATATTTATGATATTTACCTAGTCAATTGTACATACATATATACATAATAAATCAAAAATATTATGCTGATCAATAAACAAAAAGCCATTTTTAAAATGGTGACTATACTATCCGTACTTTTTTCATCAACTTTTGCCCAACAGAAAAAACCTGTTGATTACGCTGACCCGATGGTAGGCACGTCCGAATCACGATGGATGCTAAACCCCGGCGCTAGTATGCCTTTCGGAATGGTGCAGCTGAGCCCCGATAACCAGGGTACAGATTGGAAGGCCGGTTATGAATATACGCTGGAAAGTATATCGGGATTTAGCCATATCCATGCCTGGACAATGGCCGGATTGTCTGTTATGCCAACCACGGGTACACTTAATCCGCAGATATTTCCGCCGGATGCACCCAGTACAACAGGAGCGACGGCTGGGCATCGCTCCAGAATTAATAAAAGTACAGAAAAGGCCAGCCCCGGTTACTACACTGCCGACTTAATAAACTATAATATCAGGGCCGAAATAACAAGTACCACCCGTGGTGGATTTTTTAAGTTCACTTTTCCTGAATCGCACGAGGGGCATGTTATGTTTAACCTGTTATTCCCGGCCGAATACCCATTTGAGGTGCTTGATGCAACAATAACCCGTGTAAGCGATACCGAAATTGAAGGATACTCTAAGCAGCAAAGCGGCAATTGGATGAAACCTGGTGGGTTTAATGATTACATAGTCCATTTTGTGGCCCGGTTTAATAAACCCTTTAAAGCCTTTGGAGGATGGAAAGGAAAGGTCATTAGCAAAAATATAACTCATATTGAAGGTAGCGGCGATATAGGGGCTTATGTAGATTTTGATACCAAAGAGGGTGAGGTTGTGCTTATGCAAACCGGGATATCATACGTTAGTATTGAACAGGCAAGGTTAAACCTTAACAAGGAAATGAACCCATTTAAATGGAACTTTGATGCTGCAAGAATTAATGCCCGGAATACATGGAATAGCTTATTAAGCAAGATAACTGTTGAGGGTGGCACCGAACTAAATAAAAAGAAATTTTATACCAATCTATATCGTTCATACTGCGCCCGTAGTATTTTAAGCGATGTAAATGGTAAATATGTTGATGTATGCGAGAACGTAAGGCAACTGGACGATCCCAACTCGCCGGTATTTGGGTGTGATGCTTTTTGGAATACCTTTTGGAACCTTAACCAATTATGGACGCTGGTTAACCCTGATATTGCCAATAAATGGGTTAAGTCTCTTTTAGAAATGTACAAGTATGGCGGCTGGTTACCCAGAGGGCCCGCCGGGTTTGAATATTCTGGTATAATGGAAGGCTCGCATGAGATCTCTTTGATCGTTAGCGCCTACCAGAAAGGCATCCGCAATTTTGATGTGAATATGGCTTATCAAGCCATGATCCATCAGCAAACAACAAATGGAGTTAAGCACGAATGCAGTGGTTTTGCAGGTAACCAGGATATTTTGAAATATGTCGAGCTTGGGTATATGCCAACACCCGGCAGGGTATCTAATACGTTGGAGTATGCTTATGACGACTGGTGCGTAGCTCAAATGGCCAAAAGCCTGGGCAAGACAGAAGATTACAAACAGTTTATAAAACGGGCCAACAACTTTCAAAACATGTTTGACCCCGAAACAAAATACATGCGCCCGAAAGATAAAAACGGTAAATGGCTAGAGAAATTCGATCCAATAAAAACCGGCGGCTATACTGAAGGTAATGCCTGGCAGTATACGTTCTTCGTTCCGCATGATGAAAACAAGCTGGTAAGTTTAATGGGCCCCGATGAATTTAATAAGCGCCTGGTGTTTGGTTTTGAGCAATCGTCCAAGTTAAATTTCAATGCCATTGGCGATAAGATGGACGAGGTTTATATAAATCACGGTAACCAACCCAACATGGAAGCATCATACCTGTTCAATTATTCGGGTAAGCCATGGTTAACTCAGTACTGGGCGCGCGAGATCATGAATAAGTACTATGGATCAGATCCATACAATGGCTGGCCGGGTGACGAAGATGAAGGGCAAATGGGGTCGTGGTTTGTGATGAGCGCTATGGGGCTGTTCCAGGTTGATGGTGGCGCCGCGGTTAAGCCGGTGTACAGCATAGGTAACCCTCTATTTGAAAAAACTACTATTCATTTAAATAACGATTATTACAAAGGGAAAACATTTACTATCGAGGCTAAAAATGTTTCTAATATTAACCGGTACATTCAATCAGCTATGCTTGATGGTAAGCCGCTAACCAAACCTTGGTTCTATCACGCAGACTTGGTTGATGGTGGTAAACTGGTATTGACAATGGGGGCTAAGCCAAACAAAAACTGGGGCAATAAACCGGGGGACGCACCGCCATCCATGTCGACGGTTAATTAATAAAATAAAAGAGCCCGGTACAAATTGCACCGGGCTTTCTGTTTAATAATGCGCTGATTATTAATTTCTTTCTTTACCGCTGTATTTGATTGTGATCTCCGGGTTCTTTGCATAATCATCCCATAGTTCATCAATTGTTTTGCCTGATAATGCGGCCCAGGTATCTTTTGTATAGGTATGGTTTCTTAACTCTTTGTCTATCTGGATAAGCATACCCGGTTTAACTTTTTGATCTATCCATTCAAAAAAGCGTGCAGTTACCCGGTAGCTGTTTTCATATTTCTTTTCGCTTGTTCTGGCAGTAAGTAACTGCCGGCATAGTCCATTTTGAGCCGATATTGTCAACACCATATTTATAACGTATAAAATCTGCAATACCTTCCGTTAACCAAACCGGGCCTGCGCTGTAACCATAACCTTGTACAAGGTGAAAGCCTTCGTGCGTTACAATATCAATATCTGTAGGGTGGGCATTCATATATTTAGTGCTAAATAAAATGCGGTTGCCGCTGGCTTCTGCAACACCTCCGTAAGCGGTATCAGTTACAAATACAACCTCATGAGTGGTTTTATCATTAAACGTACTTACCAATACAGGGAATACCGTAAAGAATGTCTCAACCAGGTCTTTTCTTATAGCAGGATTGAAAGCCGAGTTTTTGTTAATGAAAACCAATTGATAACCATCTTTCCTGGTTGTATCAACCGATGTCCAGTTTTTATGCAACGCTTCCTGTAGGCTATTTTGGAAACCTGCAAAGTTCTTTTTGTCTTTTATCCACCTGCCGTTTACCACAATCTCGCCAGCCACAGCGCTTAGGGTAAACTTTTTAGCAGTATCAATAATTCGCATGGTAACTTCTCTTTTGGTACGGTAACCATCAGCTGCAGCAAATCCCGGATACACCGCTTTAAAATCAGCGTTGATCTGTGCAGTGTCTACGTTAACTTTTGTGTTGTTTACAATAGTTATAGCGTAATGACGTGGCTGATTGCGTCTGCGTTGTTGTGGCTGACCGGTTGGAGCAGTAGCCGGCGGAGTTGTCTGTGCAAATGCAGCAGCAGAAAGCATTACTAAAAAAGTAAGTTGCGTAAGTTTTTTGATCATGTCTATTGTTAATTTGGCATAAATATAAATCAAGCAGAATTATATTTATGTAAAAATGAGGCTACAGTAAAACAAAGACCGAGCTATAGGGTTCACGCCATTAAAATAACGAAGTCCTACACTTTCGCATCAGGCTTAGCTCTATCTTTCAATTCATCAAAAAAAATTACTCCAAATGAAATATCTCAGCAGTGGTATTTATCTTGTCACCTCCGGTTTTTCCCCAGTGAAACTGTATTTGAGGTGCAGCGTTTGCCGATATAAGGTAATATAGTTTTATTGGATGCAACCCGGCTTTTAGGTTAACGCTTTGGTTCAGTTCGGTATTAGATGTATAGCCAAAATCTTCGTCAATTAAAGTAGCCTCATGCAACCGCAGGTAGGCCTTTCCGACTACTTTTAATCCAAAGGTATAATTACCATCGGCTGGTATTTTTATATAACCCTCATAACAAACCATACCTGCTTTATTACCCGCTTCGTTGCCGGTTATATTTTTACATACGCCTTTATTATCTGCTTTTAAATTTTGTTCAGAAATTACCCAGGGGTAATCACCTTTATAGAATTTCCAGTTTAATCCAGGCATGGTTTTTCCTGAAACAATAGCTGGTGGAATAGCAGCGCCATCATAAGGCCGTGGCGCTTCTTTATCAGCATGGCGTACTTGTAATACCTTAGCCTTCATTTGTTCCTGTATTTTTTCAAAGCCGGGTTTCAGGGCCAGGTTATCTGCCTCTTTCGGATCTTTCGTCACGTTATATATCTCAAAATCATCATCAGCCGATTTGATCTGATACCGTACACCTACCAAATCGCCCATGCGTATGGTCTGCATCTGGCCACGTTTTCTATCCCGTCTGCTTGCTTCAAACTCTTTAAAGTTGGGTGTTTTGCCACTTTCGTAGTATTCCACATACACCAGGCTTTCCTGCTGTTTCCCTTTACCGGTCAGGTCGGGCATTAAAGACACTCCGTCTGTTCGTTCCGGAGGCTGTATATGTGCCGCATCAGCAAAAGTTGCCATCCAGTTTGATAACATGCTGGGTGTAGCAATAGTTTTTCCGGCGAGGATATGTTTGGGCCAAACTGCCAGTGTCGGCATCCTTAAACCACCTTCCCAGCAATCTCTTTTTATACCGTCAAACGGGCCATAACTACCAAAAAAGGTGGGATGATTAACCACATAAGATGCCGGGAGATACGATTCAACAGATGGGCCGTTATCAGATGTGAAAACAACTAGTGTATTGTCATCTATCTTCAAGTCGGTTAGTAATTGCATAATATCGCCTACAGCATCGTCAATTCTGCGGGTGGCGGTAGCATAACGTTTATAAGTATCGGGCCAGGGCACTTCGGCAGTGGCGGGGTTTTTATCGTTATCGTAAGTAGCGTTGGCATACTCCGGGTACCTGTAAGAGTCAATAGTCCCCGATGCGGTATTGATCATGTGCCCTTGTTCGCCCAGCCATTGCAAGCCTCCTTTAAGGCCCCCGCCTTTAGGGTAAGGTTGTGTAGGCAGTTCTATAACCGCGTGCGGGCAATCATAAGCCAGGTACATAAAAAAGGGTTGGTCGGCATCCTTACTTTGCTCATGCGTGGTTATCCATTTTTTTGCTGAAGCTGTCCATAAATCGGTAGTATAACATTTCCTTAAACCTGCCGATACCTCTTTATAATCACTCCACACTTGTTTTTTACCGCTATATAATCCCTCAAACGGATAATGTTCATGCCCGTCACCGTGGCGCATGTAGCCGTAATAGCTATCAAAACCCCGCTTTAAAGGGTGAGCTGGCCAATCGGGTCCATTACCATCAACACCTTGTAATCCCCATTTTCCGATGGCTATGGTGTTGTATCCGGCGGCCTTTAAAACGGTAGCTAATGTATGGTTGTTTTCTAACTGCTTATCAAACTGGTTATCTCTCACCCCTTCATTCCCCTGGTTAACCCCGGTTAGAAATGATGCCCTGGATGGCGCGCATACAGGCGCGTTAGCATATTGGTTTGTAAACATTGCCCCCCTGGCCGCCATTTTATCTAAATTGGGGCTTAGTTGGTAGGGTTTACTTCTATCGCCCGAGTTTTTGCGTTGATTTTGAGCAAACACACCCAGGTCGCCGTAGCCCAGATCATCCGTAAGGATAAAAATGATATTGGGTTTCTTTTGAGCATGTACATTAAAAAAACTCAATAAAAATACACTGATGATGAGATACCTCTTTTTCATATTTAGCTGTTGATTGATCAAATATAGGTATTCTCCTGAAGCCGGTGGTTGTAAACAGACGATGCATCATACCTTTATTCGAACAGGTAAATTATCTTTTCGACTAATGTTTTTTCAAACCGATTTTAACAATTGCGGCAGACGCGGCTGAAACAGAAATCTTCAGGTTCCCATTCTCAGGTGATTTTAGCGAGGTCCATTTCCCTTCCCATTTGCCCGTATTCTTTATGGTTGCACCTCCCAATGAAATACCCGCTGTTGCAGCAACATCATTATTTGGCGCTTTTAAATACATGATCTCGACACTTCCCTTAATATCAACTCCTTTTATGTTGATTTCCGCATCCCGTCCGTATTCCCCATGTTCTTTATTTATAACGGTCAGGTACAGATTGTCAGAGTCGACCACGCCATAAGCAGTTAGGTTTGTTCTGGACACGCTTACCGGAACAACCTTGCCATGGCTCCCGATATCAAATGCCTTAATTCCGTACCCCTGTGGGCGGCTCTGGTAATTTCCGGCTGAGTCTTTACAAATCGTGATATTGTACATGAACCATCTGTTATTGTGGAAATTATATCCGGAGCAACCGTGGGCAGCCCACCAGTGCATATAATCGAGACACCAGAGTGAGGATGCAAACGTGTTACTTGCATCCTTGGCCCCGCCTTTATAAAAACTACTTCCTTCGTCGTACTTGTATTTAAGGCCCAAAGCTGACACCGCAGGGACAAACTGGTTGTAGAATGCCTGATATTGATCCAACCATGCCCCTGACAACATCTGATCGCGTCCGCTATTTCCATTCGTTGCATTTCGCTGGGCATTACCACCCGGATAATCATGTGCCGTAACAAATTTTATCAGTCCCGTTTTCGCAAAATCGCTGGCAAAATTCTTAATATAATTGGCTCCTCCATCCATGGAAGAAACCGGGGAAGGACCACAGAATTTTGCATCGGGAACTGCCTTTACGATAGCATCAGAAATAATTTTCCATTGTTTCCGATATTCAGTGTAGTTTTCATTTTCATTCCCAATGGCAAAACAATCCAGATAATCAAGGTAGTTATCCCAAATGTATTTTGCAATGGAGGCGCTTTGCCCAGGGTTACCTTTTTTTAAAGGGAGTGAATAAATTACCTTAACATCTGCCGCTTTGGCAAAACGAAACAAGGCATCAATATCTTTTAATCCCGGAATCGGAGTCCGCGGATCATCAACTGTAAATCCACCCACACGAAGCGATTTTATACCCATTTGATGAAAAAGTGTGATTAACTGAGTATTCGTAGAATCGAAAAAGTAGCCCTTTACATCATCAATATCAGGATTAACCCGCCTGATTTCAAAACTAAACCCAATGAAATCATCAGGGATTAAATAACCCGGAGATAACATATTTACGGAAACGGTAGCAGAAGTCTGAGCGTAGACTGTATTGACGCACAGACCAATAATTATTAACACAGTACCAATAAGTTTCATGCTTTTTTGTTTCTTTTTGAATTAATATTCCGAGTCATTTGATAATTTATAGCCTAGCTGCCAACCATGATATATTTTACATCATGATCCTGAAGTGCTTTCCGAAAATTTAATATATCCTCATCAAAAATATCCACAAGCTATTTGCAGATAAATGGTTTATGGGTTATCACAGCCCTATTCATTGTTTGTTGAATTTTATATAGGCGGGTAGCAAATTCAAAGCGTTCCTTATAAGTACGTTTTAAGCCTTCTTTTAAAAGCTCTATTTCAGCTTTATCAAATGCTTGCTTATTTTTTTCCATGATATTTAAACCTTATCAAATTTAAATAAAAGCTAACGTGTTGTGCGATTAAAAAG
>DHIR01000038.1:0-9365 GCA_002403905.1 Mucilaginibacter sp. UBA4741
CTTAACCCGAACTCACGTTAATTAATAAAAACTTAGCTACCAATCGTTTTGCTAAATTATCACCTCCCTCTTTTGTTTCTCTAATAGGATACTTTCCTACTAAATATCCTTCTTGATATCTGGGTCTATACGCATTAACAGGAGAAACATTTTGAAGCTTGACGAGGACAATCTTTTGATCAATGAAATGAGATATGCTGCCATGAGGATAAGGTAGTCCAAATACAAATAAATAACCTTTAGTAGTATTTCGCAAAGCCATTGTAGCAGCTACCCTTAACGATTGAGTTATATCGATTAAAGGAGTAAAGCATGTTTCGTAATGCTGAAATAATGAAATATACCATTCATCCAAATGCCTTGTCTTGCCTTTATATAGGTTTATTAACTTATATAACTTATCATACCTATCAATGATTTCATTCGACCTTATAAGAGATTTGGTTGTACCATCTTCTCTCTTTGATGGCCTACAAATTGATGGATAAACAATAGTTTTATTGTTTTTATCTTTATAATCCTTTGCCTGCCCCCTATAGAACATCTCATAATGAGTATTATTTAACGTTACATTTGCAACTTCATCCACTAATTCTCGAAAAGATTTAATCTCATACCCTTCCGACAGTCGAATTTTACTCACAGAAGCAAAATCATCTTCAGCCCAAGTTTTAGTTGATCGATTTTTACTTGGACAAAAGATAATAGGCGTGTCTATTTGATATCTTGAACGAAAATTTCCGATTATAGGCTGCATTTAAATATGTGGTCGATTTAAAAATGAAAGTTAACAATTTATATAAAATAAGGGATACCCTCCATTGCAAATCTTTACAATCCCTCTACAACCGCTTACGTACTTTTGTGTTTTACTATTCTATGAGCACAAATAGATTACGCCTTAGCGTGTTAGACCAATCTCCTATAAGGAAAGGTGTAACTGCCGAGCAGGCCATACAAGAAACCATCGCGTTAGCAAGATATACCGACCAGTTAGGTTATACCCGATTTTGGGTATCAGAGCATCATAACACGGGTAGCCTGGCAGGATCAACCCCCGAAGTTTTGATAGCCTACCTGGCATCGCAAACAACAAACATTAGAGTGGGATCAGGCGGAGTAATGATGCCTAATCATAGCACTTTAAAGGTTGCCGAAAATTTTAGGATGCTGGAAGCATTGGCCCCCGGCCGGATAGATCTGGGCATGGGCCGCGCGCCCGGTACCGATCGCATTACAGCATCTATACTTAACCCATCCAATAATTTTGCCGAACAGGATTTTATAGAGCAACTGGCAGACCTGCGCAACTATTTCCATGATACCGCCGAGCCGGGTACCATAAAGTAAAAAATACGTGCTATCCCGCAGGTAAAAACAGTACCAGCTATGTGGTTGTTAAGCTCGAGCGGGCAAAGTGGGTTATTCGCGGCACATTTTGGTATGGGCCTGGCCTTTGCCCATTTTATTAACCCGGTTGGCGGGCCGCAAGCAGTGCAATTATACAGAGATAAATTTCAGCCATCGCTGGATCTGGCACAACCCGAAGCCAATATGGCCATCTTTGTTTTTTGTTCGGACGATGAAGAGAAGGTAATGCAGCATAAGGCGTTGATGGATCATCGTTTTATCCAGTTTGAACGAGGACTTGGCCTGTCGCCATTTGGCTATGACGATATAAAAGATACCGAATACACCCTGCATGAGCAGGACCGCATACGCTACAACCGTCAACGTGTAGTTGCCGGAACACCGGCCATGGTAAAAACCCGGCTAAGCCAACTTGCCGAAAGCTATGGTGTTGATGAAATTATTGCAGTAACCATTGCCGAGGATTTTGACGACAGGCTGCAATCATATAAACTATTAGCAGATATGTTTGGGGTAAATAAACAAGTTTAACAACTTATTACTTTATAGGTGCAAAAGTTACTTTACTAACTACACCCGCGCCTGTATTTGCAATATATAAATTGCCCGCCGGATCAAACATCATCCCAAGCGGGGAGTTTACCGACGCACTAAATGCCGGCCCGGTAAGTACGCCTTTAGCAGCTGTTCCTTTTATAAAAGTGGTTACTACACCTAACTTATTAATTTCGCGCACTTCGTACACAGGCAACGAACTATCTTCATCGGTTACCCATATATTGCCTGCCAGATCAATTGCCAATTGCCTTGGGTTAGTAAACTGTGCCGCGGCACCCACTCCGTCAACAAGGCCCGTTGCACCGCTGCCTACCAAGGTTGTTACTACCCCATCTACAGATATACGACGTATGTTTCTAAACTCACGATCGGTTACATAAATGATACCCTCATCATCAATAGCTATACCTTCTAAATTACCAAACTGTACATCGGTGCCTTTTCCGTTAGCGTAACCGTCCACTCCGTTTCCGGCAATAGTTGTTACTACACCCGTAGTAGATATTTTGCGTACCCTATGCGCGTCATTAACATATAGGTTCCCTAATACATCATGCGTTATCCCGGTAATAGCACTAAATTTTGCTGCGGTTGCGGTAGCATCTGCATAGCCCTGCGTACCATCACCTGCAAAAACAGTGGCTGTTTTATCAGGAGCTATTTTAACAATATTAAAATTCCCGGCGTTAGCTACGTACATATCACCTATCGCCAAAATTGTAAAATCTGCTATTGTCTTAAAATCACCGTTCGAATTGGTAATTGGCTGCGTACGCCCGTCTGATAATATTTTATAGATACTGGTACCGTTATCGCTAAACGCGTTTCCCTGCCTGTCCAAGGCAAAGTGTTTTAACTGGGTTATGCCAACTGATATAAAATTATCAACCGAACCATACATTACCGTAAAACTAACCGGCGACTGCAATTGAGCCGTACCAGTTCTAAGTACCAACTGCCCAGAATTAGCAGTGGCAGGAACCGTAACCGTAATTTGGGTTGAGGTTATAGAACTGATAGGCATCTGCAAATCATTTAAATACACGACGGTACTACCCGGCGTGGTATTAAAACTTGAACCCGAAATTTTAATAACTGTATTAGGCAACCCACCTTGAGGGCTAATGCCATATATTACAGGGTCCGGCACATTAATAACACCCGAATCACCATCAGGTGTTGAGGTAGGCGTAGTAGCTGTTTTTTTTTGCGCAACTGCTTATAAAACTAACCAGCAACAAAGCTATTATAAAACAGAAACCTGTTTTGCAGTAAAGATTTTTCAATGGAAAGAGGTTTATTATTTATTACAAGTTAGCTTTAATTTTTTAATTAAAAGCATTAACACATAGTTGCTATACATTATTTACAAAACAGCCGTTCAAGCTTTTAGGCTTAAACGGCTGTTTAATGCAAGGTTTAGGTTTATTATTGTTAAAGGTTTAGGCTTATTTATTTAATAGTTACTTTACTAATGGTGTTTGCACCTGTATTTGCAATGTATAAATTGCCCAATACATCGATAGTCATTCCATCAGGGAAATTTGTAGAGGCTGTAGCTAGCGGGCCATTAATAACACCTGTATTGGATGTACCACTCAATAAGGTTGTTACTACACCCAATCTGTTTATCATTCTTATTGAATACATAGGCAGCAAATAATTTTCATCAGAAACAAAAACATTCCCGGCTGCATCTACTGCTAATCCATGAGGGTTATTAAATTGTGCAACGGTGCCGGGGCCATCCGTAAAACCGGCAGTACCACTACCCGCTAATGTGGTAACAACGCCATCGGGAGTTATTTTGCGTATCTTTTTATACTTGGTATCGCCAACATATATGTTTTTATTAGCATCTACCGCTATGCCTTCCAGCGTACCAAACTGGGCGGCTGCGCCGGTTCCGTCAACACTGCCATCGGTTGCGCTACCGGCTATAGTAGTAACCAACCCATTGTTAGATATTTTGCGCACACGGTGCGTATCAGTAACGTATAGGTTATTTGATTGATCAATGGCCATGCCAGTAGGAGAGCTAAACCTGGCTACATTGCCGGCTCCATCCGCAATGGCATCGGTACCATTACCCACAAACGAGCTTACTATTCCCTCGGGCGTAATTCTAAAAATATTATGATTACCACGATCCGACACATACAAATCACCAAACTGATCAACAACGGTACCCCAAATGCTTTTAAAAGCATTACTATTAGCACCACCCGCAACTAAACTTACAGTACCGCCTACAGCGATTTTATAAATTGATTTAGCTCCATCGTCACCAAAAATATTACCTGATGCATCAATCATGATATGCCTTAAGGTTGTTGTGCCCAAATCTTTAAAAGTACTAACCGTACCGCTGGTTAAAGTAAGGTTGGTTGTTGATGTAAGTACGGTGACACCACTTTTAAGCACAATGGGCCCCGTTGTAGCATTTGCCGGCACTGTTACTAATATCTCTTTAAAAGGAATAGAATTACCCGTAATAACGGGCACACCGTTTACTACTAGCGTATTAATTGAATTAATTGTGGCTGGCACACCATTTATTGTTATGGTATTATTTGAAAACAATGGATCGAAGTTATAACCAATAATGCTTATTACACTATTAGGTAACGCGCTGGATGGTTGAATACTGCTCATTACAGGTATTGCAACAGTAACCGGCGGGTTTGGAATGCCATCTACATAATCATTATGAAGATCTTTAGTATAATCTTTTTTACACCCGTTTATAACAACAGAAAGCACTATTACACTAAGCGTAATAGCCATTTTTTGCCAACTTAAGTTACTAGTTCTCATCTCTTTATTAGGTTTGTGTTTTATTGGTTCAGGTATTTTAGGTGAATATACATAGTTTTTTAATCTTTCAAACATGTTACAACAAATACTGACGAATAAGTCAGAAATATTTTACAGTTCAATACACTAAGTACCTGCAACAGGCGTATTAGTACCACTAAGTAATGGATAAATTAACATTAGTTTATTAGCAGTAAAAACTTAAATCGTATCTTTGCCGTTATATTATAACACATTCAAATACATATCATTCGTGATCATACTCATATTTTTCCTGGCGCACTGGTTCCTGTCGCTATTTTTTCAAACATTTTTCCTGCATCGTTATGCTTCACACAAAATGTTTAGCACTCATAAAATTAACGAGCGTATTTTCCACATGCTTACATTTATTTGCCAGGGTTCGTCTTATTTAAACCCGCGTGCTTATGCAATTATGCACCGCGAGCATCATGCTTATAGTGATACCGAGAAAGATCCGCATTCGCCTTATTTCTTCAGGGATGTATTCCAGATGATGTGGCGCACCGCGTTAAGCTATAAGTTATATGAGAAACGCTTAAAAGAGCCCGAAGCTCAGTTTAAAGGCCATTACCCAGAGTGGCGGTTAGTTGACTATTGGGGATCGACCTTTGTATCACGTATTTTATTTGGTATTGGCTATATAGCTTTTTACGTTGCCTTTGCTACACATTGGTGGATGTTTTTATTATTGCCAATACACTTTATGATGGGGCCTATACATGGTGCTATTGTAAACTGGTGCGGCCATAAATACGGTTATTCTAACTTTGATAATGGTGACAAGTCAAAAAATTCTTTCCCGTTAGATTTTCTAATGCTTGGCGAATTGTTTCAAAACAATCACCATAAACGTCCTAATAATTCAAACTTTGCCGCCAAATGGTTTGAGTTTGATCCCGTTTACCCGGTAATGAAAGTTATGCATTGGGTAAGGATAATTAAATTAAGAAAACCACTTGCTGGTTAAGTATAAAGCTTAATGCTTTCCAAATGATAAATTACTAATAAAGGGTAAAGGCAAGCTTTCGGCTTTCACCTTTACCCTTTCAGCTTAAATAGAATGAAAGTATCTGCACTAGCCGAAAACCTTCGCGGTTCTGAAATTATTAAAATAGCCGGCGAAATCAACGAATTAAAACGCCAGGGTCAAAACATTGCCAACCTAACTATTGGCGATTATGATTCGAACATCTATCCTATCCCGGATGAATTAAAGCAAGGCATTGTTGATGCCTATAAGGATAATCAAACCAACTATCCGCCTGCTGATGGCGTATTGTTGCTGCGCGAAAGTGTTTCTACCTTTTTAAAGAACCGTTTGGGTTTAGATTATAAGCCTAACCAAATCCTAATATCAGGCGGGTCAAGGCCATTGATATACTCTACCTACCTGGCTGTTGTTGACGAAGGCGATAAGGTTGTTTTCCCGGCACCATCATGGAACAATAATCACTATTGCGATCTGCTAAAGGCCAAAAGCGTAATGGTACAAACCAGGGCCGAAAATAATTTTATGCCTACGGCAGACGAGTTGCGCCCGCATATTAAAGGCGCCGCTTTATTAGCACTATGTTCGCCATTGAACCCTACCGGTACCATGTTCCACAAAAAGGATCTGGAAGAAATTTGCGATATGGTAATTACCGAAAATAAAACCCGCACCGCAAACGAAAAACCACTTTACTTTTTATACGACCAGATATACTCGCAATTAACTTTTGGCGACAACCAACATTTTGACCCGGTTACTTTACGCCCCGAGTTGAAAGACTATGTTATATTTATTGATGGCGCCTCTAAATGCTTTGCGGCTACAGGTGTGCGCGTAGGCTGGGGTTTCGGGCCCGAAGGTGTCATCAACAACATGAAAGCCATTGTGGGCCACATGGGTGCGTGGGCGCCTAAGGCAGAGCAGGTTGCTATGGCTAAATATATTGTAGAAGAGGATAAAGTAAATGCCTACCTTGATAAATTAAAATCAAGGATACAAGCCAGCTTAAATAGCCTGCATAACGGTTTCCAGCAATTAAAGGCTGATGGGTTTAGTGTTGACTCGATAGCCCCGATGGGAGCCATTTATTTAACTTTAAAAATAGACTATGCCGGAAAAATAACTCCTGACGGCACAGTACTTAAAGACTCGGCTGATATTAATTTCTACTTGATAAAAGAGTCCAAAATTGCTTTTGTACCTTTCTCTGCCTTTGGTACTGACGATGATGTAAATTGGTTCCGTGCTTCGGTAGGTGCATGTACGTTTGAGGATATTGAGCAAGCTATCCCGAGAATTAAAGAAGCTTTGTCGAAATTGAAATAATAAAAAATCCCGTTGTTTAAAGGACAACGGGATTCATAAATTTAGTTTAGATCTATAATTACGCTAAAGGTATTTAGCCCGGTATCTACATCATACTTGTAAGTAAATGTATCTGATGATTTGGTAATGATGAGCAAACCAAAATGCTCCATTAGGTTAGTTACATCCAAAACTTCATCGCCGTTTTCTTCTTCGCATACAAACCGTATCTGGGTATCGCTTTCTACAACGGCATACATACTGTGCAAGCCGTCCTTAGTTAGTAACTCCCGGTGTCCTACATCATAAACAAGTAATGATGTAATATTACCCGGATGGAAACGGTTACCAAAATCCTTCTTATCTATATTAATGTTATCCTCATTAATGGTGACATCTAAAAATGTTTCAATAGTACCGGCATGCTTTATACCATTGGTTAGCAGCTCAATTATTATAACCTCAATTTTAAAGCTAATTCCTTCTGCATTTACACTCGCAGGCAAGCTATTGATCACAAAATCAAGCACTTCCTGTACCGATGGCTTTATTGACTGCCTGGTATTAGGTAATAAAAACTGTTTGCTTGCTAATTGTGCCATCTGTTTTTATTACTGATTAGTAATCTCGTCAAAACTATTATATATTTTAAAGACCTTATCTAACCTTGTTAAAGCAAATAGGTTGGTTATGTCCTTACTCAAGCCAACCAAAACAACATCAGCCTGGAAAGATATTAAATGTTTAAAAGCTGATACGATCGAACCTAAAAATGAACTATCAATATACTCAACCGCGCTCATGTTTATGGCAATTGATTTATGATACTTATCGAAAAGCTTGATAATCTCGGCTTTAAACGCGTCTCCGTTTTCAAGGCTGGCTTCTTTTATGTTCAGATTAACAAGCAAAATATCATTAAGCTCTTTATATACTTTAACCATACTCTAATTTTTATATATGCTGATTATGCTGCGGTCATCCACTTGTTCATTTAAGTTACCACTAAACAAACTTTTTGCTATATGCGTAAAGTTATTCTCTTTTTCCATAAAAGGCTTTAAAGTTTTAGAAAATTGATTGTAGTCGCTTTTCTTGCCGGTTTTATCAATAAAATCAATCATGCCGTCTGTAAAGACAAAAAGCCTGTCGCCTTGGTTTAAAACAATTTCCTTCTCGGTATAGTTACCTTCCTCAAATAAACCCAATAACAAGCCTGACGAGCTTACCATGGTCAATTCGCCTGTTTCATTGCTGTATTGCAGTAAAGGCAGATCGCCGGCACCTGCATAAGTAATGCGGTTGGTTTCACTATCGATTAACAGCAATGATAGACTTGATAAAATGTCTTTCAACACCTCATCAAAACAGATAATGCTGTTTACCTGCTGCAAAATTTTAGCGGTCGAGTATTCTTCATTAAAAGCTGCAAACCTTACCGCCGACCGCACATAACTTAAAAACCCGAATGTAAAGAACCAGGCCATCCACTTTTTACCCATAATATCGCCCAGCACAATAAAGTTGTAACGGTCGTTAACCTTTATAAAGTCAATAAAATCACCACCGGGGATACCATGATAAGCCTGGTGCCAAAAATCAACCGTAAACTCTTTTATCTCTGGCGGTTTAACCGGTATTGATTTGATGTTAAGCGATTTTGCCGCTTTCTTTACTTCGTTTTCTGATAGCTCACGCTGCTTATCAACAGCAAACAATATGTTGTTTACTTTTGATACAATTACGTTTATAGGTGTATCCTTTATAACATAATCAATAGCCTGCAGGTCAAGCCCTTTTTCTACCAGGTCCTTGTCTGAGAAAAAAGTCAAAAAAACAAACGGAATATCTTTAAAGGCAGCTTCGTTCATTAAATAACGCCTAAACTCAAAGCCATTCATTTTAAGCATCAGGTAGTCAGACAAAATAATATCGGGCTTGGCACCTTCCTGCAATAAAACAATAGCCGCCTCGGCCGATGGCGCTACAGTACAGATAAACCCTGATTTTTTAAATACCTGTTCAATCAGCTTTAAAAAAAGCTGGTCATCATCAACAAGTAATATCTGCTTGGGTTTACTAATAGCCATTATTGGGGTATAATATTTTATTAAAGGGCTATCAATTTTAAATAATAATCCTGATAAAAAATAATATTAAATTGCCTTTTCATTTTTCGGGAGGATGCCCTACTCCTTTTACCATCGACAATTTCTACCAAAAATGAGTTTTCATACACTAAAATAGCCTTTATTAACCAACTTTAATTTGCCGCGTATAATTCATTAAGTTTTTTAAC
>DHIR01000038.1:9534-11418 GCA_002403905.1 Mucilaginibacter sp. UBA4741
GTCAGAACGCGACGGTATATCTATCATTTTGCCATTTGGTGATACCAGTATTTTTGACGGATATTCTTTTAGTTTATATTTCACAGGGACCTCTCTATCGCCCATTGCCGCGGTTATACCAAACTTATTCTCTTTAAGATATTTCTTAACCTCCATTATATTATCATTGCAAGCAATGCCCAACAGGTTTACACCCGCATGTTTGCCGTCAACTATCTCATTATTATATTTATTGATGATCGGCATTTCCTCGCGGCATGGAGCGCACCATGTTCCCCAAAAATCAATAACCAGCCATTTACCTTTATAATCGCCCAGTTTATGCTTTTCTCCATTTAACCCTGCCAGGGTAAAATCGGGTGCGCTTTGCCATGAGCCTAGTATGTTGCTCATAAAAAAGTCTTTAAAGCTTTTATCTTTAAACCGGGTTTGGTATATTTTTTCCATATCGTCCAACTTGCCCGGATCGGCATTAATATGTTCAACAAATAGCTTTAACGCTGCCTGGCTATCGCCATGCGCAAACAGCTTATCTATATACTCATTCCGGTAGTTATCTTTTGATTCCAAAAAAAAGCGGTCAGACAGGTCAGATATTACTTTTCTGCTTTTATTTACCGGCATATAGGCGGCTTTAGCTAAATACTGCAGTGCCTTTACAGAGTCGGTTTTATTAAGGGCCTGGTATTTTAAATAATAAGCATAGGTTAGTATATCATTGTCGGCAAAGCGCCTTTTGTTAAGTGTGTCCGCGGTGTATCGTTCCAGGTTTTCTGTAGTTTTTTGCAATAGCTTATCAGCCTCTTTTGGTCTGTTTTGTTTAACAAGCAGTTTATAGGTTAACAGGGCATACCGAGTACCATTACCTTGTTGTATGTATTCGTCATTCATCCGCATAAAACCGCTATACGATCTTAATAAAACCTGCGGATCTGTAGCGTTATCTTTTGCATCTACCCATAATGATAATGCATTAACCCGTGGTTGCAGGTGCATGGTTTTATCGGCATTAAGTAGTTCAAGCAATTTATAAGTAACTGCATTCCTCTCCTCCAAAAAATTCCGCGAATATAATTGCAGCCATTCATCAAGATCTGGCCCTTTATACAGGTATTTTATAACATCAAAAGCAGCATCCGCATCAGCCCGCTCCATTAATTGCAATTTATCAAACAATGGGAAAGTATACCCGCTTAAAATACTGTTATTTGTTTTTTTAAGCATATCGTGATATAATCTCATGGCCATCATCTCATCGTCAAGGCTTTTTAAAAGCGCCATTTTGTTAATGGTGTAGTACCTATCATTTTGAAATATAGCATCATGCGCCTTAAAATAAGCTAACGCTTTGGTGTGATCTATCTTTTTAGTTATTGTGTTAAAGCCATCGCTGAAATAACTCATAGTTACTGCCATATTTATCCACGCCGTATCAATGGCCGGATCGGTATTTTTAGCGTAAATAACCTTTTGTGTATACTTATACATTTCTGGCACATTGTTGCTAACCCGGTCGCGCATTATAACCGCGTCTTCTATTAATCCATTAGTTTCATTTAAAGCATATTTTTCCTGCTCTGCTTTGCCAAGACCTGTTGCCACGATGTCTAAAATAGCACCATGAATGGCTACTACGTTATAAGTGGTAATGGTTTCTTTATTTGTCCAGGTTGATTGAAAACCAATTTTTTCCTCAGGTAGTTGAAAAAACATACCCTTAAACAAAGCCGATAAAAAAGCGTCAACGTATGGCTTAATATTCTGCTGGATACTCATCTTAATATGCCAACGGGTTAAAGCCTGTTTTATCAATTCGTCGGCGCCTTCAACCTGCGTTAGTTTGCCTTTAGGGTTTAGTGTAATTGTAAAGGGTTGTTGTAGAAG
>DHIR01000038.1:11553-12065 GCA_002403905.1 Mucilaginibacter sp. UBA4741
GTAGAAGTATGAGCGGCATAAGGAATGCCGAACTGTTAAACTCTTTTGTACTTTTTAAACTGTCAGAATTTATTTGCGTAACGCCGTATGCCCCCTTTCATAAGTTTTAGCCTTTAGTAAAGTACATTGTAATTTATACCCGGTGGTACTGCTGCCCAGCATTTTAAACTGGAAAGTATACTCCTGATCGTTCACGAAGGCCTTCCTGGCAATGTTGGTTTGAATGCTATGCATCTCAATGGCAAATTCTTCGCCATTGTTTAAATTTAATTGCTGGGCATATAAGGTGTTTGCCGCAAAAATAATAAGTATCAGGATAATAAGGTTCTTCATTGAACTATGATAGGGTTTATAGGCTAAATATAATATTTAATCCTATACCAGCATCACAAAAAAGCGCCTTTGCAAATCTCTTCACAATGGCGCCTTGTTATTATTGGGGGATGTATCTTTATGACATCTTTAGCTTCTTCTGTATATCAGCTACGTAGCCTTTAAATTTCTTATCGGTA
>DHIR01000038.1:12316-31867 GCA_002403905.1 Mucilaginibacter sp. UBA4741
TAGCCTTTAAATTTCTTATCGGTATCAATTAAGTCTTCAACTGTTTGGCAAGCATAAATTACGGTTGAGTGATCACGGCCGCCAAAGAAATGACCTATTGATTTTAATGAGCTTTTGGTATGCGCCTTAGCCAGGTACATAGATATCTGACGGGCCTGCACGATCTCACGTTTGCGGGTTTGTGATTTTACCATATCAATTGGCACTTCAAAATACTCGCAGACCAGGTTTTGGATATACTCCATTGAAATTTCTTTCGATGAGTTTTTTACAAAGTTTTTCAGCATTTGCTTGGCCAGGTTCAAGTCGATCTCCTTACGGTTAAGGGTTGATTGTGCCAATAATGATACCATCGCGCCTTCTAGCTCACGCACGTTGTTATCAATATTGTGCGCAACGTATTCAATTACATCATCGCTCAACTCAATACCATCCTGGTAAGTTTTATTTTTAAGGATAGCCATACGGGTTTCCAGATCAGGGATCTGCAAATCGGCCGAAAGGCCCCATTTAAATCTTGATAGTAAACGCTCCTCTAAACCGGCAAGGTCCTTCGGTGCTTTATCAGATGTAATGATCAGCTGCTTGCCAGATTGGTGCAGGTGATTGAAGATATGGAAAAAGAAATCCTGTGTTTTTTCTTTACCGGCAAAGTTGTGCACATCATCCATAATCAGCACATCAATAGCCTGGTAAAAGTTCACAAAATCATTTATGTTATTATGCTTTAAGGCATCAACAAATTGTTGTGTAAATTTCTCGCATGATACGTATAGCACCAACTTATCAGGCAATGAGCGTTTAATTTCATTACCTATGGCTTGCGCCAGGTGGGTTTTACCTAAACCTACGCCACCGTATATCATTAACGGGTTAAACGAGGTACCGCCCGGTTTGGCAGCAACAGCATATCCTGCTGAGCGTGCTAAACGATTACAATCACCTTCAACAAAATTCTCGAAAGTATATTGACGGTTTAATTGCGGGTCTACATTCAGTTTCTTTAGGCCGGGAATTACAAATGGGTTCTTTATATCCTTATTTATAGAAATAGGAATAGGCATTGACTGATGTTTTGACTCTGCGCCATTACCGTTTGAAGGCATATTAGTTGTATATGGTTTGCTGGCTGATGATTGCTCAACTACAATGTTATATTCTAAACGCCCGTCATCGCCTAATTGTTTTTTTATTGTTTTACGCAGCAGCTGAACATAATGTTCTTCCAGCCATTCGTAAAAGAATAAACTAGGTACTTGTATAGTAAGGACGCTACCTTCCATACGTAATGCTTTAATTGGTTCGAACCAAGTTTTAAAGCTTTGCGCAGGGATGTTGTCTTTTATTATTTGAAGGCAGCTATTCCAAACGTCAGTACAAGTTTTTTCCATATATGTTTTTAGTAAAAGATTGATTTTCAACCCCCCAGCGACACTTTCATTGGGATTGCTACGGAACATCGAATATTCGGAAAAAAAGCGAATTAAAAAATTCTTTTTTCACTTTTTATGAAAATAAATTTAAAAAAAAGTGCTTCAAATATTGTATAATTCTAAAGATTAAAAGTTATATTTCGCATGAAACAAACTCCATTATATCCCCTTTAATAGTAAACATTGCGTTTCTGGCTGTTTTAGCCACATTATTGTTACCTGGTTCAATTTTTTACGCCTTAACATACGCTTAACAATAGGGCAACATTGTCTTAATTTTAGGAATGTCTAGTATTTAGGTGGTTTTACAAGCTATTTTTAAACGATAATCCTTTCCTTTTTCTTAAATAAATTTCCCAAAAGAAGAGTGGAGAAATTTCAAGATTTTGCAAGTTTTGGTAATGTGATCAATATTCGCCAAAAACAGCACGAAGTGTGTCGGCAATTTCGCCTAGTGTGGCATAACTTTCAACCGCTGTTAATATATAAGGCATTAAATTCTCACTACCATTTGCCGCTTCTTTCAGTTTTTGCAGGTTATTTGCTACCGCGATGTTATCCCTTTGGGCTCTTAGCTTGTTAATTTTTTCTATTTGGTGCGTGCGGATGGAATCGTCAACGCTGAAAACATTGGTAAACGGCACTTCTTCCTGCGCATATTTATTTACACCGACTATTACTTTTTCGCCGCTTTCAATTTCATTTTGATACTGGTAGGCTGAGCTTGCTATCTCTTGCTGAATATAATCCTGCTCAATAGCTTTTACCGAGCCGCCCATGGCATCTATCTTATCTATATATAATTGTGCCGCGGTTTCCAGTTCATCGGTCAGCGCCTCTATAAAGTATGAGCCGGCTAATGGGTCTACCGTGTCGGTAGCGCCACTTTCAAAAGCGATGATCTGTTGAGTACGTAAGGCAATCTTCGCGGCGGCCTCGGTTGGCAGAGCGATAGCCTCGTCATACCCATTGGTATGTAATGATTGCGTACCACCTAATACTGCAGCCAGCGCCTGCGTGGTTACACGCACTATATTATTCATGGGTTGCTGCGCGGTTAGGGTTGAGCCACCGGTTTGTGTATGAAAGCGCAGTTTTTGCGCGCCGGCATCAGTAGCGCCCAGCTCTTTGGTAATATGTGCCCACATGCGCCGGGCCGCTCTAAACTTGGCTATCTCCTCGAAAAAATTATTATGGCAATTAAAAAAGAAGGATAATCGCTTTGCGAAAATATTTATATCCAAACCCTTTGTTAAAGCAGCTTTTAAATAAGCCTTGCCATTAGCTAAAGTAAAAGCCAGTTCCTGCACGGCGGTTGATCCCGCTTCGCGGATATGATAGCCCGATATGGATATGGTGTTCCACTTGGGTACTTCTTTGCTGCAATATTCAAACACATCTGTTATTAACCGCATGGATGGTGCAGGCGGATATATATAAGTACCACGCGCGGCATACTCTTTTAATATATCGTTTTGTACGGTGCCCGATAATTCATTTAAGTTGGCCCCCTGTTTTTTTGCTAACGCGATATACATGGCCAGCAAAATTGGCGCTGTAGCATTAATGGTCATCGATGTGGTGATATCCTTTAGCTCAATACCATCAAATAATATCTCTATATCTTTTAATGAATCAATAGCTACCCCAACTTTACCCACCTCACCTTCTGCCAGTGCATGGTCACTGTCATAACCTATTTGTGTAGGCAGATCAAAAGCTACCGATAGGCCCATAGTACCCTGGCTTAATAAATAATGGTAACGTTTGTTTGATTCTTCGGCGGTGGAGAAGCCTGCATATTGACGCATGGTCCAGGGCTTGCCCCGGTACATGTCTTTTTGTATGCCGCGGGTGTATGGAAACTCACCGGGCAGTTCATTCATTTTGGAAGGCTCGGTATAAACCTCCTTAATTTCAATACCCGATGTAGTTGTACGTTTACCCGCCATTGCTGCTAAAATAATTCTTCCAGTTCTTTACGGATCAAACTCAGGCCAATATCATACGGGTTATTATCCGACTGGCTTATATGCGTCAAAATAGTTTTGCTTAGCTCCAAACCGGTAGCAGTTTCGGGCAGGTCTTTAATAGATTTATTAATTACGCCCAAGGTTTCGTCCTTTAAACGTTTTACAATGGTCCAGGTATTTGCACTTACATAAATTTGTTGTGTTACGTTGTGCTGATACTCATTACGCAGTTCGGCAACTATCAGCATATATAATTCGGCAGCCGAGTAATCCGGATTATTTAGGCGGATAAGGAGGTTAGCCGGGTTAATACGCTCTATAAATAATACCACACGCTCATAAGCCTGTAGCTTTAACGGCAATGTTTGGCTGCTGATGGTTTTTTTCAATTCTATCAGTTGTATGTTTTCAGACCGGTCTAAATATGGTTTTAATAAATAGAAGGCTATCCATACCACTCCCAGCCCGGCAACGGTGTATTTTACAATATCTAATAAATAAGTATATGCTATCATTTTAAGTTTAATGTTAGGTGCAGGTCATAAATAATGCTGCGGAAACAAAAATCCGCATTTTACCTTATATTTGTGTAGTTAATTAAAAATAAGATGAGTACTGCTGTTGAAATTGCACCTGCACCGGTTACCCTTACAGAAGGAGCCGTTAAAGAATTACATAAATTAAGAGATCAGCAAGAAATTGGCGACGATTTTGGCCTGCGCATTGGCGTTGAAGGCGGCGGCTGCTCTGGCATGAGTTATGTTTTAGGCTTCGACCAGAAAAAAGATGGCGACCAGGAATATCAAATAAATGGCCTGCGTGTTTTTATGAACAAAGCACATGGCATGTATTTAATGGGTATGGAAGTAAATTTCCAGGATGGCTTAAACGCCCGTGGTTTTACATTTGCTAACCCTAACGCTGCAAGTACTTGTGGTTGCGGTACTTCGTTTGCGGTATAACTTCTTTTAGAATCAAGATACAAAAGTCAAGAAACAAGACATAAGCGGGTTCTGTTTCCTGGCTCTTTTTTATTTATCTACTAGCCAGTAAACTCTTTATTCTTGTATCTTGACTCTCCCGTTTACTTCGCCACCTTCAAAACTTCTTTAACACTCCCGCAATCCAACATACTTTTACCATAGTATGGATTTTCTATAGCCGGCTTATCGCTTAACCATGACGATTTTTTCATAGGGCAATACTCCCAGTAAATTGCTGTGTTGTTTACCGGGAATGCTTTTAATATCGCGTACATGTTTTTTGATAGCGATGCAAAATGTTCGCGCTGGTGATCGATCACTGCTGTTTCGCTAATATGGCGGCTATCAAAGCTTAGTTTATCAACATAGCTTTTCCAGATTGTTTGTTGCTTATCCGACATATCTTTAACCGGCACAGTGCCAATTTGTGCGTATAAAAGCTTGGCTTTACTTTCGGCAACAGCACCATCGTCAGCTGTTAACGCGCTTTTTACATCTAAATAAGCTGTAACAACGTTGGTTATTGATGTACTTACGACAGGGGTCTGAGCCCGTACATTAGCAACTATTATTAATAATAGCAGGGTTGTAAATATTGATCTGATAGCTTTCATAATATTTCTAATTAATGCTGTGAATTTACTACTTTCCTGTTAATTAAACCATCAGCAGGCTTTAGCTTACTATTTAATACTTATAAACTGTAACAAAACGTTACATGGTTAAGTCTTATTGCTAAGTTTTTTATATTTATACCATGCCGGTAAAAACCACTCTTAGAGAAAATATATCCATAGCCCTGCAATCTATAGCGGGAAACCGACTGCGCACCTCGCTTACGTCGTTAATTATCGCTATTGGTATAATGGCTTTGGTGGGCATATTAACAGCTATTGAAGGTATAAAACAATACACTACCGATGCTTTTTCGAGCTTGGGGGCTAACTCTTTTACCATACAAAATCGTGGATCTGGAGTTAACTTTGGTAATGGTGGGCACCGTAAAAGATACCCATCAATCCGGTATGACCAAGCCCAACGCTTTAAAACACTATATAAGTTACCGGCATTAGTCTCTATAAATTTAGATATATCCGGCTCTGCTATTGCCAAGTACGGCAGTGAAAAAACCAATCCAAACATCCAGGTAACCGGTACTAACGAAAATTATTTGCAAACTAATGGCTACAAATTGGCGTTGGGGCGTAATTTCTCAGAGTCAGAGCTGGAGTATGGTGCCAATGTGGTTATTATTGGTAATGAGATGAAAACCAAGCTTTTTAAAAATGAGGATCCTATTAATAAATCGATCTTTGTTGGTAGTAGTAAATTTAGAGTGATTGGCGTTTTCGCATCCAAAGGCAGCTCCAGCTTAGGTGGGGGCGACAGGTTGTGTACCATACCTATATTAAAAGCTAAACAAATATCAAATATAACCAATCCATCATTCGCAGTTACAGTAATGGTTACCCGCGGCGGCAGTTTTGACGCAAGTATTGGGGAAGCTACCTCGCTTTTCAGAAACATACGCAGCCTGCCTGTAGGCAGCGCCGATAATTTTGAAATTACCCGCAGTGACTCGGTACAGCAACAACTTTCCGGGCAATTAACCGGAATGACTTGGGCCGGTTTTGGCATAGGTATAATCACTTTAATTGGCGCAGCTATTGGTTTAATGAATATTATGCTGGTATCGGTAACAGAACGTACCCGCGAAATTGGCATACGTAAAGCAATTGGTGCCACACCTGCAGTTATACGCAAGCAATTTTTAATTGAGGCTATTGTAATATGCCTTATAGGTGGTATAGGCGGCATTATACTAGGCATGGCCATGGGCAATCTTATAGCCATACAAATAAGTGGCAAGTTTATTGTGCCGTGGTTATGGCTTTTTTCGGCAATTGCTTTGTGTACTTTAATTGGCCTTATGTCCGGTTTTTATCCTGCTAAAAAAGCCTCAAGGCTTGACCCGGTTGAGGCTTTGAGATACGAGTAGATTTCGGATATCGAATTTTCGATTTCGGATTTATTATTATCTAAAAACACAATTTCGAAATTGGACATCCGAAATTACTTCAACATTATATTTTTAAGCGGGTAATTAGACAGGATTTTTTGCACATACGGAAAATTCAATGCATCCTTAAAAGCTGCGGCATGACGCGGATGATGCATATCGCTTGATATAAAATCTACTATATAACCATCTACCATAGCCTCGGCTTTTTTCTTAACATCTTTGCCGTAATAGCCTGTTAATGATATGGTATTCATCTGCATATTACAACCCCAGTCGCGCAAATTTGCCATATCGGCTATAGTCATATAAGCATATCTTTCAGGATGTGCTAATATAGGCTTGTAATCACCCCACTCAATCATTCTTTGTATAACCTCAAATGCATTGGGTGGCGGGCTAATAAATGAATATTCAAAAAGGGCATAATTATCGCCCATGTCCATTAATTTTTTTTCGTTCACACGTTTCTCAAAAGTTTCATCAAAATAATGTTCGGCAGCAGCTTCAATTTCTATATCGATGTTTTGTTTTTTTAACTCGGCTTTTAATATTTCAAGCGCGCCGTTAATTGTTTCGGGCGTGTTCCTATAAAAATCAACCATTATATGTGGGGTGGCAATGATCTTTTTAATACCCAGATCCATCATTTTCTTAATCAGGAATATAGACTCTTCCGTGTTTTGCGCCCCATCGTCAATACCCGGTAAAACATGCGAATGCATATCAACCATGACCGACTCATAATTAAAATCCGGATTTACCTTATTTTCTTTCTTTTTAAAGAAATTAAACATTTATCGGTTATTATATTGTTCTGTATAATATTGCTGATAATGGCCAGATGTTACATCAGTTAACCATTTCTCGTTTGCCAGGTACCAGTCAACAGTTTTTTCTAAACCCTCTTCAAAAGTAATACTTGGCACCCACCCTAATTCCTTTTGTAGCTTGGTAGCATCTATGGCGTAGCGCAAATCATGGCCGGCTCTATCTGTAACAAAAGTTATCAATTGGGCCGATTCGCCGTCTTCCCTGCCTAGCTTCTTATCCATTATAGTACACAACGCTTTAATAAGGTCTATGTTTTTCCATTCGTTGTGTCCACCAATGTTGTAAGTAGTACCGGTTGCCGCTTTATGAAATATCAAATCAATTGCACGGGCATGATCTTCAACCCATAACCAATCTCTTATATTTTCGCCTTTACCGTATACGGGTACCGGTTTTTTTTGTTGGATATTATGAATAGCCAGTGGTATTAATTTTTCGGGGAAATGGAATGATCCATAATTGTTTGAGCAGTTAGATATCACGGTATCCATACCATAAGTATCATAGTAGGCCCTTACAAAATGATCTGAGCTTGCTTTTGATGCCGAATATGGTGAATGCGGATCGTAAGCCGTTTCTTCGGTAAACATACCATCCTCGCCTAAAGTTCCATAAACCTCATCGGTTGATACATGATAAAAACGTTTTTTATCATATTGGCCCTTCCAGCTTTCGCGGGCGGCATTTAGCAAATTTACCGTACCCACAACATTGGTCATAACAAACTCTAAGGGGTTGGTTATCGATCTGTCTACGTGCGACTCGGCAGCCAAATGTATAACAGCATCAGGCTGTTCATCGGCAAAAAGCTGTTGGATGAATTTTAGATCAACTATATCGCCTTTTACAAATTTGTAATTCGGTGCATTTTCAATATCCTTTAAATTGGCCAGGTTACCGGCGTAAGTAAGGTTATCTAAATTAACGATACTGTATTCCGGATAGCTTTTTACAAACCTGCGCACCACATGCGAGCCTATAAAACCAGCCCCGCCTGTAATAATAATTTTTTTCATCATAATATATTACAAAGGGTTTTGAGCAATATATTTTTCCCAATCCCAGGCAGACTGCATCATTGTATCCAGATCCAGTTCTGTTTTCCATTTTAAAACTTTTTTTGATTTGGTAACATCGCCCCAAACCTGTTCAATATCTCCGCCACGGCGCGGGCCTATCTGGTAGTTTAATTTCTCGCCGGTTGACTGTTCAAAGGCATGTATAACCTCTAATACAGAACTACCCTTACCTGTACCAATATTAAAAACGTCATACCCTTTAAATGTTTCTGTCTCCATTAATTTTAAAGCGGCTACGTGTGCTTTGGCCAAATCAACTACATGTATATAGTCACGTATACAGCTACCATCCGGCGTATTATAGTCATCGCCAAACACGGTGATTTTTTCGCGTTTGCCAATGGCTGTTTGGGTGATAAATGGAAACAAATTTTGTGGTACACCAATAGGTAACTCGCCAATTAACGCGGTTGGATGTGCCCCTACCGGGTTAAAATATCTTAACGATATTACCTTATAGCTGCTTCCGGCTTTTTGCATGTCCATCAACATTTCCTCGGCTATTTGCTTTGTATTGCCATAAGGCGATTCGGCTGTTTTAACCGGGGCGCTTTCTGTAACTGGTAAGTTATCAGGTTGGCCGTAAACGGTGCAGCTTGATGAAAACACAAAGTTTACCGGTTTACCATCATAAGCATTTAGTATGTTTAATAACGAGTAAAAGTTATTGCGATAATATTTCATAGGTTGTTGTACCGATTCGCCAACAGCTTTAAAAGCGGCAAAATGGATTATGCCGACAATATCAGGCTCCTTTACGGCTAACTCTTTAGTGCCTTGCTCATCGCAAAGATCAAGTTTGTAAAAGGGAGGTTTGTAACCTATAATTTTAACCAATTGATCAATTATCTTAGGATCTGAATTAGAAAGATCATCAACAATAACGGGTTCATAGCCTGCATTTATCAGCTCAACAACCGTATGCGAGCCTATAAAACCCAACCCTCCTGTCACTAATATCTTAGCCATTAGTTTTTGTTATAATAAGTAAAGTCTTTATGCTGTATTTCCTTTTCAGGAAGTGATTTAAAGTATTCGTAAGTTATTTTTAAGCCTTCGCTTCTTGAAATCTTTGGCTCCCAGCCTAAAATAGCTTTTGCTTTAGTAATATCCGGGCGGCGCTGTTTTGGATCGTCAGTAGGCAATGGCAAGCTTATTAGTTGCTGATCGGTGCCTGTTAGTTTAATGATCTCTTCGCCAAACTGTCGAATAGTGATTTCATCCGGGTTGCCAATATTCATGGGCTGCGCGTAATCACTGTGCAATAGGCGATATATGCCCTCTATCAAATCATCAACATAACAAAATGAGCGGGTTTGTGAGCCATCGCCAAACATGGTTAATGATTCGCCGCGCAATGCCTGGCCTATAAAGGCAGGTAATACCCGTCCATCGTTAAGTCTCATACGTGGGCCATAAGTATTAAATATGCGTACAATCCTGGTTTGTAATCCATGAAAAGTATGGTAAGCCATAGTTATAGCTTCCTGGAAACGCTTTGCTTCATCATACACACCGCGCGGGCCAACCGGGTTAACATTACCCCAATATTCTTCGGGTTGGGGGTTAACATTAGGATCGCCATAAACTTCGGATGTTGAAGCTATCAACATCCTGGCTTTTTTAGAACGGGCCAATCCCAACAAATTGTGGGTACCTAATGAGCCTACTTTTAAAGTTTGGATAGGTATTTTTAAATAATCAATAGGGCTGGCAGGTGATGCAAAGTGCAGTATATAATCCAAATCGCCGGGCACGTATACAAACTTGGAAACATCATGATTATAAAACTCAAAATTCTCCAGTTTAAATAAATGTTCAATATTGCGCAGATCGCCAGTTATCAAGTTATCCATACCAATAACATGGTAATCTTCCTTAATAAACCTATCGCATAAATGCGAGCCTAAAAAGCCGGCAGCACCGGTAATTAATATGCGTTTACGTGCCATTAGCTTACTACTTTTCTACCTATGCTGTTATAATAATATCCACAGTCTATCATTTTTTGTATGTCGTATAAATTACGCCCGTCAAAAATAACCTTTGCTTTTAAAAGTGACGCTAACTGATCAAAATCAGGTGTTCGGAATACAGACCACTCTGTCAATATTAACAACGCGTCTGCATCTTTTAATGCATCGTACTGGTTGTCTGTATATGTTATGGCATCACCTATTAATCCTTTAACATTGGGCATAGCCTCAGGATCAAACGCTGCTACTGTCGCACCCTCTTTTAATAATTCGTCAATAATATACAAAGCCGGGGCTTCGCGTATATCATCAGTTTCGGGTTTAAAGGCAAGGCCCCAAATGGCAAACTTTTTATTTTTCAAATCGCCATTATAGTATTTCTTTACCTTCTCCACCAATATTTTGCGTTGGATGTCATTAACATCCATAACCGCGTTTAATATTTTAAAATCGTAATTTATTTCTTTGGCTGATTTTGCCAGCGCCTGGACATCTTTGGGGAAACAGCTACCGCCGTAACCTATGCCCGAGAACAAGAAACGACGGCCAATACGGTCATCGGCACCAATGCCGCGTCTAACCATATCAACATCGGCACCAACCAATTCGCAAAGGTTAGCTATCTCGTTCATGAACGATATTTTGGTAGCCAGGAAAGAGTTGGCCGCGTATTTCGTCAATTCGGACGAGCGCTGATCCATATAAATAACCGGGTTACCCTGGCGCACATAAGGCGAGTATAATTCGCCCATTAATTTACGGGCGCGTTCATCCAAAGTACCTATAACAATACGATCGGGTTTCATAAAATCCTCAACCGCTACGCCCTCACGTAAAAACTCAGGATTAGATACCACAGCAAATTCAACATCAGTATGTTCATTAAGCACCGCGGTAATTTTATCGGCCGTACCAACCGGAACGGTTGATTTGGTTACTATTACTTTATATTCTGTTATTAATTTCGCGATATCTTTTGATGCACCTAACACATAGCTCAGATCGGCAGAGCCATCACCACCTGGAGGGGTTGGTAAGGCAAGAAATATAATTTTAGCTTCTTTTATAGCGTCTGCCAGGTTGTTGGTAAAATGCAATCGGCCCTGGTTTATGTTACGGGTAAAAAGCAATTCTAATCCAGGCTCATAAATAGGCAATTTGCCGTCCTGCATCATTTTCACTTTGTTCTCGTTTATATCAACACAGATAACCTGGTTGCCGGTTTCGGCTAAACAAGTCCCGGTTACTAAACCTACATATCCTGTTCCTACTACAGCTATTTTCACAAAAGTATTTGTTTATATTGTTGTTATATTTATCGCGGCGAAGATACTGATTTCGTATTTAAAATGTTATTATTATATAACTTAGGGTTACGCGTTTACTACATCCTAATATTACTTTTTTCTCTCTTTAATAAAAAAGCCGCTCTTTGGATAAAAGGCCGCAGGTATGTTACTTATACTCAATTTGATAAAAGTATATGGTTCCATTTTGCCTCCCTTGGTGAGTTTGAACAAGGCCGCCCGGTATTAGAACAATTTAGAACCATCTATCCGCAAAGCAAAATTGTTATTACGTTTTTTTCGCCATCAGGGTTCGAGATCAGGAAAAATACGCCATTAGCTGATGCTGTTTATTACCTGCCTTTAGATACTGCTAAAAAAGCGCGTGAGTTTATTACAGTCATTAATCCCACGATTGCCATATTTACCAAATACGAATACTGGTATCACTTTTTCGATGAACTGCATAAACGCGACACACCTTTATATATCATATCGGGCATATTCAGGCCAAATCAAGTGTTTTTTAAATGGTATGGCGGCCTGCATCGCAAAATACTGGGTTTTGTAAATCATTTTTTTGTGCAGGATGAGCAATCCGTACAATTACTCAAATCCATAAACATAACTAATGCCACCGTTAGCGGCGATACCCGCTTTGACAGGGTTTGGGCCAATGCGCAACAGCCGAAAGAACTGCCCGTTATTAACCAATTTAAAAATGGACAAAAACTTTTTATTGCCGGCAGCACGTGGCCAGCAGATGAGCAATTGGTGGCTACATTGATTACCCAATATCCTGACTGGAAATTTATTTTTGCACCCCATGAAATTAGCGAAGAGAAAATAAACAAACTAATAAGTTTATTGCCTGAAAACTCTGCTGTAAGATATTCTCAACTTCCATCTCAGATCTCAAATCTCACGTCTCAAATCTTAATTATCGATAACATCGGCATGCTATCTTCGCTATACCAATATGGCGATATTGCTTACATAGGCGGTGGTTTTGGCGCGGGCATCCACAATACTTTAGAGGCCGCGGCTTTTGGTTTGCCGATTATATTTGGCCCCAACTATCATAAATTTAAAGAAGCCAAAGATTTGATAAACCTTGGCGCCGGTTTTTGTGTTAATGATGAGGCCGAATTAAAAAAAGTAGTTGCCGATTTGATTAACAACGACGCAAATTGCGCAGCCGCCGGTAAAAAAGTAAGCAGCTATGTATCCGGACATATAGGCGCTACTAACACTATTGTAAATTATATTAAACAATCTTAATGGGCTTTTTACAGATTGAGGGCTTGGGTAAAGCACATTTTCATGAATATGGCGAGGGCCAAAAACCAATCCTGGCTTTTCATGGCTATGGCATGACGGGTAAGCAGTTTCATGTATTGGAGAAATCTATTTTACAGGACTACCACATTTATGGTTTCGATCATTTTTTTCACGATGAAAGTAAGATAGACAACTGGACCGAGCAGAAGATCATAGCCGGCATGCCGAAAGCTATGGTGAGGGGGTATGTAGAGGAGTGGTTTAAGCTATATGGCAGACAGCGCTTCTCGGTAATGGGATACTCTATAGGCGCCAACCTGGCCCTGATACTAGTTGAAGATTATGCCGACCTGATAGACGAAATTATTTTAATGGCACCCGATGGTTTATCAGTTTATAAAGGCTTCCATTTTTTAATGCACCAACCATTGGGCCGCCTCTTTTTTAAGCGGATAGCCAAAAGCAACTGGCTGGCAACAACCATGCTTAATGCCCTTAAAAAGGTTGGTTTTATTGATGACAGTCTTTACCAAATAGCCAACAACGAAATGGACACCCCAAAAAAACGATTGGATGTTTATTACACGCTAAATCTTATCAGACTGTTAAAGCCCGATACCGAAAAGTTAGCTGCGCTCATCAATCAGCATAAAATATCTTGTAAACTGATATTTGGGCAGCATGATGGTTTGTTCCCCAAAACGGCGGCGCTGCCATTTATACAAAAACTAAACAATGCCGAGGTGCATGAGTTACCTTTGGGGCATTGGCTGGTTATACCAGCTCTTGACGAATATTTAGCTAATTTTGAGATATGATAACCTCGCGCAGAACAGACCTTGCTAGTCATTTATTTAACCGCTACGTAAGGTGGTGGATGGGGCGTAAATTTAATATCATTCAGCCTATGCCTTTCACGCCAAAGCCGGGGCATTCTATTTTTTTATTGATTAATCATTTTAGCTGGTGGGATGGTTTTTTTGGCTACTATATGGCGTATAGCAATCTGGGGCGTAAGTTTTATATCATGATGCAGCATGATCATTTTATGAAGTACTCTTATTTAAATTATATGGGTGCATACTCCATGAAAAAAAACTCGCGCGACATGGTGGAGTCGTTAGCTTACACGGCCAGGTTATTAAGCAATCCGGAAAATTTAGTGCTTGTATTCCCGCAAGGCGAGCTTTCTTCGAATCATATCACACATATTCATGTTGAAAAAGGTATAGAGCGCATTATCAAACAAATAAAGGGCCCCTGCCAAATTGTTTATGCTTGCACATTGATAGAGTATTTTGAGAGTTTGAAGCCATCGGCCTATATCCATTTATATGATTGCGGTGTAGCCGGCGAGGTACCTTTTAATACACTGGTTGAAAACATCAACACTTTTCATACCCAAGCGTTAAAAGACCAGGTAAACGTGGAACATTAATGATCTATCCTAAAAACAACAATATCATCAGGTGGGGATTTCATACCTATGTACACTGGATCATAGCACGCAATTTTAACCGTATCGATTTTAATAGTATTGATATAGACAAAAACCGGCCGGTATTATTAATAGCTAACCATTCAGGTTTTTGGGATGGGTTTTTATCTTACTACATCAACTGCAAGTTATTTAAAAAGAAGTTCCACATTATGCTGCTTGAAAAAACCGCTAAAAGGATATCTGTCCTTAAATATGGCGGGGCTTTTTCTATCAACAAAAAATCAAAAGACATTATTGAATCGCTGGATTTTGCAGCGCGATTATTAAACGATCCTGATAACCTGGTACTGATCTTCCCGCAAGGCAAACTTTATTCTAACTTTATCACTACCGTTGAGTTTGAAAAAGGGATAATGAAAATACTTAAACAAGCCAAAGGTAAATTTCAATTGGTATTTTCGACTATGTTTATTGAGCATTTCCAGCATAAAAAACCTGGTGCAACCGTATATTTAAAAGCAGTTGCCGATGTTGCTTTTGATACCATAGAGGAATTACAAACCGCCTATCAACAGCATTATGATGCCGCGCGACTGCAACAAATTGAAAAAACTGTATAATGATAATTGCCATAGCCGTTACCTTCTTTTTCATCATCCTGCGGTTTACTGTAACACTGTTTAATTTTATATCAGACCCCAAACTACGTCGTGTAAATCGGCCTTACCCAGACCTGGTTTCAATCCTGATACCTGCACGTAATGAAGTAGAAAACATATTATCATTGCTACAATCTATCTACAAGCAGGATTATTCCAATTATGAAGTGATTATACTGGATGATGAATCATCAGATACTACTTATAAGATCTGCGCTGCTTTTGCCGATAAGCACCCGCATTTCAGGGTTATAAAAGGCGCGCCGCTACCTCATGGCTGGTTGGGTAAAAACTTTGCCTGTTACCAACTAGCGCGTCATGCACAAGGTGATTTTTTATTATTTATTGATGCCGATGAGCAGGTAAACCCCGGCCTTATAAACAGTGCTGTACACCGCATGTATGTAAACAAATTGGGCCTGTTAAGTTTATTTACCAATCAGCAAATGGTTACTATTGGCGAGCGCCTGGTAGTACCGTTAATGCATTATATATTATTAAACTTGCTGCCCCTGCGTTTAATTTACTTGGTTAAAAACTATACGGTCGCCGCCGCCAGTGGGCAATTCATGCTGTTTGATGCCGAACTATACCAAAAACATCAATGGCACGAACAGGTTAAAGACAAAGTGGTTGAGGATGTGGAAATAATGCGGCTTGTAAAAGCGGCATCATGCAATGGCGAGGCTTTATTAGCTAACGGGATGATAAATTGCCGTATGTATAAAAACTATCGCGATGCGGTGAATGGCTTCAGTAAAAACTTTTTGGCGGCGTTTAATTATAATATCATCTGGTTTTTAATTTATATTGTATTGATAATAGGGGGGCCTATGATTGTGATGATGACGCTCCATTTTGAGTTGATACTATTTATGTTTGGCTTAATTATACTTACCCGTGTAATGATCTCGCTTTCGGCGGGGCAAAATGCATGGTATAATATATTATTACATCCGGCGCAAATGTTTAGTTTAACACTTGTCGCGTTTTTAGCCATACAAAGGCACCTAACCAAAACCATGATATGGAAAGGCCGAAAAATATAAAACTACGTACTACTCCACCCATAAAAAACAGACGCACTACTACTTCTGTAAGGCTGGTTATTATATTTCATTTAATTGGATTGATCGGGTTATCCGTTGCCGGGTTAAGGCCAATATTTTTACAATTGGTACCTTATCATTTATTGCTGATGGCTATCATCCTGCTTTTTAACCATGAAAAATTTGGCGCCAAGATCATGCTTTTCTTTCTGCTGATATTTATAATCGGCTTCGCAGTTGAGTGGGCAGGCGTATATACCGGACAATTGTTTGGCAATTATACCTATGGAAAAACGTTAGGATTTAGTATTGATGTCATCCCGCTAATAATGGGAATAAACTGGTTTTTGCTGATTTATACTGTTGGAGTTTCATTACAGCAAATACGTATTAAATCTATTTGGCTAAGGTTACTGGCAGGGGCATTCGTATTGGTTTTATTGGATTTATTAATTGAGCCTGTAGCCGCACGTTTAGATTACTGGCATTGGGCGGCTGGCCGCATCCCCATACAAAATTATGGGTGCTGGTTTATCATAAGTTTGGTGCTGTTGTTTTTATTTGAGCAGATGCATTTTAAAAAACAAAGCATAGTTGGGCCGGCTTTATTGGTTAGTCAATTTATATTTTTTGTTGCCCTGCAATAGAGGATCACAGATTAAATAGATTATGATGATTTATGAGATCAATATATATATAAATGATCAGCTTAATCCAACAATCAATTTAATCAGTGATTCAGACAAAAAATAGTAAATTTGTAGCGTAATGGGATCATATCAATTAAAGGTTACTATAGATAAAGACTCGGGCTTTTGCTTTGGGGTTATCTACGCTATTGATATGGCCGAGGATATATTAGCCGCAGACGGTTATTTATATTGCCTGGGCGATATAGTGCATAATGACGAAGAGGTTGCCCGCCTAAAATCGCTTGGGTTACGCATTATTGATCACGAAGAGTTTAAGAGCCTGCATAACGAAAAAGTACTTATCCGTGCGCACGGTGAAGCGCCGGACACATATCGCACCGCTTTAGAGAATAATATCACCCTTATAGATGCCTCATGCCCGGTGGTGCTGAAATTGCAAAACCGCATTAAAACATCATTCGACCAAAAAGAAAAAATATTAATATTTGGCAAGCACGGGCATGCCGAGGTTATTGGCCTGCAAGGACAAACCAATAACGAAGCGCTGGTTTTCCAGGATATTGCCGAGCTGGATAATGTAGAGCTGCCTCAAAACATTACGCTCTATAGCCAGACCACCAAAAGCATGGAAAAGTTTTACCAGGTAAAGGACGAGCTGAACGCGCGTGGTTATGACCTGAATGCTAACGACACCATTTGCCGCCAAGTATCAAACCGCGACAAGGACCTGCCGGTATTTGCCAAAAGCTTTGATAAAGTGGTATTTGTATCGGGTGTAAAATCATCAAACGGCAAAGTACTTTACGAGGTTTGCCGCAAGCATAATCCAAACACTTTCTTTATATCTTCAAGCAGCGAGTTAAAACAATCTATGTTCGCCCCCGGTGATACTGTTGGTATTGCAGGCGCAACATCAACACCTATGTGGTTGATGGAAGAAGTGAAAGCCGAGTTGGAGAAATTTTAACCCCGCGGTCTCCTGAAGGGATTATTCGATATTATTCATTCGCTTTTTAATCCATTTGTAAAGAAATTCTGCCTTTAGGGTGTTAACCCGTTTTTTGCTATTTTTGCCCTGATGTCTAAAAAAGGAATTTTACTGGTTAACCTGGGTACCCCTGATAGCCCAAGTACCGCTGATGTACGTAAATATTTAAACGAGTTTTTAATGGACGGGCGGGTTATTGATATTAATCCCGTTTTGCGCACCCTTTTAGTGCAAGGCATTATTGTTCCTTTTCGTGCCCCAAAGTCGGCTAAGTTATACCAGGCAATATGGGATAAAGAAACCGGCTCGCCTTTATTGCATTACAGTAAACTACAACATCAGGCATTACAACAACGCTTAGGCGATGAGTACCAGGTAGAACTAGCTATGCGTTATCAAACCCCTTCTATCGAGTTGGCTTTGGAGCGATTAAAAGCAAACTTGGTTAATGATATTAAAGTTATCCCGATGTTCCCGCAATATGCTTCGGCCAGTACCGGGTCTGTACAGGAGAAGGTGATGGATTTGATTAAAACCTGGCAAACTATACCTAATATATCTTTTGTTAATTCATTTCATGATGATGATTTGATGATACAAACTTTTGCCAACAACGCTCAAAAATATCAGCCTGACACTTACGATCATATATTATTCAGCTTTCATGGCTTGCCGCAGCGCCAGATAAAAAAATGCGACCATACCCACACTTATTGCCTACAGGTTGATGGCTGCTGCGATACGCTTAACGATACCAATAAATTTTGCTACTCGGCGCAATCATACGATACAGCACGACTGATTGCCGAGAAAATGGGTCTACCTAAAGAAAAATATACCATTTGTTTTCAATCTCGCTTAGGTAACGACCCATGGGTACAGCCTTATACGAGTAAAGTAGTTGAGCAATTAGCTCACGAAGGCAAGAAACGCCTCTTGGTATTTTGCCCGGCCTTTGTTGCCGATTGCCTTGAAACCGTTTACGAAGTTACCGAAGAATATGGCGGCGAGTTCCGCGCCCTGGGTGGGGAGCATGTACAATTAGTGGAAAGCTTAAACGACTCCCCAATGTTTATTGACGCATTGGAACGGATGGCGAGGGCTTAACAAAAAACCAAACAATATTAGCTTTTGGGTGTACTTTATATATGAAAGTTATAACCCTGCATACCCGCATTACCCCGGACGAATTGCTGGCTCATTTACAGCAAAAGCTTAACCCGCTGTTTAAACAACAACGGCAGGAAGATATCAGTTTTAAAATTGAGAAAATTGGTGATGCAGTTGAAATATCGCAACCAGAAATATATGAGGGCGCATTATTCCATTTAGAGATAAAGGGCCGCGAGCTCTGGATAACCCGCAATGAGCATTATGTGGATGATGTAAACTCACTTACTATAGAATCTATCTTAAACAGCTTGTTTGAAGATTTAACAGATGATATACGAGGGGTTGACCTGGTTGTAGAAGGATAAGCCCCCTCTAAATCTCCCCCGGTAGAGGAGACTTTAATTAAACAATTTTTTAAAACCCTCCTTACCGGGAGGGTTGGGTGGAGCTTTACCCGGCTATCCAGCTAAATTTATAATCAAGCGTTGGGTTTTTCATACGATCGGCAATACGCAATAAACGGTTAGGCAAGGCAACAACGTAGTCTCGTGCTTTCTCGCCGCTTTCACTTAGTCCGGTCATGCTTTCAATATGCCAGTCGGTAATTAATTCTTTCAAAATATCTACGTAATCAACCGCGGTATAAATACCCAGGCGTTGCGCGGCATCAGTAAAGTGCCCAAAGGTTTGACCAATTTTTAAACCTACTTCGCGTAAAAAGTGTGCCGGCATTACAATTTTTTTGCGCATCATATCCTCAAAAGCCAGCATAGCTTCGTTAGG